>NZ_JBMDKO010000082.1:0-14390 GCF_057809755.1 Pseudomonas sp. FG13
GCTTTAATGACACTCCGCCATCGCGAGCAGGCTCGCTCCCACAGGGATCGTGGTGATGCCGCAAGACTAGTGCGCGGCCTCCGGGTCGACAAATTCTAAATACTCAAGTCTGCATTCGATTAAATAGATGGCTTGCGTCCGCCCTGGGGTTGCTCCCGGGCGACGGTCAGGAATGGATCGACCAGCGCCGGTCGTGACGTGCCGCGGCGCCAGGCCAGCCCGACGTCGAGGGTCTGGTTGAGGTCGGCGATCGGACGCGCTTCGATGATGTCGCCCTCCAGTGACCAAGGGCGGTACGTCATGTCCGGTTGGATCGACACCCCCAGTCCCGCCGCTACCAGGCTGCGTACCGCTTCGGTCGAGGCGGTGCGCAACGTGATCTTCGGTTGCAGGCCTGCGCCACGCCACAGGCGCTGGGCGTTGCGCTCCATCTCATCGACGTTCAGTTGGATCAACGGCTCGCAGGCGACATCCGTCAAGTTGATGCTGTCGTGCTCCAGCAGCGGGTGCTGCGCCGGTAGCCACAAGCGGTGCGGAGAGTGGGTCAGTACTTCGGTCTGCAAGGCATGGCGGTCTTCGAGGTTGGACAGGATGAGCACGCCGACGTCGATTTCACCGCTGACCAGCAGATGTTCGATATAGGGCCGTTCGTCTTCCATCACGCGGATCACCACATTCGGGTAGGCACGTTGGAAGCGGGTCAGCAGATCGGCCAGGTAATAGCCGGCGACCAGGCTGGTCACTCCGACGGTCAGATGGCCGGCTACCTGGTCGGTGCTTTGCTGCAGGCTGCGCTTGGCGTTGTCGACGGTGGCGAGGATCAGGTGGGCCTGGCGCAGGAACTGATGGCCCTGATGGGTCAGGGTCATGCCCTTGGCGTGGCGGTTGAACAGGCTGACACCGATCTCCTGTTCCAGTTGCTGGATGGCCAGGGTCAGGGTGGACTGGGAAATGAACGCGGCTTGCGCAGCGGCGGAAATCGAGCCGGTCTCGGCTACGGCGATGAAATGGCGGATCTGACGCAGGGTCATCATGGGCGAATACCCGGTGGGCTGTTTTTATCGATGTTCTGCAGTGTATATCGTTTTTTCTGAAGGGTTGCCGAAGCGTTCTGAGAGGCGAGCAACATCTCGAAGCACTCTCGTCGCCGACTTCGGGCACTTTCGATTTAGGCTGGTGGCCTTGCGAATCCGGTTACCCGAACACGTGGAGGCAGCGAAATGAACACCCGTGGACTACTCGATCAGTTACTCAGGTCCGGCCAGGACCTGTTGCAGAACAAGGCGGGCGGCGCGCAGAACAAGCCGGCCGGTGGGCTTGGTGACCTGCTGGGGGGCAAGGCCGGGTCGGGCGGGCTTGGCGGCCTCCTTTCCGGTGCCGGCGGCGGTGCATTGGCGGCGGGTGCCATGGGGTTGCTGCTGGGTAACAAGCGAGTCCGCAAGACCGGCGGCAAGGTTGCGCTCTACGGCGGTCTCGCCGCGCTGGGCGTGATCGCATACAAGGCCTACGGCAACTGGCAGGCACAGCAGGGCCGCGCGCCGCAAACGGAACCCCAGACCCTGGACCGCATCCCTCCGGCACAGGTCGAGCAGCACAGCCAGGCCATCCTCAAGGCTTTGGTGGCGGCGGCCAAGGCCGACGGTCATGTGGATGAGCGTGAGCGGCAGTTGATCGAAGGCGAATTCACCAAGCTCGACAGTGACCAGGAACTGCGGCACTGGCTACATGCCGAGCTCAACAAGCCCCTGGACCCCACCGACGTCGCCCGCGCCGCCGGCACCCCGGAAATGGCCGCGGAAATGTACATCGCCAGTGTGATGCTGGTGGACGAAGAGAACTTCATGGAAAAGTCCTACCTCGATGAGCTGGCGCGGCAGCTCAAGCTGGAGCCTGGGTTGAAGGTCGAGCTGGAGAATCAGGTGCGACGGGCTGCCTTGTAGATAACGCCTGACAAACACCATTCTCCTGTGGGAGCACAAACCTGTGGGAGCAAAGCTTGCTCGCGATAACGACAGAACAGTCAACATTGCTGCTGACTGACTTACCGCAATCGCGAGCAAGCTTTGCTCCCACAGGTTTCAAGCTTTGCTCCCATAGGTTTGTGGCTTAACTGACTGGCATCAGGGCTTGCCCGCGATGGCGGCGGCACATTCAATACAGGTGCACGCTGACCCACCGCTTTCGCGAGCAAGCCCGCTTCCACAGTGGTGGCATCCAACATCAGCACAACACGCCCCTCGGCTATACTCCCCAGCATTTCGAAGTCTCCCCGAGGTTTTACTGTGAAGAACTGGACGTTGCGCCAACGCATCCTGGCGAGTTTTGCGGTGATCATCGCCATCATGCTGCTGATGGTGGTTGTCTCGTATTCGCGGTTGTTGAAGATCCAGGACGGTGAAGAGCGGGTACGTGCCGATGCAGTGCCTGGGGTGTATTACAGTTCCATGATCCGCGGGGGCTGGGTCGACAGCTACGTCCTGACCCAACAGATCGTCGGCCTCTCGGGCAACCGGGAAATCACCGCCGAGGACAAGGCCCGCTACCAAGGCTTCGAGCAGCATCTGCGTGAAGAAATACAAAACTACCAAAAGCTGATCCAGAACCCGGCCGACCAAGCGTCTTTCGACGAGTTCGAGACCAATCACCAGGCATTCAACCTGGCGATGGCGAAAGTCCTCGACCTCTATCAGCGCAAGGATTACGAAGGTGCGCGGCGGGCACTGGACACAGAGCTGACGGCCGCCTGGATCGGCGGACGGACGCATCTGAATCACATCATCGAACGCAACCGTGAACTGGCGGAGCAGGCCACCGGGACCATAGACAAAGCGGTCTCGGCCGCCAAGGTCGCCATGGGCCTGTCGTTTATCGTCGCGATGGTCGTTGCGGTTCTCTGCGGCCTGCTGTTGATGCGCGCAATCATGGCGCCGATGAACCGCATCGTGGAAATTCTCGAGGTCATGCGCAGCGGCGATTTGAGCGGACGCCTGAACCTGGCGCGCAAAGACGAGTTCGGTGCGGTGGAAACCGGTTTCAACGACATGATGGCCGAGCTGACCTCCCTGGTGTCCCAGGCCCAGCGCTCGTCGGTGCAAGTCACCACCTCGGTGACCGAGATTGCCGCCACCTCTCGCCAGCAACAGGCCACGGCCACGGAAACCGCCGCCACCACCACGGAGATCGGCGCCACCTCTCGCGAGATCGCGGCGACCTCCCGTGACCTGGTGCGCACCATGACCGAAGTCTCCGCCGCCGCCGACCAGGCCTCGGTGGCCGCCGGTTCCGGTCAGCAAGGTCTGGCGCGCATGGAAGAAACCATGCATTCGGTGATGGGCGCCGCCGACCTGGTGAATGCCAAGCTGGCGATCCTCAACGAGAAGGCCGGCAACATCAACCAGGTGGTGGTCACCATCGTCAAGGTGGCCGACCAGACCAACCTGCTGTCCCTCAACGCTGCCATCGAAGCGGAAAAGGCCGGCGAGTACGGTCGCGGCTTCGCCGTGGTCGCCACCGAGGTACGCCGCCTGGCCGACCAGACGGCGGTAGCCACCTATGACATCGAACAGATGGTGCGCGAAATCCAGTCCGCCGTGTCCGCTGGTGTGATGGGTATGGACAAGTTCTCCGAAGAGGTCCGCCGTGGCATGGCCGAGGTGCAGCAGGTCGGCGAGCAGCTGTCGCAGATCATCCATCAGGTCCAGGCGCTGGCGCCGCGGGTGCTGATGGTCAACGAGGGCATGCAGACCCAGGCCACCGGTGCCGAACAGATCAATCACGCCCTGGTTCAACTGGGCGATGCCAGCAGCCAGACCGTGGAGTCCTTGCGTCAGGCCAGTTCTGCCATCGATGAGTTGAGCCAGGTGGCCGTGGGGCTGCGTGGCGGCGTCTCGCGATTCAAAGTCTGATGAGCGAGTTCGAGGCCAGGCGTGGCGCCGCGTCGGCGACCCGTCAAACCTTGTTCCTGATGTTTAGCATCGGCAACGAGCGCTATGCCCTGCAGGCTACCGACGTGGTGGAAGTGCTGCCACGCCTGCCTCTCAAACCGATCGCCCGGGCACCCGCCTGGGTGGCGGGTGTGTTCGCCTGGCGCGGGACAGTGGTGCCGGTGATCGACCTGTGCAGCCTGGCCTTCGGCCAACGCGCCGAGGCCCGTACCAGTACGCGGCTGGTGCTGGTGCATTACCGGCCCGACGAGCAATTGCCGGGGCAGGTGCTGGGTTTGATCCTGGAGCAGGCCACCGACACGTTGCGCTGCGATCCGCTGGAGTTCCAGCCTTATGGCCTGGATAACCGACAGGCGCCGTACCTGGGCCCGGTGCGCGAAGATGCCCAGGGCTTGCTGCAATGGGTGCGGGTCAATGACCTGCTCGATGAAGCGGTCCGTGCCGTGCTGTTTCCCACGCCACCGTTGAGTCTCGATGGCCTTGAGGCACAGCCATGAACAGCGACCAGCGTTTTTTCGACTTCCTCAAGGAGCGCATCGGTCTGGATGTCACCTCCGTCGGCACCGCCATCATCGAGCGGGCCGTGCGCCAGCGCATCATCGCCGTACCTGGACGAACCTCCGATGAGTATTGGCAAAGCCTGCAGGCATCGACCCAGGAGCAGCAAGCGCTGATCGAAGCGGTGATTGTCCCGGAGACCTGGTTCTTTCGCTATCCGGAGTCCTTCGCGACCCTCGCCCGACTGGCTGTCAAGCGCCTGGCCGAAATCAGGCACTTGCGCGCCCTGCGTATTCTCAGTTTGCCGTGCTCCACCGGCGAAGAACCTTATTCAATCGCCATGGCCTTGCTCGATGCGGGCCTGGAGCCTCATCAATTCAAGGTCGACGGGCTGGACGTCAGCCCCCTGTCGATAGAGCGAGCCAGAGGCGCGCGTTTTGGCAGGAATTCGTTCAGGGGGGCGGACCTCGGTTTTCGCGAGCGCCATTTCACCCTCGACGGGGAGGGCTACTGCCTCAGCGAACGGGTCCGCGAACAGGTACGCCTGCAAGTGGGCAACCTACTGGATCCGGCACTGCTGGCGAACGAAACACCCTACGATTTTGTGTTCTGCCGCAACTTGTTGATCTATTTCGATCAGCCGACCCAACGGCTGGTGTTCGAGGTGCTCAAGCGCCTGACGCACCAGGACGGCGTACTGTTCATCGGCCCCGCCGAGGGCAGTTTGCTCGGGCGGCTGGGCATGCGCTCGATCGGGGCCGCCCAGTCGTTTGCCTTCAGCCGCCAGGGCGCTCCCGATCCTCAACCGGTGCCAGCCCTGATGCCCACGCCGTTGCCGATTCGCCAGGCACAGCCCCGCGTCGTTCCCCCCGCGGTTCGACCCCGCCCGTTCATGACGAGCGTGACGCCAATCGTCGAACCGAAAAGCAGCGACGCCGCCACCTTGCTGGCCAGCATCGCCGCCCTGGCCAATGGCGGCAAAAGCGCCGAGGCCCGTGTGGCGTGCGAGCAATACTTGCGTGACCACACGCCCAACGCCCAGGTGTTCTATTGGCTGGGCCTGCTCAGCGACATGGCCGGCAGTGCGCTCGAAGCCCAGGGCTTTTATCGCAAGGCACTTTATCTTGAGCCGCAGCACGCCGAGGCCCTGGTGCATCTGGCAGCGCTGCTGGCTTCCCAGGGAGACGCGGCCGGAGCCCGTCGATTGCAGGAACGCGCCGCCCGTAGCGGACGCGCGGCTGACAGTGAGCGTAAATGATGAGCGGTTCGGCTTTCCATAACGTCATCCATGACGATGCCCAGGCAATCGACGACTGCTGGAACCGTATCGGCGTGCATGGCGACAAATCCTGCCCGTTGCTGACCGAGCATATCCACTGCCACAACTGCTCGGTGTATTCGGCCGCGGCCACCCGCTTGCTGGACCGCTATGCCTTGCAGCAGGACGACCGGGACCTGGTCCATGCGCCGGTGGACGTCGATGTGGTGACGCGCTCGCTGCTGATGTTCCGCCTGGGCGAAGAGTGGTTGGCCCTGACCACCCGCAGCCTGGTGGAAGTGGCGCCGTTGCAAGCGATCCATTCGTTGCCGCACCAGCGTTCCCGTGCATTGCTGGGGGTGGCAAATGTGCGCGGGGCGCTGGTGGCCTGCCTGTCGCTGGTCGAGCTGCTGGGACTGGAGCCCGGCCCGACAACGGCCGCCTTCGGGCGGGTCATGCCGCGCATGTTGATCGTAGCCGCCCAGGGCGGGCCCGTGGTGGTGCCGGTGGACGAGGTGGATGGCATTCATGCCATCGACGAACGCATCCTGGCGACTGCTTCGCAGTCCGGCGGCAAGTACACCCGTGGTGTATTGCATTACAAGGGCCGCAGCCTGCGTTGGCTGGATGAGGAACAGCTGCTGTCCGCCGTGACCCGGAGCCTGTCATGACCCCCGATCAGATGCGCGACGCCTCGTTGCTGGAACTGTTCAGCCTGGAGGCCGACGCCCAGACCCAGGTACTGAGCGCTGGCCTGCTGGCCTTGGAGCGTGACCCGACCCAGGCTGACTGTCTCGAATCGTGCATGCGCGCCGCCCATTCCCTCAAGGGGGCGGCGCGGATCGTCGGCGTGGACGCCGGGGTCAGCGTGGCTCATGTCATGGAGGATTGCCTGGTGAGTGCCCAGGAGCGTCGCCTGGTCCTGAGCGCCGAACACATCGACGCCTTGTTGCAAGGAACCGACCTGTTGACGCGCATCGCCACGCCGGGCAACAACGTCGGCACGACGGACGTCGACGGCTACGTGGCACTGATGGGGCGCTTGCTGGATCCCGCCGCGCTGCCGGCACCGGTCGCGACGCCGCCGATGATCGAGATACCCGCCGAGCCGGTAGCCGTCGAACCGCCGGAGCCGGTCGCGCCGGCGCGCCCCAAGGGCAAGCGGGTCACCGAAGGCGGCGAGCGGGTGCTGCGGGTCACTGCAGAACGGCTCAACAGCCTGTTGGATCTGTCGAGCAAATCCCTGGTAGAGACCCAGCGCCTCAAGCCCTGGCTGGCAACGATGCAACGGCTCAAGCGCCAACAGAGCAATGGTTTGCGCGCCCTGGAAGAATTGAACGTCCACCTCAAGGACCACGCCTTGAGCCTGCAGGCCCAGGAAGCGCTCGGCGATGCCCGCCGCCTGCTCGCCGAGACCCAGCAGTTGCTGGCGCAGAAAACCGCCGAGCTGGACGAGTTCGCCTGGCAGGCCAGCCAACGGGCGCAGGTGCTGTACGACACGGCACTGGCCTGTCGCATGCGGCCGTTCGCGGATGTGCTGTCGGGCCAGGCGCGGATGGTACGGGACCTGGGGCGTAGCCTGGGCAAACAGGTGCGCCTGGAGATCGAGGGCGAGAAAACTCAGGTCGACCGAGATGTGCTGGAAAAACTCGAAGCGCCGCTGACCCATCTGCTGCGCAACGCCGTGGACCATGGCATCGAGTCCCCGGAGCAACGGCTGCTGGCCGGCAAGCCCGCCGAGGGCTTGATCCGCCTGCGCGCGTCCCATCAGGCCGGCCTGTTGGTGCTGGAGTTGGCGGACGATGGCGCGGGCGTGGACCTCGAGCGTGTGCGGCGCAGTGTCGTCGAGCGCGGGCTGTCTCCCGAACAGACCGCCGCCAGCCTGAGTGAAGAGGAGCTGCTGACGTTCCTGTTCCTGCCGGGCTTCAGCCTGCGGGACACGGTCACCGAAGTGTCCGGGCGCGGTGTCGGCCTGGATGCGGTCCAGCACATGGTCCGGCAATTGCGCGGCGCGGTGACATTGGAGCAGACGGCGGGTGAAGGCAGTCGCTTCCACCTCGAGGTGCCGCTGACGCTTTCGGTGGTCCGCAGCCTGGTGGTAGCCGTCGGCGATGAGGCCTATGCCTTTCCCCTGGCTCATATCGAGCGCATGTGCGACCTGGCGCCGGAGGACATCGTGCAGGTCGAGGGGCGCCAGCACTTCTGGCACGAAGGCCGGCATGTCGGGCTGGTCGCGGCCAGCCAGTTGCTCAATCGTCCGGCAACCCAGGACAGTGGCCAGAACCTCAAGGTGGTGGTCATTCGCGAGCGCGAGGCCATTTACGGCGTGGCGGTGGAGCGCTTCATCGGCGAAAGGACCCTGGTGGTCCTGCCGCTGGACGAACGCTTGGGCAAGGTCCAGGACATTTCCGCCGGGGCCTTGCTGGACGACGGCTCAGTGGTGTTGATTGTCGACGTCGAAGACCTGCTGCGCTCGGTGGACAAGCTGCTCGATACCGGACGCCTGGAGCGCATCGCCCGCCAGAACCAGGCCCAGGCTCCGCGCAAACGGATCCTGGTGGTGGATGACTCCCTGACCGTGCGTGAATTGCAACGCAAACTGCTGCTCAATCGGGGTTATGACGTGGCGGTGGCGGTAGACGGCATGGATGGTTGGAACGCGTTGCGTTCGGAGGATTTCGACTTGTTGATCACAGACATCGACATGCCGCGCATGGACGGTATCGAACTGGTGTCGCTGTTGCGTCGCGACAACCGCTTGCAGTCGTTGCCGGTGATGGTGGTGTCCTACAAGGACCGTGAAGAAGATCGCCGCCGTGGCCTGGACGCCGGAGCCGACTATTATCTGGCGAAGGCGAGTTTCCATGACGACGCCTTGCTCGACGCTGTGGTCGAACTCATCGGAGGAGCTCGCGCTTGAAAATCGCCATCGTCAATGACATGCCCCTGGCGGTCGAGGCCCTGCGTCGCGCGCTGGCGTTCGAGCCAGCGCATCAGTTGGTCTGGGTCGCCGCCAACGGGGCCGAAGCGGTGCAGCGCTGTGCCGAGTACACCCCGGACCTGATCCTCATGGACCTGTTCATGCCGATCATGGATGGCGTGGAGGCCACCCGGCGGATCATGGCCGAAACGCCATGCGCCATCGTGATCGTCACCGGTGACAGCCAGCAGAACGTCCATCGAGTGTTCGAAGCCATGGGCCATGGCGCACTGGACGTGGTCGATACGCCGGCCTTGGGCGTGGGGCATCCCGAGGACGCGGCGGCACCGTTGTTGCGCAAGATCACCAACATCGGCTGGCTGATCGGCGAACGTGCCAGCCGTGAGCGTGCCACGCCGGCTGCGCCGCGTCCCGCCGCGTCGCGGAAAAGCCTGGTGGCCATCGGCTCGTCGGCCGGCGGGCCGGCCGCGCTGGAGGTTCTGCTCAAAGGCCTGCCGCTGCACTTCGCCCCGGCCATTGTGCTGGTCCAACATGTGGATGAGGTGTTCGCCGCGGGCATGGCCGAATGGCTGAGCAGTGCGTCGGGGCACAAGGTTCGCCTGGCGCAACACGGCGAACAGCCGCAAAATGGCACGGTGTTGCTCGCCGGCACCAACCATCATTTACGTCTGTTGAAGGACGGCACCCTGGCCTACACGGCCGAACCGGTCAACGAGATCTATCGGCCCTCCATCGACGTGTTCTTTGAAAGCGTCGCGAGCTTCTGGAACGGCGACGCGGTGGGCATTTTGCTCACCGGCATGGGCCGCGACGGTGCACAGGGGCTTAAACTCATGCGCCAGCAGGGCTATGTGACCATTGCCCAGGACCAGCGGAGCAGTGCGGTGTATGGCATGCCCAAAGCGGCGGCGGCCATCGATGCGGCTGCGCAGATTCTTGCGCTGGACAACATAGCGCCACGGTTGATAGAGATTTTTTCACGATGACAGCCCTCAGCAGTCCTGGCCAAAGCCGTACTCAGGTGAGCCTCCATGAATGAATTACAGCTCGACGGTTTCAAGAGCGATGAGAATGCCGCCATGGTCTTGCTCGTCGACGATCAGGCGATGATCGGCGAGGCGGTTCGGCGCGGGTTGTCGAATGAAGAGAACATCGATTTCCACTTCTGCTCCGACCCTCACCAGGCCATCGCCCATGCGATTCGCATCAAGCCGACGGTGATTCTCCAGGACCTGGTGATGCCCGGCCTCGACGGCCTGAGCCTGGTGCGCGAATACCGTAACCATCCGGCCACCCGCGATATTCCGATCATCGTCCTGTCCACCAAGGAAGACCCGTTGGTCAAGAGTGCGGCGTTTGCCGCCGGCGCCAACGATTACCTGGTCAAGTTGCCGGACAACATCGAGCTGGTGGCGCGTATCCGCTATCACTCGCGGTCCTACACGATGCTGTTGCAGCGCGACGCGGCCTACCGCGCCCTGCGGGTCAGTCAGCAGCAATTGCTCGACACCAACCTGGTGCTGCAACGGTTGATGAACTCCGATGGCCTGACCGGGTTGTCCAATCGCCGGCACTTCGACGAATACCTGGAACTGGAGTGGCGCAGGGCGATGCGGGACCAGTCCCAGCTGTCGCTGTTGATGATCGACGTGGATTACTTCAAATCCTACAACGACAACTTTGGCCACCTGGAGGGTGACGAAGCCCTGCGCAAGGTCGCCACGGCGATCCGCGAAGCCTGCAGCCGCCCATCCGATCTGCCGGCCCGCTACGGCGGCGAGGAGTTCGCCTTGGTGCTGCCCGGCACCTCGCCTGGCGGCGCCCGGTTGATGGCCGAAAAACTGCGCCAGAGCGTGGTCGCCCTGAAAATTCCCCATACCACGCCTGAAGAGGGGGCGAGCCTGACGGTCAGCGTCGGCGTCTCGACCGTCACCCCGCAACAGGGCAGCGACAGCCGACAACTGATATCAGCGGCGGATAAAGGGTTGTATATGGCCAAGCACAATGGGCGTAACCGGGTGGGCATCGAGTAAATCCCCTCGCCACAGGTCTGTGTTGCCTGTGGGGGGCTGTGTTGAATCTCATTACCCTCCCAAGCCGCCAGGCGGGCTGCCGTCGGCGCTTGATTACGTTATACTCGCCGGCTTTCAAAAGTTCGCCAACGAGTGCTGCCCGCCATGGAAATCAACCCGATCCTTAACACCATCAAGGACCTGTCCGAGCGCTCCGAAACTATTCGGGGGTATCTTTGACTACGATCAAAAGCATGAGCGTCTGACCGAGGTCAACCGCGAGCTTGAAGATCCGAGTGTCTGGAACAAGCCTGAATACGCCCAGGAGCTGGGCCGCGAGCGCTCTGCGCTGGCGCAGATCGTCGAAACCCTGGACGAATTGTCCAGTGGCCTGGCCGATTGCCGCGACCTGCTGGACATGGCTGTAGAAGAAAACGACGAAGGCGCGGTCGGTGACGTGGTCGCCGAGCTGACACGCCTCGACGAGGCCCTGGCCAAGCTGGAATTCCGTCGCATGTTCAGCGGCGAGATGGACATGAACAACGCCTACCTGGACATCCAGGCCGGTTCCGGCGGCACCGAAGCCCAGGACTGGGCCAACATCCTGCTGCGCATGTACCTGCGCTGGGCCGACAAACGCGGTTTCGACGCGACCATCATGGAGCTGTCGGCCGGTGAAGTCGCCGGGATCAAGGGCGCTACCGTGCACATCAAGGGTGAGTACGCCTTTGGCTGGCTGCGTACCGAGATCGGCGTGCACCGCCTGGTGCGCAAGAGTCCGTTCGACTCCGGCAACCGTCGCCACACCTCGTTCTCGGCGGTGTTCGTTTCCCCTGAGATCGATGACAAGGTGGAAATCGAGATCAACCCGGCGGACCTGCGCATCGACACCTACCGCTCCTCGGGCGCCGGTGGTCAGCACGTCAACACCACCGACTCGGCGGTACGGATCACCCACGTACCGACCAACACCGTGGTCAGTTGCCAGAACGAACGCTCCCAGCACGCCAACAAAGACACCGCGATGAAAATGCTCCGGGCCCGCTTGTACGAGCAGGAGATCCAGAAGCGCAACGCGGCATCCCAGGCGCTGGAGGACAGCAAGTCCGACATCGGTTGGGGTCACCAGATCCGTTCCTATGTGCTCGATGCCTCGCGTATCAAGGACCTGCGCACCAACATCGAACGCAGCGACTGCGACAAGGTGCTGGACGGCGATATCGACGAATACCTGGAAGCGAGCCTCAAACAGGGGCTATAACGCGACACCCATGCGGCGGGCGGGCACGCTTTTTCGAAGCGCGGCTCGCCGGCAAACTCCGGCCCCGGGGCCGGGGGCAACGAACCTGTGATGGAATCCTTAAAGACATGAGCGACCTAGAACTCGACCCGCAAGCCCTGCAACAGGAAGAAAACTCCCTGATCGCCCTGCGCAAGGAAAAGCTTGCTGCCGAGCGCAACAAGGGCCAGGCCTTCCCCAACGACTTCCGCCGCGACGCCTACTGCGACGCCCTGCAGAAGAAGTACGCGGACAAGACCAAGGAAGAGCTGGCCGAGGCGGCGATTCCAGTCAAGGTGGCCGGTCGTATCATGCTCGACCGTGGTTCGTTCCTGGTGATCCAGGACATGACCGGTCGCATCCAGGTCTACGTCAACCGCAAGACCCTGCCGGAAGAAACCCTGGCCGCCGTCAAGACCTGGGACCTGGGCGACATCATCGCCGCCGAAGGCACCCTGGCCCGTTCCGGCAAGGGTGACCTGTACGTCGAAATGACCAGCGTGCGCCTGCTGACCAAATCCCTGCGTCCGCTGCCGGACAAGCATCACGGCCTCACCGACACCGAGCAGCGCTACCGCCAGCGCTACGTCGACCTGATCGTCAACGAAGACGTGCGCCAGACATTCCGCGTGCGCTCCCAGGTGATCGCTCACATCCGCAGCTTCCTGATGAAGCGCGACTTCCTGGAAGTCGAGACGCCGATGCTGCAGACCATCCCTGGCGGCGCGGCGGCCAAGCCGTTCGAAACCCACCACAACGCCCTGGACATGGAAATGTTCCTGCGCATCGCGCCGGAGCTGTACCTCAAGCGGCTGGTGGTTGGCGGGTTTGAAAAGGTCTTCGAAATCAACCGCAACTTCCGTAACGAAGGCGTTTCGACCCGGCACAACCCCGAGTTCACCATGCTCGAGTTCTACCAGGCCTACGCCGACTACGAAGACAACATGGACCTGACCGAGGAACTGTTCCGCGAGCTGGCGCAGCTCGTTCTCGGGACTACCGACGTGCCATACGGCGACAAGGTATTCCACTTCGGTGAGCCGTTCGTGCGCCTGTCGGTGTTCGATTCGATCCTCAAGTACAACCCTGAGCTGACCGCCGATGACCTCAACGACATCGAAAAGGCCCGCGCCATCGCCAAGAAGGCTGGTGCCAAGGTGCTCGGCTTCGAGGGCCTGGGCAAGCTGCAGGTGATGATTTTCGAAGAGCTGGTGGAGCACAAGCTGGAGCAGCCGCACTTCATTACCCAATACCCGTTCGAAGTATCGCCGCTGGCTCGTCGCAACGACGAAAACCCGAACGTGACCGACCGCTTCGAGTTGTTCATCGGCGGCCGCGAAATCGCCAACGCCTACTCCGAGCTCAATGACGCCGAGGACCAGGCCGAGCGCTTCATGGCCCAGGTGGCCGACAAGGACGCCGGCGACGACGAAGCCATGCACTACGACGCCGACTTCGTGCGCGCCCTCGAGTACGGCATGCCACCTACGGCCGGCGAAGGCATCGGCATCGATCGCCTGGTGATGTTGCTGACCAACTCACCGTCGATCCGGGACGTGATCCTCTTCCCGCACATGCGGCCTCAAGCGTAAATGTTTTCAATTAAAAAACCGCCTGGAAGGCGGTTTTTTATTGCCTGTCTGGTACAAACGTATCAATTGGTTACTTTTTTGAAATAGCGAGGAAAGACCTGTCGTGAATCGTGCAATGTCTCCAGAAGGTGCAGCGGGCGTCGCCACTGCAGTCGCTGAAAGTGTTCAGTACCAAGGCCGCAAGGCGAGCCGACAGGGCAGTGAGCAGCGTCGCCAGGAGATTCTCGATGCGGCCATGCGCATTGTGGTGCGCGATGGTGTGCGAGCCGTGCGACACCGGGCAGTGGCCGCCGAAGCGGGCGTGCCGTTGTCGGCTACCACGTATTATTTCAAGGACATCGATGACCTGCTCACCGATACCTTCGCCCAATACGTGGAGCGTAGCGCGGCGTTCATGGCCAAGCTGTGGACCAACAACGAAGGCTTGCTGCGGGAAATGGTCGCGTATGGCGATGGCAGTCCCGAATCCCGTTCGCAACTGGCCGATGACATCGCCCGGATGACCGCCGACTACGTGCAGCATCAACTGGACAGCCGCCGCGACTACCTGATGGCCGAGCAGGCCTTCCGCCAGGAAGCGCTGCTCAATCCGCGCCTGGCGGAACTGGTGCGCTCGCACCAACAGATCCTGCTGCACGGCACCTGTCAGTTTTTCCAGGTATTGGGCTCCCGTGAGCCGCAACAGGATGCCAAAGTGTTGACGGCGATTATCGGACGGATGGAATATCAGGGCTTGCTCAATGGCGCCGAGCCGGTCGCCGGTGAAGACATGCTCGGTATTTTGACCCGTTACATGCACCTGGTATTGGCGTCTGTCTGAAACACATGGACCCTTGTGGGGGGGGGGTTTTTTTACCGCCGGGGGG
>NZ_JBMDKO010000083.1:0-13585 GCF_057809755.1 Pseudomonas sp. FG13
GCTCGCGATGACGGCTGCACATCCAACATCTTCGTCATCTGACCCACCGCTATCGCGAGCAGGCTCGCTCCCACAGTTGCGCACAAATCCAGCGACCACCCGAACCCCTGTGGGAGCCGGGCTTGCCCGCGAAGGCGTTCGTACATTCGCTACCGGATGAACGGCGGTTTATAGTCGACGGCCATCTCGCGTTTCCAGGAAGGAGCCGTATGTCAGAGCCCACGATTACCATCGCCCGATTCACTGAAGCCCATCTCGACGCGGTCACCGCGCTTTACAACGACCCGGCGGTGACCCGTCAGGTGCTACAGATGCCGTTCCAGTCCACCGAAGTGTGGCGCAAGCGTCTGGTGATGGACGATGAGCGCCACGTGAAACTGGTCGCGCTGCATCAGGGCACAGTCATTGGCAATCTGGGGCTGGAGCAGTACTCGCGCGTCCGCCGTGCCCACTGCGGGAGTCTTGGCATGGGCGTCGCCGTCGCCTGGCAGGGCAAGGGGGTGGGCTCGATGCTGCTGGCCGCCGCGTTGGAGGTGGCGGACAACTGGATGAACCTGCGGCGGGTGGAACTGACGGTATACGCCGACAACGAGGCCGCCGTCGGGCTGTACCGTAAATTCGGCTTCGAGACGGAAGGCCTGATGCGTGACTATGCGGTGCGTGACGGGCGCTGGGTCGACACCCTGGCCATGGCGCGGCTGCGTTGAACAGGTAGCAGCTGCTGGCGTACCGAAGTCGGGTGCCTGAGTACCTGCCGGTCAATCCAAGGCAAACGCCACCGCCGCCCGCGCATGCAGGTGGGTGGTGTCGAGCAGGGGCAGGGCGCTGTGCTCGGGTTTGATCAGCAGGCCGATTTCCGTGCAGCCCAGGATGATCGCCTGGGCGCCACGTAGGGTCAGGGACTCGATGACCTGCTGGTAGACCTGGCGCGATGCCGGGTTGATCACACCCACGCAGAGTTCGTCATAGATGATGCGGTGCACCGCCTGGCGCTCTTCTGCGTCGGGGACCAGCACGCTCAGCCCTTGGGCGCTTAGCCGATCCTTGAGGAAGTCCTGCTCCATGGTGAACGCCGTGCCCAACAGGCCGACCGTCACGGTTCCTCCGTCGAGGGCGGCCTGGCCGGTGGGGTCGGCGATGTGCAGGAATGGAATCGAAATGGCCGACTGGATCTGCGCCGCCACCTTGTGCATGGTGTTGGTACACAGCACCACGCACTCGGCACCGCCGGCCTGAAGGCGTCGCGCGGCATCCACCAGGATAGCGGCGGCATCGTCCCAGCGCCCGGCGTGCTGAGCCTGCTCCACCGGGCCGAAATCGACGCTGTGCATCAGCAGTTGTGCCGAGCGCAACGGCCCGAGCCGGTCCCGTACCTGCTGATTGATCAAGCGATAGTATTCGGCGCTGGATTCCCAGCTCATGCCGCCGATAAGGCCGATGGTGCGCATTGGATGTCCTCGGGCAGTGGCCTGTGTCGACGGGACCGGCCTGGCAGGAGTCTCCAATTGTTCAGGAGCGGATGCCAGAGGAACATCAACTGTAACGCTCATCTTTGCGTCAGGTGTCATGGTGTAGTGACTTTTCTCCGCTAGTCCAAGGCAAATCTGGCATGGCGACACCTGTCATACCGAATCACTGAACCAAGGCCTGCTCCTCTGCGGAGTAGCTGAAGGAGGCCTTGCCGCCGAGGCTGGCGGCCGGTGTCAGGCGAATGATCGGCACCACGATCTTTGGACTGGTGGAGTTATAGAAGTCACGTTGATTGTATTGGGCATCGGCCAATCCCTTGCTGTTTCCTGCGATATAGAAAAAGGCCAGGATCGGAAAAGTGTTGGGCCGTCCCGGAGTCCAGGTCTTGATAATGATCTCGTTATGATCGTTGAAGACCTGGGTCGCGTAGGCTGGAGTCTTAGCCGCCAGCAGCGCCCTGGACCGCAACGACTCCCTGAACGCAGGTGCGGCAAACGTATTGCGGTCATCGCTGACATCAAACCCGCATTGCTGAATGGGGTGCTGGGCATTGGGGTCGGGATAGGTCCATACATACACCCATTGCTCGGCGATCGTAACGTTATGGTACTGACACAGATTGCTGTGATAAGGATAAAAGGGGTGGGGGCCGCAAGGTGGGCTGCGTTGCTGGGTCCATCCATCCATGGGGTATGAACACATGTAAAACAGCTGGGCCTTGCCTGCTGGAGCCTCGAGGAAGGGGTACAGGATATAGCCGTTCTGGTAGTCCCAACCGAATGCGTTGCCCCCAAAGTTGGTGTCCGCTCTCATATAAGAAAAGGACACGGCGCCGTTCTGTAAGGAAATCGGACTGGGGTCCCAGACTTTATAGACATTGAGTGGGTCTTTTATGGTGAGCCGGAGGGTCACGCCCGAACAAAGGAATGCCGGTTGGGATTCGGTCTTGTTGCAGTTGGGGAAGTTGCGATTATACAGCGTGTCCAGGTAAGCGGCGGTGTCTGGTCCGTCGAGTATTTGAACACCATCAGCCATAGTGATTTCGGGCGGTTTTGTTGCAATTGGTGCACAACTGACCATCAGCGTGATCAGCAGCATGGCCATTAATCCACTTGATCTACGCATGATGAGTTCCTGGCTCCTGCGGCCAAGAACTCGTCTGTCGTCTCGGCGGCTGGCTTTATCAAACCTCTCTCGGACGGTATTGACTACTGTCAGGTCTGACAGGTGATGGGCATAAAACCCGCTACTCATCACTTGCAGGACGTCCATTCACAACCGGCGAAGAGGCGGGTTTCCCCTCTGTAGGGCAAGTTACTTTCATGCCTGAGCGGGCGAAAGAACCGCCCATTGGCTATACCTGTAGTCCCGCCCTCGTCTCGTGTGGCTTACAGGAGTGCCAGCATGAAACTCGCGTCAATGATGGGTAGCGTATGCATCGTCTCGCTCACCTTGGTGGGTTGTTCCAGCAACGTCACTCAGCCGGACGAATACTCCGGGTTCCTGGGGGATTACAGCCGGCTCAAGGAAGAAAAATCACCTTCGGGGGTCGCGGTGATGCGTTGGGTCGATCCGAAGATCGAGCCGGGCAAATACACCCATCTCTATATCGAACCGACGCAGCTGTACCCCAAGCCGCAGCCGACCGTGAAAATTCCCCAGGCCACTTTGTCCGGCATCACCGCGTATTACGACCAGGCGCTCAGGCGAGAGGCCGGCAAGTCCTTGCCCCTGGCGACCGGTCCGGGGTCGGGCGTATTGGTGATGCGTGCGGCCATCACCGCCGTGGGCAGCAAGACCGAGGGCCTGAAACCTTACGAGGTGGTTCCGATTGCACTGGTGGCGGCCGCCGTCAGTACCGCCAGCGGTATTCGTGATCAGGAAACCACGCTAGGCACCGAGGCGGTGTTCCTCGACGGCGGGGACAATGCGGTGATCGCCCAGGTGGTGCGCAAGGGCACGGGCAGGCCATTGTCCAACGACTCCCAGGTGATGAAACCCGATGACGTCAAGGGCGTCATCGACGGCTGGGCGGCGGATCTGCACCAGTCGTTCCTGAAGCTCAAGGACAAGTAGCGGTATTCAAGCGATGACTTTTTGTGTCTAACCATAGGTCGCGGCGGTATTTCATGGTTAACTCCGGCCTCGACCTTTTTCAAACATGCCAGAAGGAATCCGTTCATGGCTCAAGTCACCCTCAAAGGCAACCCGGTTCAAGTCAATGGCCAGTTGCCGCAAGCCGGTTCCAAGGCGCCAGCCTTTTCCCTGGTTGCCGGCAATCTGTCGGACGTTTCCCTGAAGGATTTCGCCGGCAAGCGCAAGGTCCTGAATATTTTCCCAAGCGTCGACACCCCGACATGCGCCACGTCCGTGCGTAAGTTCAATGCCCAGGCCAACGAGCTGAACAACACCGTCGTGCTGTGCATCTCCGCTGACCTGCCGTTCGCTCAGGCGCGTTTCTGCGGCGCCGAAGGCCTGGAGAATGTCCAGAACCTGTCCACCCTGCGCGGTGCCGAGTTCATCCAGAACTACGGCGTAGCCATCGCTGACGGTCCGCTGAAGGGTCTGACCGCCCGTGCCGTGGTCGTGCTGGACGAGAATGACACCGTACTGCACAGCGAATTGGTCAAGGAAATCGCCGAAGAACCAAACTACGACGCTGCACTCGCTGTCCTGAAATAAGGGCTCTGATCAGAGTATTTATTACAATTGTTAACGGCCTGGCTCTGCCCAGGCCGTTTTCATTTGTACTTCAAGCGTTTAGCCTGCAACCCGATACGTAAGCCCAAGGTAAATTGCCGGTAAAGGCGCTTTGCTAAATACCTGCCAGTGCTTATCGTTCAGCCTTCCATAAAAGATGCCCACGCGCCCAATGGTTGATCACTCCATGCAATCCTCTGTTCCCCGCAATTCCCGTCGCTGGCTGTTCAGCCTGTTCGTCGTATTGGTCGTCGCGGTGCTGGCCTGGAAATTCTGGCCGGCCGGCGCGGATCACAAGTCCGCTGCAGGACAGAAAACCGCCGCTGGACACATGGGGCGTTCGGGCGGCATGCGGCCCGGGTTCGGCGGTGCGACGGGGCCGATACCGGTTCGGGTGGCACCCGCCGTCACCGGGGATTTCCCGTTGTATTACAAGGCGTTGGGCACGGTCACGGCGCTCAATACGATCAACGTGCGCAGCCGGGTGGGCGGTGAGCTGGTCAAGATCGCCTTCGAAGAAGGGCAGATGGTGAAGGCGGGGGACCTGCTGGCCGAGATCGATCCGCGTCCCTACCAGAACGCCTTGCTGCAGGCCGAAGGTACGTTGCTGCAGAACCAGGCCCAGTTGAAAAACGCCCAGGTCGATCTCGAGCGGTACCGCGGCCTGTATGCCGAGGACAGCATCGCCAAGCAGACCCTCGACACCGCGGCTGCGCTGGTGGGGCAGTATCAAGGCACGGTCAAGACCAACCAGGCGGCGGTCAACGACGCCAGGCTCAACCTGGAGTTCACCAAGATACGTGCACCGATCTCCGGGCGCGTAGGCCTGCGGCAACTGGACATTGGCAACCTGGTGGCGGCCAACGACACCACGGCCCTGGCCGTCATCACCCAGACCCAACCCATCAATGTCGTGTTCACCCTGCCGGAAAACAACCTCGACACGGTGCTTGCCCGTTACCGCAGCGGCGCGAAGCTGCCTGTCGAAGCCTGGGACCGTGGCGATGTGAAACTCCAGGCCAGCGGCGTGCTGCAAAGCCTGGACAACCAGATCGACATCACCACCGGCACCCTGAAATTCAAGGCCCGCTACGATAATCGTGAGCAGTCGCTGTTCCCCAATCAGTTCGTCAACGTGCGCCTGTTGGCCGACACGCTCAAGGGGGTGATCCTGGCGCCGACCGCAGCCATTCAGTTCGGCACCAATGGCACCTTCGTCTACGCCCTGGAGGGCGACAAGAAGGTCACCATCAAGCAGCTCAAGGTCGGCGCCAGTGACGGCGAAAATACCGTGATCACGGAAGGACTGGCCGCCGGCGACCGGGTGGTGCTCGAAGGCACCGACCGTTTGAAGGAAGGCAGCGAGGTGGAAGTGGTCAACGACAGCCAGGATGTGCCCACCACGCCAACCGAACACCTGCAGGGCAAGCCTGCGGCAGCCCCGGCTGAACCCGCCGTGGCCGACAAGGCGAAAAAGGGCGGCGCATGAATCTCTCGCGGCTGTTCATCCTGCGCCCGGTCGCGACTACGCTGAGTATGCTGGCCATTGTCCTGGCTGGCCTGATCGCCTATCGGTTGCTGCCGGTGTCGGCATTGCCCCAGGTCGACTACCCGACCATCCGTGTCATGACCCTGTACCCGGGCGCCAGCCCCGACGTGATGACCAGTGCCGTGACCGCGCCCCTGGAGCGGCAGTTCGGACAGATGCCGGGCCTGACGCAGATGGCGTCCACCAGCTCCGGTGGCGCTTCGGTGATTACCCTGCGCTTCAACCTCGAAATCAACATGGATGTCGCCGAACAACAGGTGCAGGCAGCGATCAATGCGGCCACCAACCTGTTGCCGACCGACCTGCCGGCGCCGCCGGTATATAACAAGGTCAACCCGGCCGACACCCCGGTCCTGACCCTGGCGATCACCTCCAAGACCATGCTGCTGCCCAAGCTCAACGATTTGGTGGACACCCGCATGGCGCAGAAGATCGCCCAGATCAGCGGGGTCGGCATGGTCACCATCGCCGGCGGGCAACGCCAGGCGGTGCGGATCAAGGTCAACCCCGAAGCCCTGGCGGCCAACGGTCTCAACTTGGCGGACGTGCGCACCCTGATCGGTGCTTCCAACGTCAACCAGCCCAAGGGCAACTTCGACGGCGCGACCCGGGTGTCGATGCTCGATGCCAACGATCAGTTGACCTCGCCCAAGGACTACGCCGAGCTGATCCTGGCCTACGCCAACGGCGCGCCGTTGCGGCTCAAGGACGTGGCGCAGATCGTCGATGGCGCCGAGAATGAGCGCCTTGCTGCCTGGGCCAACGAAAACCAGGCCGTGCTGCTGAACATCCAGCGCCAACCGGGGGCCAACGTCATTGAAGTGGTGGACCGGATCAAGGCACTGTTGCCGAGCATCACCGACAACCTGCCGGCCGGCCTGGACGTTACCGTGCTCACCGACCGCACCCAGACCATCCGCGCTTCGGTCACCGACGTGCAGCATGAACTGCTGATCGCCATCGCCCTGGTGGTCATGGTGACGTTCCTGTTCCTGCGCCGTTTCAGCGCCACCATCATCCCGTCGGTGGCCGTGCCGTTGTCGCTGATCGGTACGTTCGGCGTGATGTACCTGGCGGGGTTCTCCATCAACAACCTGACACTGATGGCCCTGACCATTGCCACCGGTTTCGTGGTGGACGATGCCATCGTCATGCTGGAGAACATCGCCCGTTATATCGAGGAGGGCGACAGCCCGCTGCAGGCCGCGCTCAAGGGCGCGAAGCAGATCGGCTTCACGCTGATTTCCCTGACGCTGTCGCTGATTGCGGTGTTGATCCCGCTGTTGTTCATGGCTGACGTAGTGGGGCGCTTGTTCCGTGAGTTCGCCATCACCCTGGCCGTGGCAATCCTGATTTCCCTGGTGGTGTCCCTGACCTTGACCCCGATGATGTGCGCACGCTTGCTCAAGCGTGAGCCGAGGGAGGATGAGCAGGGGCGTTTCTACCGTGCCAGCGGGGCGTGGATCGACTGGCTGATCGCCGCCTATGGTCGCAAGTTGCAATGGGTGCTCAGGCATCAGCCGCTGACCCTGCTGGTGGCGGTGGGCAGCCTTGTGCTTACGGTGGTGTTGTACCTGGCCGTGCCCAAGGGGTTCTTCCCGGTGCAGGACACCGGGGTGATCCAGGGCATTTCCGAGGCGCCGCAGTCGATTTCCTTCGCCGCCATGAGCGAGCGCCAGCAAGAACTGGCCAAGGTGATCCTCGCCGACCCAGCGGTGGAAAGCCTGTCTTCGTACATCGGCGTGGATGGCGACAACGCCACCCTCAACAGCGGCCGGCTGCTGATCAATCTCAAGCCCCACAGCAAGCGAGACGACAGCGCCAGCGAGATCATTGCCCGCTTGCAGCCGCAACTGGATCGCCTGGTGGGCATCCGCCTGTTCATGCAGCCGGTGCAGGACCTGACCATCGAAGACCGGGTCAGTCGTACCCAGTACCAGTTCAGCCTGTCGTCACCGGACGCCGAATTGCTCACCCTGTGGAGCGGGCGATTGGTAGAGGCGCTGGCTCGCCAGCCGGAGCTGACCGACGTCGCCAGCGACCTTCAGGACAAGGGGCTCCAGGTCTACCTGGTGATCGACCGTGACGCCGCATCACGCCTGGGCGTGTCGGTGTCGAACATCACCGATGCGCTGTATGACGCGTTTGGCCAGCGGCAGATTTCCACCATCTATACCCAGGCCAGCCAGTACCGGGTGGTGTTGCAGGCCCAGTCCGGGGAGAAGATCGGCCCGCAGGCTCTGAATCAGATCTACGTCAAGACCACCGATGGTGGGCAGGTGCGCCTGTCGAGCCTGGCCCGGGTCGAGGAGCGTCAGGCCCAATTGGCGATTGCCCACATCGGCCAGTTCCCGGCGGTGATGATGTCGTTCAACCTTGCGCCGGGTGTGGCCCTCGGGCATGGGGTGGAGTTGATCGAGAAGGTCCAGCACGATATCGGCATGCCGGTGGGCGTGCAGACTGAGTTCCAGGGCGCGGCCCAGGCGTTCCAGGCCTCGTTGTCCAGCACCTTGCTGCTGATCCTGGCGGCGGTGGTGACCATGTACATCGTGCTGGGCGTGCTGTACGAGAGCTATATCCACCCGATCACGATCCTCTCGACCTTGCCCTCGGCGGCCATCGGTGCCTTGCTGGCGTTGATTCTCAGTGGCAACGACCTGGGCATGATCGCGATCATCGGCATTATCCTGTTGATCGGCATCGTCAAGAAGAACGCGATCATGATGATCGACTTCGCCCTCGATGCCGAGCGCAACCAAGGGATCGATCCGCAGACGGCGATCTATCAAGCCGCATTGCTGCGCTTCCGGCCAATCCTGATGACCACCCTGGCGGCCCTGTTCGGCGCGGTACCGCTGATGCTCGCCACCGGCTCCGGCGCGGAACTGCGCCAGCCCCTGGGGCTGGTGATGGTAGGCGGGTTGTTGGTGAGCCAGGTGCTGACGCTGTTCACGACGCCTGTTATCTACCTGTATTTCGATCGCCTCGGGCGGCGCTTTGCCCGGGTTGATGGGAAAGAGGTGCAGGCATGACGGCTTGTAGAACGATGACCACCATGCGCCCAGGGCAGAGGAGCTTTTTGTGGCGAGGGGACTCATCCCCGTCAGGCTGCGTAGCAGCGTCTTTTGTGAGCGCTGCGCACTCAAGCGGGGATAAATCCCCTCGCCACAAAATCGCTCGCCGCTTGAAGCTTGCGGCTTGGAGCTATTGCCCATGAACCTCTCCGGGCCCTTCATCAAGCGCCCCGTCGCCACCATGCTGCTGAGCTTCTCCATCATGCTGCTTGGCGGTGTGTGCTTCGGCCTGCTGCCGGTTTCGCCGCTGCCGCAGATGGATTTCCCGGTGATCGTGGTCCAGGCCAACCTGCCGGGGGCCAGCCCGGAGGTGATGGCTTCGACGGTGGCGACGCCCCTCGAACGCTCCTTCGGCGCCATCGCCGGGGTCAATACCATGAGCAGCCGTTCCAGCCAGGGCTCGACCCGGGTGATCCTGCAATTCGACCTGGACCGCGATATCAACGGGGCGGCGCGCGAAGTGCAGGCGGCCATCAATGCCTCGCGTAACCTGCTGCCCAGCGGCATGCGCAGTATGCCGACCTACAAAAAGGTCAACCCGTCCCAGGCGCCGGTCATGGTGCTGTCGCTGACCTCGGACGTATTGGAGAAAGGCCAACTCTACGACTTGGCGTCCACCATTCTGTCCCAGAGCCTGTCCCAGGTTTCAGGTGTCGGCGAAGTGCAGATCGGCGGCAGTTCGCTGCCGGCGGTTCGCATCGAGCTGGAACCGCAGTTGCTCAACCAGTACGGCGTGGCGCTGGATGACGTGCGCAAGACCATCGCTAACAGTAACGTGCGCCGGCCCAAGGGTTCGGTCGAGGATGACCGGCGCATGTGGCAGGTCCAGGCCAACGACCAGTTGGAGAAGGCCAAGGACTACGAAACCCTGATCATCCGTTACCAGGACGGCTCGGTGCTGCGGCTCAAGGACGTGGCGAAGGTCGCCGACAGCGTCGAGGATCGCTACAACAGCGGTTTCTTCAACAACGATGCCGCGGTACTGCTGGTAATCAACCGCCAGGCCGGCGCCAACATCATCGAGACGGTCAATGAAATCAAGGCGCAACTGCCGGCGTTGCAGGCGGTGCTGCCGGCCAGCGTCAAGCTGAACCTGGCCATGGACCGTTCGCCGGTGATCAAGGCCACCCTGCACGAAGCGGAAATGACCCTGCTGATCGCTGTTGCCCTGGTGGTGCTGGTGGTGTTCCTGTTCCTCGGCAATTTCCGCGCCTCGCTGATTCCGACCCTGGCGGTACCGGTGTCGCTGGTGGGCACGTTCGCGGTGATGTACCTCTACGGTTTTTCCCTGAACAACCTGTCGTTGATGGCGTTGATCCTCGCCACCGGGTTGGTGGTGGATGACGCCATCGTCGTGCTGGAAAACATTTCCCGGCACATCGACGAAGGTGTGCCGCCGATGAAAGCCGCTTACCTCGGTGCCAAGGAGGTGGGCTTCACCCTGTTGTCGATGAACGCCTCGCTGGTGGCGGTGTTCCTGTCGATCCTGTTCATGGGGGGCATCATCGAGAGCCTGTTCCGCGAGTTTTCCATCACCCTGGCGGCGGCCATCGTGGTCTCGCTGGTGGTGTCCCTGACGCTTACGCCGATGCTCTGCTCGCGCTGGCTCAAGCCCCACGTGCCCGGGCAGGAAAACCGTTTGCAGCGTGAGAGCCGGCGTCTCAACGACTGGATGGTTCGCGGTTATGCCACCAGCCTGGACTGGGTGCTGCGTCATCGACGCCTGACCTTGCTCAGTCTGCTGGTGACCATCGGTGTCAACGTCGCCCTGTATGTGGTGGTGCCAAAAACCTTCATGCCGCAGCAGGACACCGGCCAGTTGATCGGTTTCGTGCGCGGAGATGACGGCCTGTCGTTCAACGTGATGCAGCCGAAGATGGAAATCTTCCGCCGTGCGGTGCTCAAGGACGACGCGGTGCAGAGCGTGGCGGGCTTCATTGGCGGCAACAACGGCACCAACAACGCGTTCATGCTGGTGCGCCTCAAGCCGATCAAGGAACGGAGCATTTCCGCGCAGAAAGTCATCGAGCGCTTGCGCAAGGAAATGCCCAAGGTCCCCGGCGCCCAACTGATGCTGATGGCCGACCAGGACCTGCAATTCGGTGGCGGCCGCGAGCAGACCACCTCGCAATACTCCTACATCCTGCAAAGCGCTGACCTGGCGTCCCTGCGTGAGTGGTACCCCAAGCTCGTGGCCGCTTTCCGGACCTTGCCGGAGTTGACTGCCATTGACGCCCGGGACGGTGGTGGGGCTCAGCAGGTAACACTGGTGGTGGACCGCGACCAGGCCAAGCGCCTGGGCATCGACATGAACATGGTCACCGCCGTGCTGAACAACGCCTACAGCCAGCGCCAGATTTCGACCATCTATGACAGCCTGAACCAGTATCAGGTGGTGATGGAGGTCAATCCCAAGTACGCCCGGGACCCGAATACCCTGGAGCAGGTGCAGGTGATCACCGCCGACGGCGCGCGGGTGCCGTTGTCGACCATCGCCCATTATGAGAACAGCCTGGAGGATGACCGGGTCAGCCATGAAGGCCAGTTCGCTTCCGAGAGCATTTCCTTCGACATGGCCGAAGGCGTGACGGTGGAGCAGGGCACGGCCGCCATCGAGCGGACCATCGCCAGGCTCGGCATGCCCGAGGACGTGATCGTGAAAATGGCCGGCACCGCCGACGCCTTCGCGGCCACCCAGAAGAGTCAGCCGTTCATGATCCTCGGGGCATTGCTGGCGGTGTACCTGGTGTTGGGCGTGCTGTATGAAAGCTACATTCATCCGCTGACCATCCTGTCCACCTTGCCGTCGGCCGGGGTCGGCGCGCTGCTGTCGATCTACATGCTAGGCGGGGAATTCAGCCTGATTTCCCTGCTGGGGCTGTTCCTGCTGATTGGCGTGGTGAAGAAAAACGCGATCCTGATGATCGACCTGGCCTTGCAACTGGAGCGGGGTGGGCAGGCACCGTTGGAGTCGATTCGCAGCGCCTGTCTGTTGCGCTTGCGGCCGATCCTGATGACCACGCTGGCGGCCATCCTCGGTGCCGTGCCCCTGTTGATCGGCGGCGCCGAAGGTTCGGAGATGCGCCAGCCGCTGGGCCTGACCATCATCGGCGGGCTGGTGTTCAGCCAGGTCCTGACGCTTTACACCACTCCGGTGGTTTACCTCTATCTCGACAAGCTGCGCCATCGCTTCAACCGCTGGCGCGGCGTGCGCACCGATGCTGCCCTGGAAACTCCGCTATGAACGACCGTTCGTTTTTCAATCTTGTCGCGCCGCTGGCGACTGCCCGTGGCTCGCGGGCACTGAGCCTGGCGCTGTGCGTGGCCATGCTCAGCGCCTGTGCGATTGGCCCGGATTACCAGCGCCCGCAGGCCGCCGCGCCAGCGCAATACAAGGAAGCCCAGGGTTGGCGCCAGGCCAATCCGAGCGATGCCCTGGGCCGTGGTGCCTGGTGGGAGTTGTATGGGGACGCGCAGCTCAATGGCCTGGTGGAAAAACTCAATACGTCCAACCAGACCGTGGCCCAGGCCGAAGCCCAGTACCGCCAGGCCCAGGCCCTGGCGCGCAGTGCCCGGGGGGCGTTTTTTCCCTCGGTGGACCTGACCGTTGGCAAGAACCGCTCCAGCCAGGGCACGGGCAGCAGCAGTTCGAGCCTGAGCAGCTCGTCCAGTGGCATCCGCGACACCTACAGCGCCCAGGCCGGGGTCAGTTGGGAGGCTGATGTCTGGGGCAAACTGCGGCGCACCCTGGAGGCCGATGAGGCCAGTGCCCAGGCCAGTTTCGCCGACCTGGCCGCCATGCGTCTGAGCCAGCAATCGGAACTGGTGCAGAATTACCTGCAATTGCGGGTGATTGACCAACAGAAACGTCTGCTGCAGGCCACCCTGGAGAACTATCAGCGTTCGCTGAAGATGACCGAAAACCAGTACCGAGCCGGGGTGTCCGGCAAGGACGCAGTGGCCCAGGCGCAGAACCAGCTCAAGACCACCCAGGGCGACTTGATCGACCTGATCTGGCAGCGTGCTCAGTTCGAAAATGCCATCGCCGTGTTGATGGGCTTGCCTCCGGCTGAGTTCAACCTGGCGGAAACCCAGGACATTCCGTCGTTGCCGCAAGTCCCGGTGGCACTGCCATCGCAGTTGCTCGAACGGCGGCCGGACATCGCCTCGGCGGAACGCTCGGTGATGGCCGCCAATGCCAACATCGGCGTGGCCAAGGCGGCCTATTACCCGGACCTGACCCTGAGCCTGAGTGGCGGCTACAGCAGCAGTACCTATGACAACTGGATCAGCGTACCGAATCGCTTCTGGTCGGTGGGGCCACAACTGGCCATGACGTTGTTCGACGGCGGCCAGCGTTCGGCGGAAGTCGACCGCAGTGTCGCGGCCTACGACCAGACCGTCGCCACCTACCGCCAGACCGTGCTCGACGGGTTTCGCGAGGTGGAAAACTACATGATCCAACTCAAGGTGCTGGAAGACGAAGCCCGCGTGCGCCAGGAAGCCCTCGACGCCGCGCGCGAATCCTTGCGCCTGACCCAGAACCAGTACAAAGCCGGACTGATCGCCTACCTCGACGTGGTGACCGTCCAGGCCACCGCCCTGAGCAACGAGCGCAGCGTGCTCAGCCTGCAGCAGAGCCGGTTGATCGCCAGCGTGCAGTTGATCGCGGCGTTGGGCGGGGGGTGGGATGGGCAGGTGGAGGCGGACGAGTGATCGGAGGTCGCAGCAGGAGACAGTTCTGGAGAACAACTGTGGGAGCAAAGCTTGCTCGCGATAGCTGTGGACCAGC
>NZ_JBMDKO010000084.1:0-13248 GCF_057809755.1 Pseudomonas sp. FG13
GGTTCGCAGTGCTGGTATCGCCATCCGCATCGGTCAGGGTGTAGGTGAAGGTTTCGGTACCGCTTCCCCCGCCGTGCAGCGCCACGAATTGCGGGTCGCTGGTGTCCAGGGTGTAGGTGTATGTACCGTTGGGGTTGAGCACCAGGGTGCCGTAAGTGCCAGTGAACGTCCCGCCGATGATCGGCCCGCTGTCGGGACCGGTGGGAATGCGGTCGGCGCCCTGGTGGTCGTTGGGCAATACGCTGCCGGTGAGGGTGACCAAGGTTTCCGATGCGGTGTTGGCGTTGTTGTCGTCGATCGCCTGGGGCACGTCGTCGGTGATGTTGACGTCCAGGGTGCCGGTGACGCTGTCGCCGTCGGTGTCCACGGCCACGACCGGGAACTGTTCGGTGAGGGTATTGGCACCGTCGCCGGCAGGATGGATTTCATTGTCGAGCAGAGTGTAGGTGTAGCTGACCACTCCGGTGGTGGGGTTGTACCCGGTGATGGTCAAGGTATTGCCCAGTGCCGTGGTGATAGCCTGAGGAAACCCTGCGGGAACGCCGCCGTTGATCACGCTGATGCCGCCGATGCTCAGGCTGCTCAGCCCGTCCGGTGCGTTGACGGTAAAAGTGCCACTTTGTACCAATGCACCCGGATTGCTGGCCGAGCCGTCGGGCAGGTTGGCCTCGTTGGCGGTCAGCTCGCCACCTTCCACGTTCAGGCCGTCGAGGGTCACGGGATTGTCCGGTGGTTCAGGGGTCACGGGGGGCACGGTTTGATTGTCGCCATTGTCATTCCCATCGCCAGCCAGACGTACCAGCGGAAACTCGGGAATCCCATTGAACCCGGCCGTAGGGAAGCCGATCTGCGGTGCAACGGTGCCGCCCACCTCCTCCAGCAGGACGAAGCTGTGCCCTCCACCCAAGGCGCCGGGTGCATTACCGGCACCGGGGCCAGCAGCCGTGGCTTCACCGGTCTGGGTCGGGTCGGCACCGGCGGCGATGGCTTGCTGCAGTTTCTGCACATCGGTCAGTTGCCCGGTGGTCGGGGTTAACTCTTCAGGTGCATCGACATGGGGAGCCTGGTGGGCGAGCAACTGCGTGGAGAGTGTCAGGTTGCTTTCACGGCCCAAGGTCAGGTCCTGGCCGTTGGCAAGGTGTACGGCCACCGCCCCTTCGGCACCGGTGATCAGGTGCTCACCGGCATACAGTCGATCCCCTTCGACCAGCGGTCGCCGCTGGCCTGCGATCGTTTCTGCGAAAACCTGCCCCACAATCTTGCTGACGGTACCGATGAGCGCTGCCATGTGCATTCCTCCGTTGCCAACCGCAGTCGGCACCTGTTTTAGGTGAAGAAATTCGTGCTCGGGGGCGGCCAAGAAATCTGGAAAATCTGCCAGCTTTGGCTGGCTCCAGAAGCGCTAGCTATTTGCCATAGTGACAAAAAAACGTCGCTTAAAACGCCTTCGCACTCAGCCCGGTCGGCACCTCTTCATGTTGTTTCACAATTGCGATGGAACTTTTATTTGACGTCTAAAAGCCGTCAGAGCCCGCATTTTCAAAGCGTTTCTCCCTGAACAATGTGCCGCTTTTTTTCGGGCACATAAGTTTTTTTCGGCATAAGCATTATGAAAAATTCTTCTTAGGTTTCTCTCAGGATGTTCTTAGCTGTGTTGTTACAAGGTTGAAACGGTTTTGATCTTAAATACGTCAATATTCTGGCGACACAGAAGCACAACAACCCCCAGGAGATGTACCCCATGCGCGTTTTATCCCCTCTTTGCAGCGCCGTTTTGCTGGCCATGGCCTGCTCTTCTGCTGCGCAGGCCATGTCGCTGACCGAAGCGATCCAGAGCACCATCGCGACTCACCCGGAATTAGCGCAACGGGTAGACAGCCGTCTGTCGGCCAATGAAGACGTCAAGGTCGCTAGAGGGGGCTTCTTTCCATCGGTGGATTTGAATGCCGGCTACGGCCGTGGCTATAGCGACAACCCCAACACCCGTGCACAGGGTAATCACAACACCAACACCCTGAACTACACCCAGTCGGAGCTGCGCCTGCGGCAGATGCTCTTTGACGGGTTCAATACCAGCAATGAGGTGGAGCGCACCAAGGGCGTGGTCAATTCCCGGGCCTATTACGCACAAGGCACCGCCCAGGACCTGGCCCTGCGCACCATCGAGGTCTACCTCGAAGTGCTCAAGCGGCGGGAACTGGTGACCCTGGCCAAGAACAACCTGCAGGCGCACCTGCGTGTCAACGACCAGATCGGCCTGCGCACCCAGCGCGGGGTGGGCAGCACGGCCGACTCAGACCAGTCCAATGCCCGTCGGGCACTGGCGGAAAACAACTACGACACCGCCCAGGTCGACCTGGCCGACGCCGAGGCGAACTTCTACAGCGTGGTCGGACGCATGCCCGATGAGCTGGAAACACCGCCGTCGACCAAAGGGGAAATGCCCGCCGACCTGCGCGAAGCCCAGCAGAGCATGGTGGACAACCACCCGTACCTGAAATCGGCCCAGGCCGACGTGCAGTCCGCCGAGAGCCAGTATGAAGTGGCCAAGTCGCCGTTCTACCCGCGCTTCGACGCCGAGGCCGCGGTGGGCGCCAATAACAACATCGGTGGCGAAGAAGGTCATGACAACAATTGGCGGGTCGGTGTGGTGATGAACTACAACCTGTTCCGCGGCGGTAGCGACAAGGCACGGCTGGCGTCCAACGCGCACCAGATCGACCAGGCCATGGACATTCGCAACAACGCCCTGCGCCAGCTCAACGAAGATACGCGTCTGGCCTGGAACGCGATGCTCAACGCTCGCAAACAGACCCCCACCGCCCGGGAATACGCCGACACCACCGCACGGGTGCGCGCCGCCTACCAGGATCAGTTCGGCCTCGGCCAGCGGACCCTGCTCGACTTGCTCGACAGCGAAAACGAGCTGTACAACGCCAACCGTCGCTACACCGAAGTGCGCTACACCGAGGAATACTCGATGTACCGGGTGCTGGCGAACATGGGCCTGTTGTTGAGCAAACAACGGATCGTGCTGCCGGCCGACGCCATCGCCCAGACCGAAGTCAAAAGCGAAGCACGGCTGCCCGAATTGAAGTAGCCCACTGGGAGCGATCGATGTGACCAGCATGGAACCCGCTATCCCCGGCGCCGACCCGCGCCTGAGCTTCGATGACCCTCTGCTGGATGGTCTGTTGATCCTCTGCAAACTCCATGGCGCGACGGTCAGCCGCGCCAGCCTGAGCGCCGGGCTCCCAATGGCGCACCAACGGCTGAGCCTGGACCTGCTGCCTCGTGCAGCGGCCCGGGCCGGTTTGCAGGCGCGGCTGCTACGCCGTGGCCTGACCGAGATTTCACCGCTCAATCTGCCGGTGATGCTGATCCTGGCGGGCGGTCGTTGCGCGGTCTTGCGACGCTGGCACGAGGACGGCCGGGCACTGATCCTGCCCTGCGAAGCCGACGGCGGCGAGCAGTGGGTCGGCCGCGATGAACTGATCGCCGACTACAGTGGCCAGGCGCTATTCGCCCGGCCACGCCATGAACTTGAAGACCTGCGTTCGCCCCTGGTACCACGGGTCGAAGCGTGGTTTCGCGACACCTTGAAACTGTCCCGCTGGCTGTACAGCGATGCGATCCTGGCGAGTCTGCTCATCAACCTGCTGGGGCTGATGGTGCCGTTGTTCGTCATGCAGACCTACGATCGCGTGGTGCCGAACCAGGCCACATCGACCCTGTGGGTGTTGGCCGTGGGACTGTTGATCGGCACCGGCTTCGAACTGGTGCTGCGGGTGGTGCGCGCCCACCTGCTGGACAGCGCCGGCAAGAAAACCGACGTGATTCTCTCCGCCACCCTGTTCGAACGCATCACCGGCATGGCGATGAAGGCCCGGCCGGTGACCATCGGCGGGTTCGCCCAGAGCATCCATGACTTCCAGGGCCTGCGGGAATTCCTCACCGCCGTGACCCTCACCAGCCTGATCGACCTGCCCTTTGCCATGCTGATGCTGCTGGTGATCGGCTTGCTGGGGGGCTGGCTGGTGGTCATTCCGGTGGTGGCGTTCCCGATCACGGTGATCTTCGCGATGATCATCCAGGTGCGCCTGCGCGACACCGTACAAAAAAGCCTGGCTCTGGGGGCCCAGCGCCAGGCCTTGCTGATCGAAACCCTCGGCGGCCTGGAAACCCTCAAGGCCTGCAGCGCGGAAAGCGAGCGCCAGCACCAATGGGAAAGCACCCATGGCGCCCTCACCCGCCTGGACAGCCACGCACGCAGCCTCTCGGCGCTTGCGACCAACGGCACCCTGTTCCTGCAACAACTGGCCGGCATGACCACCATCGTCGCCGGGGTCTACAGCATCATCGCCGGCAACCTCAGTGTCGGTGCGCTGGTGGCGTCCTATATGCTGGGCAGCCGGGTCATGGCGCCACTGGGGCAGATCGCCGGGTTGATCACCCGTTACCAGCAGGCCCAACTCACCATGCGCAGCACCGACGCCCTGATGGCATTGCCCCAGGAACGCGATGCCAAGCAGCGGCCCCTGGACCGCACCCAATTGCAAGGTGCGCTGGACGTCCAAGGCGTGACGTTCCACTACAACGACCAGAGCACACCGGCGCTGTCGAGCGCGAGTTTCCATCTCAAGGCCGGCGAACGGGTCGGGATCATCGGTCGCAGCGGCTCGGGCAAGAGCACCCTGGCGCGTCTGGTGATGGGATTCTATGAACCGCAGGAGGGCCAGTTGCTGCTCGACGGTCTGGACCTGCGGCAACTGGACATTGCCGACCTGCGCCAACAGATCGGCTATGTTGCCCATGACCTGCCGCTGCTGGCTGGCAGCCTGCGCGATAACCTGACCCTCGGCGCCCGCTACATCAGCGATGCCCGCATGCTCGAGGTGGCGGAACTGACCGGCGTCAGCGAACTGGCCCGCCAACATCCCCAGGGCTTCGACCGCCCGGTGGGAGAACGCGGCCAACTGCTCTCCGGCGGCCAGCGCCAGGCTGTGCTGCTGGCCCGAGCCCTGCTGCTCGATCCACCGATCCTGCTGTTGGACGAACCCACCAGCGCCATGGACAACAGCAGCGAAGACGCCTTGCGACAAAAACTCCACACCCACATCCAGGGCAAGACCTTGCTGCTGGTCACCCATCGCACCTCGATGCTGAGCCTGGTGGATCGCCTGGTGGTGCTGGACAACGGCCGGATCGTCGCGGACGGGCCTAAAGAAGTGGTGATTGAGGCGCTGCGCAAGGGGCGGGTGGGTTCGGGTACGGCATAGCAAGCACCACGGGCCCCTGTGGCGTGGGTTTTTATCCCCTCGCCACAAAAGCCGTGCCCAGCATTACTTCACTTAACCGACGGGTATCCCCATGTCTGCCCAAACATCCGATCAAGCCGCCCGAAGCTACTTCGGCAGTTTCAGCAAAAGTGCCGAAAGCGAGTTCATGCCGGAAACCGCCGGTGCGGCGCTGCAGGATTCACCCCGCCGATCCCGCGTCACCGTATGGCTGGCCGCCGGGCTGATCGTCACCGCACTGGTCTGGGCGAAACTGGCGATTCTGCAGGAAGTGACCACCGGCGAGGGCAAGGCGATCCCCTCGAGCAAGGTCCAGGTGATCCAGAACCTGGAGGGCGGCATCGTCACCGAGATTTTTGTCCGCGAAGGCCAGATGGTGAACAAGGGCGACACCCTGCTGCGCCTGGACGATACGCGGTATCGGTCGAACAAGGGCGAGAGCGAGGCCGACCGCTATGCCTTGATGGCCCAGGTCCAGCGCCTGTCGGCGGAAGCCGAGGGGCGGCCGTTCCAGGTATCGGCCGAGGTGACCGCCAACGCTCCGCAAGTGGCCGAGGACGAGCGCTCGCTGTATGAGCAACGGCAACGGCGCCTGGCCAGCGAACAGCGGACCCTGACCGAACAACTGCGGCAGAAGACCCAGGAGCTGGCGGAGTTTCGCTCCAAGCAAGGCCAGTTCAGTTCCAGCCTGGCCCTGCTGCAAGAGGAAATGAACATGTCCGCGCCGCTGGTGAGCACCGGGGCGGTATCACCGGTGGAAATCCTGCGGCTCAAGCGCAGCGCGGTGGAGATCCGCGGCTCGCTCAACGCCACCACCCTGGCGATTCCGCGGGCGGAATCGGCAATCAACGAAATCAAGAGCAAGATCGACGAATCGGAACAGACGTTCCGCTCCGACGCGGCCAAGGAGCTCAACGAGAAACGCACGGACCTGTCGAAGATCACCGCGTCGAGCATCGCCATCGACGACCGCGTGACCCGCACCACCGTGGTCTCACCGGTGCATGGGGTGATCAAGCAGCTCAAGGTCAACACCATCGGCGGCGTGGTGCAGCCGGGCAGCGACATGGTGGAAATCGTGCCCATGGAAGACAACCTGCTGATCGAAGCCAAGGTCCGCCCGCAGGACGTTGCCTTCCTGAATCCGGGCCAGAAAGCCATGGTCAAGTTCAGCGCCTACGACTACACGATCTACGGCGGACTCAGCGCCCGGCTCGAACTGATCGGCGCCGACACCATCACCGACGACAAGGGCAACAGCTTCTACCTGATCCAGGTGCGCACCGATAAGAACCATTTAGGTGGCGACACCAAACCGCTGCTGATCATTCCGGGGATGGTGGCGACGGTGGACATTATTACCGGGGAGAAAAGTGTGCTGGATTACCTGCTCAAGCCAGTGTTGAAGGCGCGGACCGAGGCGATGCGCGAGCGGTAATCGCCTGATCGTTCCCACGCTCTGCGTGGGCACGCATCCTGTGACGCTCTGCGTCACGCTTGGGAGGACGCTGAGCGTCCCTGGCGGCATTCCCACGCGGAGCGTGGGAACGATCATCAGTGGGTGTGATTACGCTGGTAAGTCTCCTCCCCCATCGCCGCGATCTGTCCCTCGATCAACGCCTCGAACGGTCTGAGCAACGGCTCGAAACTCATCGGCGCTTCCAGTACCTGCAACGCCTGGACAATCGCCTCCACCGTCGACAACGCCCCAGGCCCTGGAGCCTTGCGCAGGCGGTAACGGGACACGCCGCCGTCGGCCAGCGTCACCCGCGGCAACGCCGCCAGCAAAGGATTGAGGTGCAGCAACTTGCGCGCCTTGCGCCAGGTGCCGTCCGGCACGACCAATAGCAGCGGATCATCGGACGGCCCATAGGCCTGCATCGGCTGCGCCTCCTCGCCGGGAAACAGCAGGCAGGCCCGATAACCCGGTCGATTGAGCAACGCAGGCAGATGCTCGAACACTTCGCCCACGATCAACTCGGCATTGTTGAGCCCCAGGGCCGCCAGCCGGGCGGTGTTCAAGGCGTGGTTCACTTCGCTGGGATGTTGCAGCAACAGGACCCGGGTGCGGCTGTCGAGACTGGGGATCAGCGGACACAGGCAATGGCTTTGCGGCCTGTGGCAGCGCGGGCAGTGGATTCTGGACATCGTCACCTCAGGCCTGGTGGAGCTGCGCTTTAAGCAGATCGCGGAAAGTCTGGATCAGCGGCTCGCGGCTGCGGCCCCGGCGCATGATCATCGAAAACGGCGCCTGATAACCGAACGTGGCCGGCAGCAGCACCCGTAAGTCGCCCTTGTCGACCCAGGCCTGGGCGTAATGCTCGGGTAAATAACCGACGTAGGCGCCAGACAAGACCAGGATCAGTTGCGCCTCCATACTCTCCACCGTCGCGGCGCTGTGCTTGAAGCCGTGGCGGGCCAGCTCGGCCTGGCTCCAATAACCGCGCCCGACCATGCGCTGCTGGGTGATGAGCTGTTCAGGGATACGCCGTTCATTGAACAGCGGGTGGCGATTACTGCAGTACAACCAATGTTGCTCGCGGTACAGCGGCATATAGACCAACCCGCTCATGCGCGTGGAAAACGCACCGATGGCCAGGTCCAGGCGGTTGTCCTGCACGCCGAGTTGCAGTTCGTAAGGGCTCATGACCGACAAGTGCAGGTGCACCGCCGGGTGCTCAAGGCTGTAGGCGCCAATGACTTCGGCGAACGGCAGGGCCTTGTCGCTGACGGTGGAATCGATCACCCCCAGGTTCAACGTGCCGCGCAATTCACCCTTCAAGGCTGCGGCGTACTGCTCGAAACCTTCGAGCTCGCCCAACAGGCGCAGGGTTTCCTGATGAAACAACTCACCCTTGCTTGTCAGGCTGAACCCGCCCCGACCGCGATGACACAGCACCAGGCCCAAAGCCGACTCAAGCTGGCTCATGTAAGTGCTGATGGCCGATGTAGAGAGATTGAGTTCGTGCTGGGCATTGGCGAATCCCTGGTGCCGGACCACGCTGACGAAAATGCGCAGCAGTTTCAGGTCGGGTAGAGCGTTGGTCATTGGGGGTTCTCCATACCGGCGTTCACTGCAAAACCTTGTGGCGAGGGGATTTATCCCCGCAGGGCTGCGAAGCGGCCCTAAATCCTGACGCCTCGGTGTAACGGGCAAATTGAGTTGACTCTTTTTAGGGCCGCTTCGCGCCCCAGCGGGGATAAATCCCCTCGCCACAGGGTATCCATCAGGGCCAGCCTTTGCTGGACTGGAGTCTATCGCCCCGCTCCGCATTAGTTTAGAAAAATCTGAACTAAGTATTTGCCCCCAGCGATTCTTCGCGGCCACGGCTTTTCGCAGAATCGGCCCCTGATAACTAAAACAAACGATGAGGCCCTACCCGTGGACAAGATTCTTCACCAACCACTGGGCGGCAACGAAATGCCGCGCTTCGGCGGCATCGCCACCATGATGCGACTTCCCCATGTACCTACTGCCGCCGGGCTGGACGCTGCGTTCGTCGGCGTACCGCTGGACATCGGCACCTCCCTGCGCGCCGGCACCCGCTTCGGGCCCCGGGAGATCCGCGCCGAATCCGTGATGATCCGCCCCTACAACATGGCCACCGGTGCCGCACCGTTCGACTCGCTGTCGGTCGCCGACATCGGCGATGTGGCGATCAACACCTTCAACCTGCTGGACGCCGTGCGGATCATCGAGGAGTCGTACCACAAGATCCTCGAACACAATGTCATCCCGCTGACCCTGGGCGGCGATCACACCATCACCCTGCCGATCCTGCGGGCCATCCACAAGAAGCACGGCAAGGTCGGCCTGGTGCACATCGACGCCCATGCCGATGTGAACGACCACATGTTCGGCGAGAAAATCGCCCATGGCACCACCTTCCGCCGCGCCGTCGAAGAAGGCTTGCTCGATTGCGACCGCGTGGTGCAGATCGGCCTGCGGGCCCAGGGCTACACCGCCGATGACTTCAACTGGAGCCGCCGCCAGGGCTTTCGTGTGGTTCAGGCCGAAGAGTGCTGGCACCATTCCCTGGCACCGCTGATGGCCGAAGTGCGCGAGAAAGTCGGCGGCGGCCCGGTGTACCTGAGCTTCGACATCGACGGCATCGACCCGGCCTGGGCCCCCGGCACCGGCACCCCGGAAATCGGCGGCCTGACCACCATCCAGGCCATCGAAATCGTGCGCGGCTGCCAGGGCCTCGACCTGGTCGGTTGCGATCTGGTGGAAGTCTCGCCACCGTACGACACCACCGGCAACACCTCGCTGCTGGGCGCCAACCTGCTGTACGAGATGCTCTGCGTACTGCCCGGCGTGGCCCATCGCTGAGGTGTCGTCATGAACGAACGAGATCAAGTACTCAGGGCCGCCGCGGAGCTGGTGTCGGCCTTCGCTCGCAACGATCGTGACGCCTACTTCGGCGCGTTCACCGTTGATGCAAGCTTCGTGTTCCACACCCTCGAACAGCCCCTGCTGTCTCGCGACGCCTACCAGGTGTTGTGGGACCGCTGGCGGTCCGAGGACGGTTTCGAGGTGCTCTCGTGCACCTCGACCAACGCCTTCGTCAGCCTGCAAGGAGACGTGGCGGTTTTTATCCATGACGTGGCCACCGAGCTGCGCATGCTAGGGGAGCGACACTTTAGCCAGGAGCGCGAGACCATTGTGTTTCGCCAAGAACAACAAGGCCTATGGCTGGCCTGTCACGAACATTTGTCCGCAATGCCGGAAGGGCTGCCAATCCCTTAGCAACAGGTGACGCCCGCACACGACGGGCGCGCCTTTATGATCGGAGCAGATCATGCATAACAATAACGACAACAGCCTTACGCAAATCGAAACCAACGGAGTCGAACAGATTCCGGACCACGAACGAACCGCCGGCCCGGGGGATCTGTTTCGCCTGATCTTCGGCGGCGCCAATACCTTCGCCACCGCCGTGCTCGGCAGTTTCCCGGTGCTGTTCGGCCTGTCGTTCCAGGCAGGGGCCTGGGCGATCGTGCTGGGCGTGCTGGTGGGTTCGATCATCCTCGCCCCCATGGGCCTATTCGGTCCGCTCAACGGGACCAACAACGCCGTGTCTTCCGGCGCGCACTTCGGCGTACATGGGCGGATCGTCGGTTCGTTCCTGTCGCTGCTGACGGCCATCGCGTTCTTCTCGCTGTCCGTCTGGAGTTCGGGGGACGCGCTGATCGGTGGCGCCAAGCGGTTGATCGGCGTGCCAGAAACCGACTTGAGCCTGGGCATCGCCTACGGACTGTTCGCCCTGCTGGTGCTGACGGTGTGCATCTATGGCTTCCGCTTCATGCTGTGGGTCAACCGCATCGCCGTGTGGGCTGCCAGCCTGCTGTTCCTGCTGGGCATCTTCGCCTTCGCACCGGCCTTCGACAGCCAGTTCGCCGGCACCGTCGGTCTCGGCCAGCCGGGTTTCTGGGCAGCCTTCATCGGCGCGGCGCTGGTGGCCATGAGCAACCCGATCTCCTTCGGCGCGTTCCTTGGCGACTGGTCGCGCTACATCCCGCGCCATACCCCCAAGCGTCGCATCATGGCGGCGGTGATCGCCGCGCAACTGGCGACGCTGATTCCGTTCCTGTTCGGCCTCGCCACCGCCACCATCGTGGCGATCAAGGCGCCGGACTACATCGCGGCGAATAACTACGTGGGCGGGCTACTGGCTGTGTCGCCGACGTGGTTCTTCCTGCCGGTGTGCTTGATTGCGGTGATCGGCGGCATGTCCACCGGCACCACGTCGCTGTATGGCACCGGGTTGGACATGTCCAGCGTATTTCCCCGGGTGCTGTCGCGGGTCAAGGCGACGCTGTTGATTGGCGTGCTGTCGATTGCCTTCATCTTCATCGGGCGCTTCGCGGCGAACCTGGTGCAGAGCGTGTCGACCTTCGCCGTGCTGATCATCACCTGCACCACCCCGTGGATGGTGATCATGATCATCGGCCTGCTGGTGCGACGCGGCTTCTACTGCCCGGATGACCTGCAAGTGTTCACCCGGGGCGAAACCGGCGGTCGCTACTGGTTCAGCCACGGCTGGAACTGGCGTGGCCTGGGGGCCTGGATCCCCAGCGCGCTGGTCGGGCTGTGCTTCGTCAACCTGCCGGGGCAGTTCGTCGGCCCGCTGGGCGAACTGGCCGGCGGCATCGACATCAGCCTGCCGGTGACGCTGGGCCTGGCTTCGGTGGTGTACCTGGTGTTGCTCGGGATGTTCCCGGAACCGAAGGCGGTGTATGGGCCGGATGATCCGCGTAACAAGAGCCAGCCGAGCGCTGACCCTGTGGCGAGGGGATTTATCCCCGCTGGAGCGCGCAGCGGTCCCAACCCCTGATTGCTCGGTGTGCCAGACAAATTGAGCTGAGTGTTTGGGGCTGCTGCGCAGCCCTGCTGGGCGGTGCGACGTTTCGCTGAATCCCCTCGCCACAAAGGCAGCACACGCCCCGACTTCACTATAAAAAAGACAATCGGAGACACGCCATCATGGCTTTGGATTTAATCGTCGTTCTCATCTACGCCACCGGCATGATCGCCCTCGGCTGGTACGGCATGCGCCGCGCCAAAACCCGTGACGACTACCTGGTCGCCGGGCGCAACCTCGGCCCGGGCTTCTACCTGGGCACCATGGCCGCCACCGTACTGGGCGGTGCGTCCACCATTGGCACCGTGCGCCTGGGCTATGTCCATGGGATTTCCGGGTTCTGGCTGTGCGGCGCCATCGGCCTGGGGATCGTCGGCCTGAGCCTGTTCCTGGCCAAGCCGTTGCTCAAGCTGAAGATCTACACCGTCACCCAGGTATTGGAGCGCCGCTACAACCCGGCCGCACGCCACGCCAGTGCGCTGATCATGCTGGTTTACGCACTGATGATCGGTGCCACCTCGACCATCGCCATTGGCACCGTCATGCAGGTGCTATTCGGCCTGCCCTTCTGGGCTTCCATCCTGGTGGGCGGCGGCGTGGTGGTGCTGTATTCCACCATCGGCGGCATGTGGTCGCTGACCCTCACCGACATCGTGCAGTTCCTGATCATGACCGTCGGCCTGGTGTTCCTGCTGATGCCGATGTCCATCATGGACGCCGGCGGCTGGGATGCGATGGTGGCAAAACTGCCGGCCAGCTACTTCGATTTCACCGCGATCGGCTGGGACACCATCATCACTTACTTCCTGATCTACTTCTTCGGCATCTTCATCGGCCAGGATATCTGGCAGCGGGTGTTCACTGCCCGCAGCGAAGGCGTGGCCAAAGTGGCCGGCACTGCTGCCGGTTTGTATTGCGTGCTGTACGGCCTGGCCGGGGCGCTGATCGGCATGGCGGCCAAGGTGTTGCTACCGGACCTTGCCAACGTCAACAACGCCTTCGCCAGCGTGGTCCAGACCAGCCTGCCCAGCGGCATTCGCGGGCTGGTGGTCGCCGCCGCCCTGGCGGCGCTGATGTCCACCGCCGCGGCGGGCCTGCTCGCGGCCTCGACCACCGTGGTCCAGGATCTGCTGCCCCGTCTGCGCCAAGGTCGGGAAAACACCAGCGGCGACGCCCATGAAAACCGCATCGCGACCCTGTTGATGGGCGTGGTGGTGTTGGGCATCGCCCTGGTGGTCAGCGACGTGATCAGCGCCCTGACCCTGGCCTACAACCTGTTGGTGGGCGGCATGCTGATTCCGCTGATCGGCGCCATCTACTGGAAACGCGCCACCACGGCGGGGGCGATCACCAGCATGTCTCTGGGCTTTCTGACGGCGCTGTTCTTCATGCTCAAGGATGGCCTGGACGCCAACACGCCGATCTATTACAGCCTGGGTGTGGCGCTGGTGAGCTTTGTGGTGCTCAGTCTGTTGTCGCCACGCCCGAACGTGGTGGCGAAGATGGTTTGATAGTCGGTAAACGACTGTGGGAGCGAGCCTGCTCGCGATGGCAGCGTATCAGCGAATATTCATGCTGCTGATACA
>NZ_JBMDKO010000085.1:0-12310 GCF_057809755.1 Pseudomonas sp. FG13
AAATTAAGTGGGCAACCTCATTCAAATGTGGGAGCGAGCCTGCTCGCGATAGCGGGCCGTCTGTGATGATGATGTTGAACGGAACACTGCCATCGCGGGCAAGCCTTGCTCCCACCGGCGCGGTATGATGGCGGCCCGGTTCGCGGGACTGATGTGCCCGTCGAGCAACCCTACCCATTCGAGGAACAGAGATGACCCCCTGGCTGACCGTAGTGGGCATCGGCGAAGACGGCTTCAAGGGTCTGGGCCGAACGGCTCGCCATGCCCTGTTGCGAGCGACGCGCATTCTCGGCAGCGCTCGCCAACTGGCGTTATTGCCGGTGTGCATCCGCGGCGAACGGGAGCTGTGGCCAAGCCCGTTTTCCCTGGAACCACTGTTGGCGCGACGGGGCGAGCCGGTGTGTGTGCTGGCCAGCGGCGACCCCATGTTCTATGGCGTCGGCGCCAGCCTCGCCAAACACCTGCCAAGCGAGCAGATGCTGGTCATCCCGGCCCCATCGTCATGTTCGTTGGCGGCGGCGCGCATGGGTTGGCCGCTGCAGGAGGTGGTCACTGTGTCGCTGGTGGCGCGTCCTCTGGCAGCGCTCAATGCCCATTTATCCACAGGCGTCCGGCTGTTGTTGCTGAGCAATGACCGCCACAGTCCCGGTGCAGTGGCGTCATTGCTGCGCGAGCGCGGGTTCGGCCCCAGCCCCATGACTGTGCTGGAACACCTTGGCGGCCCGGCAGAACGGCGGATCGAAGGCTGCGCAGCACACTGGTCCGAGCCAGACGTCACCGACCTGAACCTGATCGCCGTCGAGTGCCGGGCCGACCCTGCGGCGTTGCGCCTGTCACGCCTGGCCGGTTTGCCGGACACCGCGTTCGAACATGACGGCCAATTGACCAAGCGCGATGTGCGCGCCATCACCCTGGCCCGTCTCGCCCCGATGCCCGGCGAATTGCTCTGGGACGTTGGCGCAGGCAGCGGCTCCATCGGCATCGAATGGATGCGCGCGCACCCGGCCTGCCGAGCCCTGGCCATCGAGGCCGACGAAGGCCGCCAAGGGTTGATCGAACGTAACCGCGATACCCTCGGCGTGCCCGGCCTGCAACTGATTCGCGGACGAGCGCCCCAGGCCCTTGAGGGACTGGAGCGACCGGACGCCGTATTCATTGGCGGCGGCGTTACCCGTGAAGGCGTGCTGGAAGCCTGCTGGGCCCAACTCAAGCCCGGCGGTCGGCTGGTCGCCAATGCCGTGACCCTGCAAAGCGAGATGACGCTCATGAACTGGCGCGAACTCCATGGCGGCGAACTGACCCGCATCCACATTGCCCAGGCCCAACCATTGGGCGAGTTCGACACCTGGCGCCAGGCGTTGCCGATTACCCTGCTGGACCTGGTAAAGCCCCTCGATGCGTGACGAAACCGCCGAACAACCCGCGCCCCTGCGCAGCGGCCTGACCACCGGCAGCTGCGCCACGGCCACCAGCCTGGCGGCGGCGCGCCTGTTGCTGCAAGGTCATTGCGCCGATGCCGTGGAGATCGTGTTGCCCAAGGGCAAACAGGTGCAGATGCGCCTGGAGTTCTGCCGGTTGACCGGCCAGGGCGCCGAGGCCGGGACGATCAAGGACGCCGGCGACGACCCCGACGTGACCCACGGTGCGTTGCTGTTTTCCCAGGTGCGGCTGACCGCCGAACCGGGGGTGCGCTTCATTGCCGGGCGCGGCGTCGGCACAGTGACGCGACCGGGCCTGGTGCTGGCGGTCGGTGAGCCGGCGATCAACCCGGTGCCGCGCAAAATGATCGGCGATCACCTGGACCGGCTGGCCGAAGAAACCGGCTATACCGGCGGTTTCGAAGTCACGGTCAACGTCGAGGGCGGTGAAGCCCTGGCCTTGAAGACCATGAACCCACGCCTGGGCATCCTCGGCGGACTGTCGATCCTCGGCACCAGCGGCATTGTCCGGCCCTTCTCCTGCGCGGCCTACATTGCCTCGATCCATCAAGGCATCGACGTGGCGAAAACCAACGGTTACCTGCACATCGCGGCCTGTACCGGCAATGCCAGCGAAGACACCATGCGCCGGGTCTACAACCTGCCGGAAATCGCCTTGATCGAAATGGGCGACTTCGTCGGGGCCGTGCTCAAGCATGTGCGCAAGGTTCCAGTGGACAAGCTCAGCCTCTGCGGCGGCTTTGGCAAGATCAGCAAACTCGCCGCCGGTCACATGGACCTGCACAGCCGCCATTCGAGCATCGACCTGCCACAACTGGCCGACTGGGCCGCCGCAATCGGCGCCGGCGAAGTCTTGCAGAAAGGCATCCGCGAGGCCAACACCAGCCAACAGGCCCTGGCGATGGCCAGTGCCGCAGGCATCGCCCTCGGCGATGCGGTGTGCGAGCACGCCCTGGCCTTCGCCCGTAGCGTCGTGCCGCCCCAGGTTCAAGTCGAAGTCTTCGCCATCGACCGCCAAGGCGGGATCGTCGGCCACGCCGGAGCCTTTACATGAAACGCATCCTGCTGCTGGGCGGCGTCACCGAAGCCTTGGCCATCGCACGCACACTCGGCCCTGAACACATCTACAGCCTGGCGGGCGTAGGCCGTGTCCCCACTGACCTGACCTGCCAGGTACGCGTCGGCGGCTACGGCGGCGCTGAGGGCCTGGCGCAATTCATCCGCGACCAGAGCATCAGCCTGCTGTTGGACGCCACCCATCCCTACGCCGCCCAGATCAGCCACAACGCCGCCCACGCCGCCCGCACCTGTGGCGTCCCCTGCTGGGCCCTGCGCCGCCCGGCCTGGCAGCCCCGCCATGGCGATGACTGGCGCGAAGTGGCCGACTGGGCCGAACTGATCCAGGCCCTGAAACCCTTCCACCGCCCCCTCTTCACCCTCGGCCGCGAACCACTGCAACATCTGCATGAAATTCCCCCGGAGCAATTCTGGACCCTGCGCGCCCTGGACGTGTACCCCGGCAACGAACGCTGCGAAGTCATCGGCGCGCGAGGGCCGTTCCATATCGACGGCGAACGGGCGCTGTTCGAGCGGCGGCAGATCGATGTGCTGGTCAGCAAGAACAGTGGCAGCACCGCGACCGAGCCGAAACTGGAGGTGGCGCGGGAGCGTGGGGTGCCGGTGTTGGTGTTGAGGCGGCCGGTGTTGGCGGGGGTGGATCGGGAATTCTGGACGCTGGATGAGATGTTGTCGGCGCTGTCGATGTAACTCTACCGACCTTCACGATCCGGCCGCACTGAGACTACGAACCCAGACTACATCGCCTTGCGCCGCTGCCTACAACTGCGCCAGAATCCGCCGGCTTGTGGACCTGGGAGCGCATCGGTAGCTTGGACTCCGTCACTGCCCCTCAGTGATCGGGTTTAGTCGCCCGTGGCTTTCAGCTGGTTCATAAGCTCCGTCCAGTCAGGTATTCAACCTGCACTTGATGGTGGTTGTGCGCAGGGCGCCCTCGGGCGCGCCGGTAATGCTGAACTCCCCGGTCGACTAACCTGCGTACAGCCGCCTCCCTTCGTTTAGTCGCGAAGCCGTTGCGGTGGCGAGGAGGGTTTAGCGAAACGTCACACCACTGCGCTTTGTGGGAGCAAGGCTTGCCCGCGATGAACGCGACTCGGTTCCAAGATAAACCGCGTCGGCTTCATCGCGGGCAAGCCTTGCTCCCACAGTGTCTACTCAGCCCAACGGGGAATAAATCTTCTCGCCACAAATACTCACCAGCTATTGGAGTCTTTGAAGGTAGTCCCATGGCCCTCACACGAAACTACAAACACACGATTGTCGAACGCACCAGGCGTGACCCTGAGTTTGCTCAGCTACTGTTGGAGGAGGCGCCCTCAATGACCGGAACATTCACACGCTTCGATGCTGCTATTTATCTCAAAACGCCTGAGGAAATGACTCCGTATCTGGATGCCTGTTTCGACGAGGACGATGGCGACGGCGTACTGGTACGAGCGGCTCTCGACGATATCGCTCGAGCAAAAGACATGACGCCAATTGCCCTCGATGCGGATGGTGACCAATTGAACGTCGACTGATATCTCGCCACGACAGCGCTCATATGGCGATCTGTTGCTACTGTTAACACGAGCCCTGCGACCCTACACCGCACATGGCTTTTTTACTTCCAGCCTGCGATCAGGCTAAATACCGCCACCTGATCGCCCAACCGAGCGGATTCGCCCATGTCCCGACAACGGCTTGCATTTGCCTGGATCGCCTGCTTCGCAGTGCTGTTCAACATGCTTGCCATGCCGCTTTCCGGCAGCGGGGCAGTGCAGAAGAACTCGCCGGTCGAGCAGCTGTTGTGGGGCAGTTTCTGCTCCTCCAGTGGCACGAAGCTGGTGGCGATTTCCCTGGGCAAGCTCGAACAGGGCACGCCCCGCAACGACGACCATTCGACCATGCAGCATTGCTGGTGCTGCGCAGGCTCGGCGTCGTTGGTGGCGCTCACTGGACAGGCTCCGCGGCTGTATCTGACTCCACAGCCTGCCCATCACGGCCTTGTCCACCTGGCGTTCGACAGCCCCACACCACGCCAACAATGGCCGAGTCTCAACCCCCGCGCCTCGCCTCTGGTCTGATTCCCACCGCATAAAAACAATTGCGTCCTGAATCGTTCCGGAGAATCACCCATGTTGAACAGACTCATCCTGCTGGCAGCCCTGCTGCTTCCCGTCGGCTTCGCCCATGCTCATCAGTACAAGGTCGGCGACCTTGAGATTGCCCATCCCTGGTCCCAGGAGCTGCCGCCCAACGCGCCCACCGTGGCCGCGTATTTCGTGATCCACAACACCGGGGCAACGGCGGACAAACTGCTTAGCGTCGACACGCCGATTGCCGGCAAGGCCGAGCTCCACGAACACGTGAAGCAGGACGACCTGATGAAGATGCAGCCCGTGCCTGTGGTTGCGATTGCTCCTGGCGCCACCGTCACTTTTGCCCCCATGGCTTACCACGTCATGCTGCTGGACCTGAAGGACCGCAGCCTGCTGAGCGACGGCAAGCGCTTCGCCATGACCCTGCATTTCGAGAAAGCCGGGGATGTCACGGTCGACATAGTGGTGCAGAAAAAAGCCCCCGACGGCACCATGACCGAAGCCCACATGCACTGATAGCCGGCCATGGGTCTTCTCCGCGCCAGGCCTGACATGCCCCGCCGCCAGCCGATGAGACTGGCACGCGGCAGCTGGATCAGCCTGTTCGCCATGCTGATGATCTTTATCGGTCCACTGATTTCTCAGTCGATGCCGATGGATCAACGCATGTCTTCGTCCATGCCTATGACCATGGATATGGACATGAGCATGGACATGTCCGCAGGTGCTCACACCGGACATGAGGCAACGGCAGCCGAACACTGCCCGCCCCAGAACGAGCACCACGCGCTGTGGGAAAAATGCGGCTATTGCAGCCTGCTGTTCAACTGCCCGGCCTTGCCCGGAGGGCAGTCCCTCGCCGTTTTCGACTCCCCGACGGCCAACACCTTCACCAGCCCTTCACCACGTCTGGGCCATGCCCGGCCGGCCTTCTTCCCGGGCGCCCGTCCCCGCGCACCGCCCCTCGACGCGTAAACCCGACACTTACCAACCCGGTCGCACAAGACAGCCCCAGGCTGCCCGACCGTGTCGCCTACGTTTGTTCGATGGAATCATCATGTCCAGGTTTCCTGCCGGCATCGCTTTGGGCACTGCCCAGGCCAGTTGCCCTCCAAATGAGGCACGGGTGCGTTTTCACCCTGCCGTCGCCGCCGTGTGCGGCCTGTTGCTCACGTCTCAAGCACTGGCCGATGAGCACGACCATCATGAAAGCCAAGTCGAGGAACTGAGCCCGACGGTCATCACCGCCATCGCGCCCAGCTCCCCTCTGACCGTGGTCACCAACCCCAAGGACCCGCGCCAACCGGTCCCGGCCAGTGACGGCGGTGACTACCTCAAGAGCATTCCCGGCTTCGCCCTGGTGCGCAACGGCGGCACCAATGGCGATCCGGTGCTGCGAGGCATGTTCGGCTCGCGACTGAATATCCTCACCAACGGCAGCACGCTGCTGGGCGCCTGCCCCGGCCGGATGGACGCGCCCACCTCCTACATCTCACCGGAAACCTACGATCAGCTCACGGTGATCAAGGGCCCGCAAACCGTGCTGTGGGGCCCCGGCGCCTCGGCCGGAACCATCCTGTTCGACCGCAAGCCGGAACAGTTCGGAGAACTGGGCACGAGGGTCAATGCCAGTGTGCTGGCCGGCTCCAACGGTCGTTTCGACAAAGTGCTGGATGCTGCTGCGGGCGGGTCGTTGGGCTACGTAAGAGTGATCGGCAACACCGCTCATTCGGACGATTACCGCGATGGCAATAACGACACGGTGCCGTCGCGCTACGACAAGTGGAACGGTGACGTCACCCTTGGCTGGACGCCGGATACCGATACGCTGCTGGAGCTGACCGCCGGCAAGGGCGACGGCGAGGCGCGCTATGCCGGGCGAGGCATGGACGGCGCACAGTTCAAGCGTGAAAGCCTAGGGCTGCGTTTCGAACGGTCGAACCTCGGCGAAGTGCTGGATAAGATCGAGGCACAGGTCTACTACAACTACGCCGACCACGTGATGGACAACTACACGCTGCGCACGCCTTCGGGCACCGGGATGATGGCCGGGCCCATGGCGTCCAACGTCGACCGACGCACGCTTGGCGCACGCATCAAGGCCACCTGGCGCTGGGCCGATGTGCAATTGATCAGCGGCCTGGATGCCCAGACCAACGAACATCGCCAACGCAGCAGCATGGGGATCGATACCTACAAGGAACTGCCGCGCACCAAGGACGCCGACTTTCACAACTACGGTGTCTTTGGTGAACTGACCTGGTACGCCGCCGACCGCGACAGGTTGGTGACCGGCGCCCGCCTCGACCGGGCCTCGGCCAAGGATTACCGGCAGAGCGTCGGCTCCGGCATGATGGTCCAGCCCAACCCCACTGCCGACAAGACCCGCGCCGATACCCTGCCCAGCGGTTTCGTCCGCTACGAGCACGATCTGGCCGACAGTCCCACGACGGTTTATGCCGGCCTGGGCCACGCGCAACGCTTCCCTGACTACTGGGAGCTGTTCTCGCCGGATAACGGACCCACCGGCTCGCTGAATGCCTTCGATTCGATCAAGCCAGAAAAAACCACCCAGCTCGACTTCGGCCTGCAGTACAAGACCGAAACCCTCGAAGCCTGGGCCTCGGGTTATGTCGGGCAGGTGCGCGACTACATCCTGTTCGACTACACGCCCGGCATGATGGGCAGTACCTCTCGGGCCGAAAACATCGACGCACGGATCATGGGCGGCGAATTGGGGGCGGCCTACCAACTGACTGAACGCTGGAAGGCCGACGCCACCCTGGCCTATGCCTGGGGCAAGAACAGCAGCGACGGCAGTGCCCTGGCACAGATGCCGCCGCTGGATGCGCGCCTGGGCCTGACCTACAGCGCCGACCGCTGGAGCGCCGGAGCCTTGTGGCGCGTGGTGGCGGCGCAGCACCGGGTCGATGAGAACAGGGGCAACGTGGTGGGCAAGGACTACGGCACGAGCTCGGGCTTCGGGGTCTTCTCCCTCAACGGCGCCTATCGCATCAACACGCATTGGAAGGTCAGCAGCGGCGTCGACAACCTGTTCGGCAAAGCCTACGCGGAACACTTGAACCTGGCCGGCAACGCCGGATTCGGCTATCCGGCCAGTGATCCCCAAGCCATCAACGAACCGGGGCGCACGCTCTGGACCAAGGTGGACATGAGTTTCTGACAACATCGCGGGCAAGCCTCGCTCCCACAGGCACTACCCAACCCTGTGGGAGCAAGGCTTGCCCGCGCTCGGTCGCACAGCGACTACATAACAAACACATTTGCCAAGCGGAGCGCTTTTCGATGAGCCAACCGAAACCGAATTTCTACAACCTGGCCTGGCGCTGGCATTTCTATGCCGGGCTGTTCGTCGCGCCGTTCATGGTGATGCTGGCCTTGACCGGCATCATTTACCTGTTCAAACCGCAACTCGATCCACTGATGTACGGCAGCCTGCTGAACGTACCGGCCGGTCATCACACGATGGCCGCGGACGACTTGCTCCAACAGATCCGCCGGGCCTACCCCGAAGCGCGGGTCAAACAGTACCTGCCACCGGCCGACGCCGAGCGCAGCGCGCAGTTCGTGGTGATCGACAAGGGTCGGGAGCTGAACGTCTTCATCGATCCCTATCACGGTGACGTCCTCGGCGAACAGGACGCCAAGAACAACCTGCAAGCCATGGCCAGGGCCATCCACGGCGAACTGCTGATCGGCACCGTCGGTGATCGGCTGGTGGAAATGGCCGCCGGCTGGGGCGTGGTGCTGGTGGTGTCGGGGCTGTACCTGTGGTGGCCCCGCGGGCAATCCTCGGCCGGGGTCCTGTGGCCGCGCTGGAACGCTCGCGGTCGGCTGTTCTGGCGCGACCTGCATGTGGTCGTCGGCTTCTGGGGCGCGGCGTTGCTGCTGGTGATGCTGCTCAGCGGCATGACCTGGACCGGCTTCTGGGGCAAGCAGTATGCCGAGCTCTGGAATCGCTTCCCGGCTGCGATGTGGAACGACATGCCCAAGTCCGACGTCGAAGCCGGCAGCCTCAACAACGCCCACCGCCAGACCGTGCCTTGGGCCGTGGAGAACACACCGATGCCGATGTCCGGCGATCATGCCGAACACATGGCCCACGGTGGCATGCACGAGGGTCCTGCGGCGCCGACCATCCGCCTGCAAGCGGTGCAGGACATCGCCGCCGAACACAAGGTCACGCCGGGCTACAGCATCACCCTGCCGACCACAGCCACGGGAGTGTTCACCATTGCCGTGTTCGCCGACGATCCGCGCAATGACGCGACTCTTCACGTGGACCAGTACACCGGCAAGGTCCTGGCCGATGTGCGCTGGGCCGATTACAGCGTCGTCGCCCGCGCCACCGAAACCGGCGTCATGTTGCACGAAGGCAAGATGTTCGGCCCGGCGAACCAGATCGTCGTGCTGCTGATCTGCCTGATGATCCTGCTCAGCGCGGTGAGCGGCATGGTGATGTGGTGGAAGCGCCGGCCACAGGGCAAGTTCGGCGTACCGCCCCTGCGTCACGACCTGCCAACGTGGAAAACCGGGGTGTTCATCATGCTGACCCTGGCCGTGGTGTTTCCCTTGGTGGGGGCGTCGCTGGTGGTGGTGTGGCTGTTCGATCGGCTCTTCACCCGTTTCAACCGCCAGGCTGAAGTGGCTTCATCTTCAAGTTGAAGACAGTGCGTTAACGGAAGGCGGCGCGAAACCTCTACAATCGCGCCCGCTGCCGAACGGTAGACAAAACCCGCAAATGTGGGAGCGAGCCTGCTCGCGATAGCGCTGGATCAGCCAGCACAGAGGCGCCTGATCCACGGCTATCGCGAGCAGGCTCACTCCCACAGGGATTGTGTCTTAACCCGATCATTTGAGTACCCGCATGACCTCGCTGACCCTCTCCCACCTCGCCTGGACACCCCTGGGCCATGGTCACTGCCATCACCAGTTCCAACTGCGTGACGCCACGTTGCAGGTGGCGGCCGGGGAGTTCGTCGGGTTGATCGGGCCCAACGGCAGTGGCAAGACCAGCCTGCTGCGTTGCGCCTATCGGTTCAACCCGCCGGAGAGCGGTGAGGTGAAACTCGACCACCACAACGTCTGGCGCCAGTCATCACGCTGGTGCGCGCAACGTATCGCCGTGGTACTGCAGGAATTTCCCGACGCCTTTGGCCTGACGGTCGAGGAAGTGGTCGCCATGGGCCGCACGCCTCACAAAGGCCTGTTCGATGGCGATAACCACGAGGACCGGCGCCTGGTCATCCAGGCCCTGGAAGCGGCAGGGCTGCAAGGCTTCGGCGAACATGCCTTCGCCACCCTCTCGGGCGGTGAAAAACAGCGGGTGATCCTGGCCCGGGCCCTGGCTCAGCAACCGCAACTGCTGATCCTCGACGAACCGACCAATCACCTCGACCCGCGCTATCAACTCGAACTGCTGCAACTGATCAAGCGCCTGGGGATCGGCACCCTCGCCAGCATCCACGACCTGAACCTGGCTGCCGCCTTCTGTGACCGACTCTATGTCATCGAACACGGCCGCATCGTCGCCAGCGGTGCCCCCAAGGATGTACTGACCACCACGCTGCTGCACGACGTCTTCGGCGTCGAAGCCCTGGTGGATGAACATCCCCTCGCTGGCTACCCACGAATCACCTGGATAACCCAACCATGACCCTGCGTTCCCTGCTGCTCCTGCCGCTGCTGCTGTGCAGCGCCCACGCCCTGGCCGAAGCCACCCGCTATCCATTGACGATCCAGAGCTGCAACCGCCAGGTGGTGTTCAACGAAGCACCCCGGCATGCCGTCAGTCACGACATCAACATGACCCAGATGATGCTCGCCCTCGGGCTCAAATCGCGCATGGCCGGCTACAGCGGCATCAGCGGCTGGAAATCGGTGACGCCGGAGATGGCGAAGATTCTCGATGGCCTGCCGGAACTGGCGGCCAAATACCCCTCGGTGGAAACCCTGCTCAACGCCAACGTGGACTTCTTCTTCGCCGGCTGGGACTACGGCATGCGGGTGGGCGGTGACCTGACGCCACAGACCCTGCAACCGCTGGGTATCCCTGTCTACGAACTGACCGAATCCTGCGCGTTCGTGATGAAACGCCCGGCGGCTTCGCTGGAGGACACCTACAACGACCTGCGCAATCTCGGGAAAATTTTCGATGTCCAGGATCGCGCCGATGCACTGATCGCCGCGATGCAGGCCCAGGTGGCCGAAGTCCGCAAAGACCTGCCAGCCAATCGGCCCCGGGTGTTCCTCTACGACAGCGGTGAAGACCGGGCCATGACTTCCGGCCGGCTGGGCATGCCCCAGGCCCTGATCGACGCGGCGGGCGGGCGCAATATCCTGGACGACGTTGAAACCAGCTGGACCCGGGTGAACTGGGAGAACGTGGTCGAGCGCAACCCCGAGGTCATCGTGATCGTCGATTACGGCGAAGTCAGCGCCGAGCAGAAACAGCAATTCCTGCTGAGCAATCCGGCCTTGCAATCAGTGGATGCGATCAGGCACCGACGCTTTATCGTGATTCCCTACGTCCAGGCCACACCGGGCATCGACAACGTGCTGGCGGTACAAACCCTGGCGCAGGGTTTCCAGCACCGATGAACCCTCGTCGCTATGCCGGACTGCTGATCTTCCTCGGCGCGCTGATGCTGCTGTCGTGCGTGGTGTCCCTGGGCTTCGGGCCGGCGCGGGTACCGGTGGCCGTGGTCTGGGATATTTTGTTGAACAAGGCCTTCGGTATGGGAGAGGTCCATTGGACGGCCGGCCAGGAACACATCGTCTGGCTGATCCGCGTGCCGCGCCTGCTGCTCGGCGCGCTGGTGGGCGCCGGGCTGGCATTGATCGGCGCGGTGCTGCAAGCGGTCACCCGCAACCCACTGGCCGATCCGCACCTGCTCGGGGTCACCTCCGGCGCGACCCTCGGGGCGGTCATCGTGGTGCTGCATGTCGGGGAAATCGTCGGCCTGCTGACCCTGCCCCTCGCCGCGTTCATCGGCGCGCTGCTGAGCATGCTGTTGGTGCTGGCGATCGCCAGCCGCCAGGGTCGCCTGGAAAGCGATCGTCTGTTGCTGTGCGGCGTGGCGGTGTCATTCGTGATGATGGCGGCGGCCAACCTGCTGCTGTTCCTGGGTGACCATCGCGCCAGCTCCGCGGTGATGTTCTGGATGCTCGGCGGCCTGGGCCTGGCGCGCTGGGAACTGCTGGCGGTGCCCGCCGCCAGTGTCCTGCTGGGACTGGTCCTGCTGCTGGGCATGGCTCGGCCGTTGAACGCCCTGATGGCGGGCGAACAGACCGCGGTGACCCTGGGCCTGAACGCGGCGAAGGTGCGGTTGTGGATCTTCCTGATCGCGTCGCTGATGACCGGTGTGCTGGTCTCCATCAGCGGTTCGATCGGTTTCGTCGGGCTGATGGTGCCGCACATCGCCCGGCGCCTGGTGGGTGCCGAGCATCGTCGCTTGCTGCCGGCCTGTGTACTGCTGGGCAGCCTGTTCCTGGTGTGGGTGGACGTGGCCGCCCGGACCCTGATCGCTCCGGAGGACCTGCCGATTGGCGTGGCGACGGCAGCCATTGGCGGGCTGTTTTTCATCGGCCTGATGCGCCGGCGCTGAGCCCCAGAATCCTCTGTCCACAGTAGCCTCCTTGTGGGAGCGAGCCTGCTCGCGATAGCGGTGGATCAGTCTCATCGTCTCTGGC
>NZ_JBMDKO010000086.1:0-10944 GCF_057809755.1 Pseudomonas sp. FG13
GGCTTGCCCGCGAAGGCGATGGCAGATTCAACAGCGGCGTGACAGACACTCCGCTATCGCGAGCAGGCTCGCTCCCACTGGGGGATTTATGGTCAACAGGATTTGCGGGGCGCCGCAGAAAAACTGTGGGATCTGCGGGATACGTTGGCTCTGTGACCGCCGGGAAAACTCATGTGGGAGCGAGCCTGCTCGCGATGGCGTCGGCACAATCGACCCCACTGCAAGCAAGCGTGCGAGGAGCGTTTCAGCCTTTGGCCGCCATCGCCGTGACTTCCACCCGCATACCCTCGACCCCCAGTGCCGCCACGCCGATCGCAGCGCGGACCGGCCAGGGTTTGGCGAAGAAGCGTTTGTACACTTCGTTGAAGGCTGCGCGTTCGGTCATGTCGGTGAGGTAGATGGTCAGGTGCAAGACCCGATCCAGGGAACTGCCGGCACGTTCCAGCGCGGTCTTGAGCGCCTGCAACGTGCACTCGCTCTGCAGGGTGATGTCGCCCAGCTCCAAACTGCCGTCGGCGCGGGTCGGGATCTGGGTAGTGACCAGCAGGCCGCCGAAGCCGGCGACGTCGGAGGAGATGGAGTCCGCATCCGGGTCGGGAGTGAACGTGATGTCTGGGTTAGCCATGCGGTGCCTCATGCAGGAAAGGAAAAAGACGCAGTCTACCGTCCATTGGTTCGCCGTTCCCGGTTTCCTTATCTATCCTCGTTTCGCACCAGCGCCCGGATGTAGGCTTCGAACGTGGTGGTGCCGCGCAGCCCATCCTCGACAATCTCGAAGCCGCTGTCGACGCTGACCTCGGTCATCCGAGTATAGGATTGCGCGGCGGCAGGGCTGAAACCGAGCTCCAGGAAGGCCTGTTCCCAACGGTCCCTCGGTATCACCTGCACCTCGACCGGCCGACCGAGTGCCTCGGAAAAAGCCTGCGCAACATCGTTGGGTGAATACAGGCGAGGCCCTTGCACATAACGAACGCCAACATCGGTCACCGGCGACAACAGCCTCGCCGCTGCTATTTCGCCCATGTCCTGGGGAGCGACCATGGGCAGGGCCAGGTCTGCGGGAAGCAGGGTTGGCAGCTTGCCTGTAGCGCGGACGGTGTCGAGCACGCCGTCCCAGTTGCTCATGTAATAAACGGCGCGATTGATCGCTGCCGGGATCGATTGATTGCGCAAGCCTTCTTCCAGCTCCCACAAGACGCTGAGGTCGCCGAGACGCTCGCCGGGTTGGGCACCGGCGGTGGACTGGGCGACGATCTTCTCCAGGCCCGAGCCGTCCAGCGCGGCGAGAATGTTGGCCACGGTATGCCTCTCCACCGCATCGGTATCAGTACTCGGAGCAGCCGGCGGATTGAGGATCAAAGCCCGGTGCCCGAGTCGCAAGGCGGCCCGCAGCGATTCCACACTCTGCGCATCCGCCTCGACGATCCGAGCGCCTTTGGCGCGCCACTCCTCCCCATGGGCGGCGTTGCGGGTCAGGACAATCACCGGCGCTGCCTGGGTCAGCAATGCCTGGACGGTGGCCGAGCCTACATGCCCGGTACCTCCCATGATCACGTACATGATTTACCTCCCTCCGGGGCCAGGGTCAAAGGTTGGCCTGGACCTGGGCTGTCATCGCCGGTTCAAGGTGCGCTTCCACGCTGTTCAGGCGCTCGGCCCATTGTTGTGCCTGCTCCCAACCGAACTCAGGTCCCAGCCAATCGAGTGCTTCGTCTGTGCTCAAGGCCAGTACGCGTTGCTGTTGGCTGGCAATATCGCCATAAGTCACCAGGGCCAGGCCGTCGCAGCCAAAGGAGGTCTCGCTGGCCTGGGCCAGGGCCGCCAGGAAAATCGGCGCCGGCTGCCGTGAGGTCGTATAGCTGAAGGGTTGCGCCTGGGCTGAGTCGCAGGGCGCTTGTGAGTCGTACCAGCCTTCCACGGGCACCAGCACGCGGCCTTCGCCCTTGATAGGTTCGAAGACCTTGGAGCGCATCACCAGATGCAGCGGCAGATGCGTCAGCGGAGGCATCGTTCCCACCGACCAGATGGGTGACCAGCCCCAACGAACCTTGATGGATTCCAAGTGCCCGCCACGGCGGCGAATGGCGCTGACCTGCATGTTCGGCTTGATCAGGTTGTGCCGCTCCTGTGGCCTGGCGGGTACCATTCTGTACAAGTCCAGGTGCGTCACGCTGGAATCGAAACGTCCTCCCGGGGTGTCTCGCTGGGCGAAATACGCCAGGGCGTCCTTTGAGGAAACGTGCTGAACAAAACCCTCACACATGGCGAAAACTCCCGGAATCGAAACGCAACGGACCGTCGCGCTAGCCGTTCGAGTCTCGACTGCTCAAGCGCGTGATCACTGATTTCAGTGGTGTCATGTAGGTCCGAGCCGTGCGCAGGGGCTTGGTTCGAAAATCTTCGGAACGGGGAGACGAGCGGCTGTAGCCGTCTGTGCGGAGCAGGATGAGCAGTACAACGGAGGGTCAGTGCCCTCCGTTCTCATTGATGAAGTCCACGAAAGCCCGCAATGGCGAGGGCAGGTAACGGCGGCCGGGGTAGTAGAGGTATGGCCCGCTGAAACCCTGCCACCAGGGCTCTAGCACCGGCACCAGCGCACCGCTGTCCAGGTAGGGTTTGAGCCAATCCTCGAACAGATAGATCACCCCCAAGCCATCCAGCGCAGCTTTTATGGCCAGGTCCACCGCGCCTGCCACGCGGAAAACCAAGGGGCCGCCCGGGTCCACGCTGACGGTTTCGCCGTCACGTTCGTAGTCCCAGAGCGGCATGGCCCCACTGGGGAACTTGCCCCGCAGGCAGGCGTGCTGGAGCAGGTCCCGGGGATGAGCAGGGCGTCCCCTGGCCTGGAGATAGGCCGGTGAGGCGGCCGTTGCGAAACGCTGCACGCGTGGACCGATGGGAATGGCGATCATGTCCTGTTCGAGGCGATCGTCGTAGCGAATACCGGCATCGCAACCGGCCGCGAGCATGTCGACGAAGCTTTCTTCGGTGATGATCTCCAGGCGAATATCGGGGTAACTTTTCAGAAACGGAGTGATGATCGACGGCAACACCAGCGTCGCTGCACTGACCGGCACATTCAGCCTGAGGGTGCCCGAAGGACGATCACGGAACTCGTTGACCACGTCCAGCGCGGACTCGACTTCACCCAGGGCCGGCACGATGCGCTCCATCAGTCGGGCACCGGCTTCGGTCGGCACCACGCTGCGGGTGGTGCGGTTGAGCAGGCGCACGCCAAGCCGAGTTTCCATCCGTCGTACCGCATCGCTGAGGCTGGAGGCGGACTTACCGCTCAGCCGAGCGCCTTCCCGAAACCCTTTTGCATTGACCACGGCCACGAAGGACAGCAGGTCCTGGATATCCGTCATAGTGTTCTCTGTACCGTACAACCTGTGCAGATTGCACCTGATTATCAGTGGAGTGGTCAACGCCTATAGTCGGCTCACGCATTTAATTCGAGGTATTCGCGATGAGCAGGGTAGACAAGGCAGGTAGTTTTTTACTGGGCGACCGCAAGATCAATCGCATGGGCTATGGCGCGATGCAACTGGCGGGGCCTCACGTGTTCGGGCCACCGAAAGACCCGGTAGCGGCCCTCGCCGTGCTGCATGAAGCCTTGGCGGCTGGGGTCAACCATATCGACACCGCTGACTTCTACGGGCCCCATGTCACCAACCGTCTGATTCGCGAAGCACTGCACCCTTATGCCAGTGATCTGGTGATCGTCACCAAGGTGGGTGCCGTCCGTGGTGCCGACGCTTCGTGGAATCCCGCCCTGAGCCCCGCCGAGTTGACCCAGGCCGTCCACGACAACTTGCGCAACCTGGGTGTTGACGCATTGGACGTAGTCAACCTGCGGGCCTGGGGCAACATGCAAGCGCCTACGGAGGGCTCCATCGAGGAGTCGTTCTCTACATTGGCTGAGTTGCAGCACCAGGGCCTCATCCGCCACCTGGGGTTGAGCAACGTCACGGCTGCGCAGGTCAAGCAAGCCCAGGGCATCGCCAACGTGGTGTGTGTGCAGAACCACTACAACCTGACCCATCGAGGTGACGAGTCACTCATCGCCGATCTCGGTCGGCAGGGCATCGCCTACGTGCCGTTCTTTCCTCTGGGTGGCTTCACACCGCTGCAATCACAAGCCCTCTCCACCGTCGCGGCGCGCCTGGAGGCGTCACCGCTGTGCGTTGCGCTGGCGTGGCTGCTGCAACGTGCGCCGAATCTGCTGCTGATTCCAGGTACATCGTCGGTGGCGCACCTGCGGGAAAACCTCGCGGCCAGTGAGCTGCGGATTCCGGCGCCGATGCTGGCCGAGTTGGACGCATTGGCCTAAGCCGCCTGGAACCCCGGCGTCTCGCCATCTTCCGATGTCGAGCCCGTCGGCCATTGCAGCGACCTCAGCTACGCGCCTCATCCGTCTCGTTGCGATGATGTTCAGGCCAGCGGTCGACGGGGCGCGCGCGGTCTTCGTTGAACATGTCCGTGAGCAGCGCATTGGCGCGGCGGTAGGCGTCGTGCCGGAACTTGAGGTCATCTTCCGGCTGGGCGACGATTTCTTCCAGCATTTGCAGGTTCAGGCGACGGAACTGATCCGCCCGTTCGCGGGCTTCGTAAGCCCCGACGCCCATCTGCATCAGCGCGCGTCGGCCCAAGGACAGCGCACTTTCGAAGGTTTCCCGTTCGGCCGCCTCTACCCCCATCTGCCGCAGGGTGATCAGGTGTCCCATGTCCCGCGCCCGCACGATCAGCTTCAACGTGGGGAAATGCTCCTGGACCAGCCGGGTCAGCGTCAGGTTGTCCTGCTGATCGTCAATGGCATTGATCAGCACGACGGCCTGGGCCGCGCCGGCAGCGTGCAGCAGGTCAAGGCGCGTGGCGTCGCCGTAGAACACTTTCACGCCGAATTTGCGCAGCGTCTCGATGTTGTCGGGGTCGTGATCCAGAACCACCACCTCGACGCCACAGGACATCAGCAAGCGGCCGGCGATCTGCCCGAAGCGACCGAACCCGGCGATGATGATGCGTGGATTCTGCTGATCGACGAGGTCGGATTCCTCGTGGTTTTTCTTGGTGACGGATTCCAGTCGACCCAGCAGCAGGATCAGTAAGGGTGTCAGGCACATGGACAGGGCCACCGCCAGCGTCAGGCTCTTGCCCCACTGATCGGTCAGGATGCCAGCCAGCGTCGCGGCGCCGAACACCACGAAGGCGAATTCGCTGCCCTGGCCCAGCAACACCGCCTGCCATGAGCGTTGGCCCGCGGGGACATTGAGAAACCGGCTCACGGTCTTGATCACCAGCAGCTTGATCAGGATGAAGCCCAGGGTCAGGGTGGTGACCTTCAACGGTGCGTTGATCAGGGTGCCGAAGTCGATCGACATGCCGACGCCGATGAAGAACAGCCCCAGCAGTAGGCCTTTGAACGGTTCAATGTCGCTTTCCAGGGCATGCCGGTATTCGGAACTGGCCAGCAGCACCCCGGCGAGGAAGGCGCCCATGGCCATCGACAGGCCAGCTTCTTCCAAGAGAAAACCGAAGCCGAACACCAGGAACAGTGCCACGGCGCTGAAGATCTCCCGCAGGCCCGAGCGGGCGGCGAAGCGCAGCAATGGCCGTGTCACATAGCGTCCCAGTAGCACGACGACGCTGATGGCCGCGACGATCTTGACGATCGACAGCGCCAGGGCAGTGCCTGACGGTGTTTCACCGTGGGCCGACAGCAGGGGGATCATGGCGACCAGGGGAATGGCCGCGATGTCCTGGAACAACAGCACGGCAAAGCTGCTGCGGCCAACGGCGGTTGCCGTCAGGTTGCGTTCATTCATCGCCTGCATGGCGATGGCCGTGGAGGAAAGACTCAGGGTCAGGCCGACCAGCAACGCGGCCGTCCAGTTCAGGCCCAGGGCTGCGCAGAACACCGCGATGGCAGCGCCACAAGCCAGCATCTGCAAGGCTCCGCCACCGAACACCATCCGGCGCAACGCCCACAGCCGTTTGGGGTCGAGCTCAAGCCCGATGATGAACAGCATCAGCACGACGCCGATTTCGGCGAATTCCAGAATGGCCTTGACGTCGGTAATGAGCTTCAGGCCCCAGGGGCCGATGACGCACCCGGCCAGCAAGTAGCCCAGCACCGGTCCCAGGCCCAACCTGACGGCAATCGGCACGATCAAGGTTGCCGAGGCCAGGTAGATGAGCATCTCGATCAGGCTATGAGTCTCCATTTCAATCTTCCTTCCAGGAGGCCAGGCGGGCGCGGTAGTGTTCGATCTGTGCTTGTTGGGAATGCGATTCAGCGGCATAGGCGCCATGGACGACGACCGGATCCAGCCAGCGCATGCGGCAATAGACAGCCGTTGCGTGGAGGGGCTGGGCCAGCACGGAGAAGCCCGGATGGGCACCGATCTCGAAATGGTCCGGCTCGCCACCGGTGGTGACGGCCCACAGCAGGCTCTTGTCCTTCAGGGCCGTGGAGCCTTTGCCGTATGCCCAACCATGGGTGAACACTTTGTCGATCCACAATTTCAGCAGGGGCGGCATGCTGTACCAGTACATCGGGTGCTGGAGGACGATCAGGTCCGCCTGCTCGACGACGCGCTGTTCGGCGTCGACGTCGATGTCGAAATCCGGGTAGAGATCATAGAGGGACCGTACGACCACGTCCGGAAGGCTGGAGGCTCGTTCGAGCATCTGCTGGTTGACCCGCGACTGGTCGGGGTAGGGGTGGGCGTAGACAATCAGGATCATCGGGGCGATTCCAGGGCGGGTCCAGGCGGAAAGGCCGGCCATCCTACCGAGGATGGCCCCGGTTGTTTAGGCTTTGTTTGCCAACGGGCCCGCAGTGGTCAGCTCAATGGCAGCGAAATCGTCACTTCCAGCCCGCCATCGCGCCGATTACCGAGGGTCAATGTTCCACCGTGTTCTAGCACGGTCGCCCGCGCCGCCGAGAGGCCGAGCCCGACGCCACCGGTGTTCTTGTTGCGTGAGCCTTCGAGACGAAAGAACGGGGTGAAGACCTGCTCGTGGTACTTGGCCTCGATGCCCGGACCCCGATCCAGAATGCGGATTTCAACGCGGTCGCTCCAGGCCTTGAGCTGAACACCGGGCTCTGCGCCATATTTGATCGCGTTGTCGATCAGGTTCACCAACGCTCGCTTGAGCCCGATAGGCCTACCTACGTAAACGAAGCGGGGGGCGCCCTCGAAGGCAACCTCGCTGCCGGCGTCCTTGAAGTCATCGACGACGGTGTGCAGCAGCTCAGCCAGATCGAAGGCGGTGGCATGTTCGAGCCGTGCATCGTCGCGGAAAAACTCCAGGGCCGAATTGACCATCGTCTGCATCTCGTCCACGTCCCTGAACAATCGGGATTGCTGCTCGGTGTCCTCGATGAACTCCCCGCGCAGCCGCATGCGGGTCAACGGCGCGCGCAGGTCATGGGAGATGGCGGCGAGCATTTGCGTGCGGTCTTCGATGAAGTGCTTGAGCTGGGCCTGCATGGCATTGAAGGCGAGAATGGCCTGGCGGATTTCGTAGGGGCCGATGACCGGAATGGGCGGTGCCTTGTGGTCCATGCCGAAACGCCTGGCGCCTTCGGCGAAGCGCTCCAGCGGCGCGGCCAGATGCCGGGTGGCAACCAGCGCGACGATGAATGCCGACAGCAGGATCAGCGCGATGATGATCAGATTGCGCTCCCACTCCTCCAGGCCCCAGTTGCGCGCGGGCATGGAAAACATCACCCATGAATGGTCGCTCAGCTCGATCAGCGCGGCGTAGCGCCCGCCGGGCTGGTCGGCGGGCCAGTCGCTCGGCTCGTAGCCTTCTATCCGTGCGTCGGACCTGCCCAGTTGCTGGCGCAGCCGTGCCACGCCGTCGCTGTATTCCGGGTCGTCGTCGACCACCGGCACTCGCGCCTCGGCATGGTCTTGCAGCCATTGGGTGGTAAATTCCCGGTCACTGGCGGCCTTGGCAATGGCGGGCCGCTGTTCAAGCGCTACCGAGTCGATGATGCGGGCGATGGCGGAGATCTTTTCAAACAGGCCGGTTTCCATCAGGGGCGGGCGTGCCCAGGCTCCGGCCAGTTGGCTGAACAACGCGTTCAGGGCCAGCAGCGTCAGCATGGCAACCAGGGTGGTCAGGGCGATCCAGCGCGCCAGGGTATCGCGCGGGCGGCGAGTGCCAGGGATCGGCGGTTTCATCGTTTCACCACGTGGGGGCTGAAGTAGTAGCCACTGTTGCGCACGGTGCGGATCATCGACGCGCCGCTGATATCGGTCTCCAGCTTGCGACGCAAGCGGCTGACCTGCACATCGATGCTCCGGTCAAACGCGTCGAAGGTTTCGCCGCGCGCCAGGTCCAGCAACTGCTGGCGACTCAGCACCCGACGCGGGTGTTCGGCGAACACCAGCAACAATTCGAACTCGCCCGCCGAAAGCGGGATCATGACCTTATCCGGTGAGCGCAATTCACGCCGGGTGACGTCCAACTGCCACTTTTCGAACTCCAGGACCGGTCGCGAGGCGTCGTTCGGCGTGCCCCTGGCTTCGGCGGTACGCCTGAGCACGGCCCGCACCCGGGCCAGCAACTCCCGCGCGTCGAAAGGCTTGGTCAGGTAATCGTCAGCACCCATCTCCAGGCCGACGACGCGGTCGCTCAACTCGCCCATGGCGGTGAGCATGATGATGCCGACCCTGTGTTCGGCCCGCAGGCGCTGGCAGAGTACCAGGCCGTTGTCTCCTGGCAGCATGACGTCAAGGATGATCAGGTCCGGCAATTGGCGCTCGACCGCCTGCCACAGGGCGGCACCGTCGGCGGCCACATCGACGCTGTAGCCATGTTGTTCGAGGAATTTGCGCAAGAGGGCGAGGACTTCGAGGTCATCGTCCACCAGTAGTAAATGGCTCACGGTGGGGCACGTCGGGTCATGAATACAGGGAGCGATACTAGGGTCAATCCACGCCCTGCGTCATATATTTCAATCCTGCAATAAAGTTGCCGGCGGGCAATATTCTGGAAATCTCCAGGCAAAAAAACAGCGGCAGGATTGCTCAATGCCCGTCCCGTTGAGCGCAGAACCTGTGGGAGCCGAGCTTGCTCGCGATAGTGGCTGGTCAGTTGATAAAGATGTTGGCTGAACCACCGCTATCGCGAGCAAGCTCGGCTCCCACGGGAACTGTGAATGGCTTCATTCCTCGACTGACTGGCGTCGCCCATTCCTTGCCGAGACAGCCCCGTATGCCGCTCACCGATCCCGCTTCGCTCCGCGTTCGTCACTCCGTGGTCATCATGCTCGCAGCACTCGCCAGCGGCTGCGCCAGCACGCCCGCTGCAAAACCTGGCAGTTGCGAGAGTGTTCCGTACACCGTTTACGATCCCGGGCAGCCCATCAACCGCGGCATCTTCGCCTTCAACCGCACCGTAGACGACTACGCCTTGGCCCCCATCGCCCGTGGTTATCGCCATCTTCCGGATGCCGTGCAGACCGGCGTGCACAACTTCGTGGCCAACTTCGGTGAGCCCAAGGTGTTCATCAACGATCTGCTGCAAGGCAATGCGCAGCGCTCGGTCAACACCCTGGGGCGTTTTGTCATCAACACCACGGCCGGCATCGTCGGCTTGATCGATGTATCGGGCAAACTCGGTATCGAGCGCCACGAGGCTGATTTTGGCCAGACATTCGGCGTCTGGAACATCGCCCCGGGGCCGACGGTGGAACTGCCACTGCTGGGGACGGCCAACCTGAGGGATGCCACCGGCAAGGTAATCAGTTTCGTGGTCGACCCGTTTGGCGGCGACAGCAGCACTGTCGATACCCTGGGCACGATCAATACCGCAGGCGGCATCGTCGATGGCCGCGCACAGGCGCTGCCGCTGACCGACCAACTTCGCACCCAGCCGGATTACTACGTGGCCCTGCGCGACGCCGTGGCGCAGCAGCGCGCCGATGTTGTCGCGCAAGGCAAACTGGGAGCGGTGACCGCCCAATGCGAGGGAGGGCAGGCCGATGACTAACGATGCGTTGGTTCTGCGGCGAAGCGTGAAGGCGCTCGGCCAGGGTGGTCTGCAGTGCCGCGAGGTAGAGCTACGGTTGGCGGAGGATGGCGATCATGTGTTGCTCAGCCGTTACGTCGAACGCTACCGCCATGAACAAGGCGGTGAGTGCGTTATCCAGCAGCATCAGGTATCGATGACGCACCTGATTCGCTGGATGATGGAGCATGGGGAGCGGGTGAGGGTGTAGCCGGGGCGCGGGCGCCGAATCTCTCGGCACGATTGCTCGATAGCCGCGACGAGTCGGAACGTCTTGCAAGTGCAAAAAGCCGCTCATCACCTGATCGATCCTGGAAAAGGTGCGCTGCTAGACTGCATCGACCAATCCCTCTCGGAGAAGCCGGATGAATAACAAGAACAGGATCTGTCTCTGGTACGAAGGTGATGCTGTGGAGGCGGCGCAGTTCTACGCTGCGACGTTTCCGGACAGCGCAGTACACGCCATTCATCACGCGCCTGGCGATTATCCATCGGGCAAGGAAGGCGATGTGTTGACGGTGGAGTTCACGGTGATGGGCATTCCCTGCATCGGGCTGAACGGCGGCCCGGTGTTCAAGCACAACGAGTCCTTCTCGTTCCAGGTGTCCACCGATGACCAGGCTGAAACGGACCGTTTCTGGAATGCGATTGTCGGCAACGGCGGCGAGGAAAGTGTCTGCGGCTGGTGCAAGGACAAGTGGGGCCTGTCATGGCAGATCAGCCCGCGCGTCCTGACCGACGCCGTCGCCGGCCCCGACAAGGCAGCCGCCAAGCGCGCGTTCGAGGCCATGATGCAGATGACCAAGATCGACGTCGCAGCGATTGAAGCTGCGCTGAAAGGCTAGCCCGCCGGTGACTGTCATACCGCTTTCGCGAGCAAGCCCGCTTGTGTCTGAGTAAGGGAATAAACTCTGGGGT
>NZ_JBMDKO010000087.1:0-10453 GCF_057809755.1 Pseudomonas sp. FG13
GCGTCGGACATTCAACATGTATTCAAACTGACCCACCGCTATCGCGAGCAGGCTCGCTCCCACGGGGATTGGCGTTGGCTGAGAAATAACAGGTTGCCGCAGAGTTGTTGTGAGCGAGCTGACAGCCGTTCGAGATTTGTGGGAATGGTCGGACAACATCCAAGCTGAAGCTGATTTTTCCGACGAGCTTTGGCGGTTGTCGGGTGGGAAGGCTTATCGTTAACCTCTTTCGGTCGCTGCCAATTCAGCGTCCGGGCGTCGCGGCCTGTCTAAAACTTGGTAATCCATTTTCTTGCTGGAGTACCGCAATGAGTGACAAGTCTCAATCACGTTCAGAAACCCATAACGCTTCTCCCCGGTCCAGCCTTAACCCAGAAAAGCTCGATGAAGCCGCCAAGCGCGCCCTCGACTATTACCTGGCCCCTCCACCTGAAGTCAAAAAGAAACCAGCCTCAAGCCAGTTATTCACCGTCATGGAAGGCATAGACGCCGAATGCCTCCTCGCCAACCTGAGCGAAACCCTGGCATCCGCCAACGCGACGCTCAGCGACCTGGCCTTCGAGCTTGATGGTTCGCGTCGGCATGTCGCTTTGGGTGTGCAGCAGCTGATCGAGCTGAGCGAATTGCTGGCCAATCGGGTGTTGGATGAGCGGGTGCCGGTGACGGCGGATTAGGAACTGATCAATAGAACTGGCGGTTGTGGCGAGGGGATTTATCCCCGCTGGGCTGCGTAGCAGCCCTGAATCCTTGCACCTCGGTGTATCGGGCAGATTGTATCGACTGTCTTAGGGCCGCTACGCAGCCCAGCGGGGATGAATCCCCTCGCCACAGGGACGGTCTGAGCCGAGCCATTGGTGGTGGCTCCCTCAATCCAACCCCAATTTCTTCAACCGATACCGCATTGACCGAAATGACAGCTTCAATCGCTGCGCTGCGGCGGTGCGGTTCCAGCGGGTTTCTTCCAAGGCCTGGAGGATGACCTTGCGTTCGACGTCTTCCAGATAGTCTTCCAGGTTGTCGACTCGCATCAAATCGGGGTTGGCGGTATCGGTGATGCCATTGCCTTCGGCCAGGCGCAGGTCGTCGGCTTCGATCTGTTGGTGTTCGCAGAGGGTGTAGGCCCGTTCGAGCATGTTTTCCAGCTCTCGTACGTTGCCGGGGAAGCGGTAGTTTCGAAGGGCCTCGAGGGCTTGGGGATGGATTCTGGCGGCGGGGTTGCCGGTGCTGGCCGCCAGGCGCTGGAGCATGTGGATGGCCAGCGGCTCGATGTCTTCGCGGCGCTCGCGAAGGGGCGGGACGCGGAGTTCGATGACGTTCAGGCGGTAGTACAGGTCCTGGCGAAAGCGCCCGGCGGCCACTTCGGCGTCCAGGTCCTTATGGGTCGCGCAGAGGATGCGGACATCCACCACTTCCTCCTGCTGACCACCAACGGCGCGCACGGCCTTTTCCTGGATCGCTCGCAGCAGCTTGACCTGCATCGCCAGGGGCAGGTCAGCCACTTCATCGAGGAACAGGGTGCCACCGTGGGCGGCCTGGAACAGACCGGGCTTGTCCTCGATGGCACCGCTGAAGCTGCCTTTTCGATGGCCGAAAAACTCACTTTCCATCAGCTCTGTCGGGATGGCCCCGCAGTTGACCGGCACAAAACCCCGACTGGAACGGGGGCCTTGTTCGTGGATCAGCCGTGCCACCAGTTCCTTGCCACAGCCCGACTCCCCGCTGATGTACACCGGCGCCTGGCTGCGGGCCAGCTTTTCGATCTGTTTGCGCACGCTGCGCATTGGCGGGGAGTCGCCCAGCAGGCAGCGTTCGATGGTGGTCGGGGCGGTGGCCGGTGGCAGGCGCAGGGCGCTGGTGACCAGTTCTCGTAGCCGACCCAGGTCGACCGGTTTGGTCAGAAAGTCAAAAGCCCCGGCCTTGAGGGCGTCGATGGCGGTTTCCAGGCTGCCGTAGGCGGTGATCATCGCCACCGGCAGTTGCGGGAAGCGCTGTTGGATGTGCTGCACCAGTTCCAGGCCGGTACCGTCGGGCAGGCGCATGTCGGTCAGGCACAGGTCGAACGCCTCTTCCGCCAACAGAGACTGGGCCTCGGCAAGATTCCTGGCGCTACGGGTGTCGAGTTTCATCCTGCCCAGGGTGATGTCCAGGAGTTCGCGGATGTCCGGTTCGTCGTCGACGATCAGGATCCGTTGCCGTGAGCGTGTATTCAAATCTGTTTCCGTCCGTGAGCAAAAGTGATGCGAAAGCAGCCGCCGCCTTGGCGTGGTTTGAAGTCTAGGCGGGCCTGATTGCTTTCGCACAGCTCACGGGACAGATAGAGCCCAAGGCCGGTGCCCTGGCTGCTGGTGGTGAAAAAGGGTTCGAACAGGTGCGCCTGCTGGTCCGGTGTCACGCCGGGGCCGTTGTCGATGATGTCCAGCGTGGGGAGATGGCTATGGGGATCGACGAACAGTTCCAGCCAGGCCTCGGCCCGTTCATGGGCCTGGGCACTGTGGCGCCAGGCGTTGCGCAGCAGGTTGTCGAGCACCTGGGTCAATTGATCGGGGTCCATGAGCGTGGTGTAGTCGCCCGGGGCGATGCTCAGATGCAATTGCTGGTGCGCGGCCATGCTTTCGCGGGCCTGTTGGACGAACTGGTCGAGCCAGGTGCGCAGGTCCAGGCGCTGGGGCGTGGTTTGCTGGCGACGGGACAACTGCAGGACGTTTTCGATGACGCGGTTCATTCGTTGGGAGTGATCTTGAATAATCTGTGTCAGACGTCGATCCGAGTCGTTCAGTTCCTCGGACTCGCGCAGTAATTGCGCCGCATGGCTGATGGCCCCCAGGGGATTGCGGATTTCATGGGCGATGCCGGCGGTGAGGCGCCCGAGTGAGGCGAGTTTCAGTTGCTGGGCGTGCTGGGCCACCTGGGCCAGGTCTTCGAGAAACACCAGGATCTGATGCTGTTCGTTGTGCCCCAGGGCGATGAAGTTCGGTTGCAGGGTCAGGCCCGTGCCGGGGATGGCCAGGGTTGGTGGGCGCAGGCTGGGATTGTTCAGCCACACTTTCAAGCTGTCGACGAGGGCGGCGGAGTAGTCATCGATTGGCTGGCCGACCAGGTCGTGCATGCCCAACAGGTTCAAGGCGCTTTCGTTGGCCAGTTGCACCCGGCGTTGACGATCGAGCACCAGGATGCCGGTGCGCATGCGCTGCAGGATCAACGCATTGAGGGTTTCGAGGCTGGTCACCTCGCTGGCCCGCTGCTCGGCCAAGGTTTCGCTGGCTTCCAGTCGCCGGGTCAGGCCTTGTACCAGCAGCGCAGCGGCGAAGCATAGCGCTCCCAGGGTACCGGCCTGCAAATAACTGCCGGGAGAGTTCGAGTCGTGCAGGCCAAGGAAGAAACTCGACCCCACTATGCCGATCGTGGCGACGGCAGCGATCAACAGGCCGACTCGGCCGCGCAGCAGCGTGTTGCCAATGGCCACCGAAACAATGAGCAGATTGCCAATGGCGCTGGGAGCACCGCCTGCCGCGAAGAACAGCCATGACAGCAGCAACACATCGGTCAGGGCCAGGCCAAACAGCCGGGCGGGGCTTCGGGTGTTTTCAAGGAACACCACCAGCAGGATGTTCAGCACCAGGTACAACCAGCTGCCACTGCGCAGCAGGTCGTCGTTGGCGAACTCCAGCAGGCGGTTGTCCATGTTGCTGGAGATCAGCAGCACCAGGGTGATGCCGATGCTCAAGCGGTACAGGTGATAGAGACGCAGCAGGCGCTGCGTCTGTCTGACGCGAGGGGAAGCCTCAGCGATCACGAGGGCCCGGGCCTTGCTCGAGGTGAGCCTGGCTGCAGTACCACTGTTGTTGGAGAGGGAGTGCCCGGTCACGCGGCAGGTGCACGCCACAGTGGGCGCAGCGAACCATGGGCGGGGCATCCTGTTCCCGGGATGATCGCGTCGCGGACGCCTTGGGCTTCACGTTGCGAAAGATCCATATGGCGGAGGCAACGACGGCGAACAAGATGATTAGACGAAGCATGATGGGCGGCTTTCTGGCGAGAGATGAGGCAGTTTAGCCAAGGACTGGGGCGGCGCACAGTTCAATAGGATCCAGGCATAAAAAAGGGAGACCGTCGGGTCTCCCTTTTGTGAATGCCCTGTGCTCAGTCGAACAGGCCGAAGGTCATGTAGCTGAACCAGGAGCGGTCGCTGGAGTTGTTCTCAGCCTCCGGTTCTTCAATCACATCGCCATTTTCATCCTTTGGCTTGAGCTCGTTCGGAATGGCTTCCTTGGCATCCTGGAACTGACGCTGTACGTCCTGGTTGGCGCGGGTTTCGCCCGGTGGCAGTGGCGGACGGGATTCGATCAGGCCCAGGGTCGCCTTGCTCAGCCATGAACGGTTGTCGGCTTCTGCAACGCGGGGGGTGAACTGGCCGTCGACCAGGGAAGGGTGGTCCGGGTAATTCAGTTTCAGGGTTTCCAGGCTGCTGGCTGCCAGTTCGTCCAGGTGCAGGCGTTGGTACGCCTCGGTCATCACCGCCAGGCCGTCGCCGACCGAAGGGGTTTCCTGGAAGTTTTCCACCACGTAGCGACCACGGTTGGCGGCGGCGACGTAGGCCTGACGGGTCAGGTAGTAGTCGGCCACGTGGATTTCGTAGGAAGCCAGCAGGTTGCGCAGGTAGATCATGCGCTGCTTGGCATCCGGCGAGTAGCGGCTGTTGGGGAAGCGGCTGGTCAGTTGGGCGAACTCGTTGTACGAGTCGCGTGCGGCGCCCGGGTCACGCTTGGTCATGTCCAGCGGCAGGAAGCGCGCTAGCAGGCCGACGTCCTGGTCGAAAGACGTCAGGCCCTTGAGGTAATAGGCGTAATCGACGTTCGGGTGCTGTGGATGCAGGCGAATGAAGCGTTCGGCGGCAGATTTGGCAGCTTCGGGCTCGGCGTTCTTGTAGTTGGCGTAGATCAGCTCCAACTGGGCCTGGTCGGCGTAGCGACCGAACGGATACCGCGACTCCAGGGCCTTGAGCTTGGCGGTGGCGCTGGTGTAGCTGTTGTTGTCCAAGTCCTTCTGCGCCTGTTGGTACAGTTCGACTTCGCTCAGGTTTTCGTCTACGACTTCCTTCGACGAGCAAGCAGCAGTCAATGCGAGGATGGCGATCAGCAGCAGGTGTTTCACTTGCATGGCGGCTTGCGTCCCTATGACGGCCGCTGTCTTGGGCGGGGCCGTCCTGTTATGATGAGCGCCCCGTTGAAAGCCTCGGGGCAAAAGACGCCGTATTTAACCACAAGCGCGCAGCCGAAACCAAAGGCTGTGCCGACGCCCAGTCCGAGCATGTCCGATAAAATAGAACTTCGCGCAGAGGTGCCGTCCGAATTGGGCGGCCAACGCCTCGATCAAGTCGCCGCCCAACTCTTCACCGAGCATTCGCGCTCGCGCCTTTCCGCCTGGATCAAGGACGGCCGCCTGACGGTGGATGGGGCGGTCATCCGCCCGCGCGACATCGTCCATGGCGGTGCCATCCTCGAGCTGACGGCAGAGCAGGAAGCCCAGGGCGAATGGGTAGCCCAGGACATTGCCCTGGACATCGTTTATGAAGATGACGACATCCTGGTGATCAACAAGCCTGCGGGCCTGGTGGTGCATCCGGCCGCCGGTCACGCCGACGGCACCCTGCTCAATGCCTTGCTGCACCACGTGCCGGATATCGTCAATGTGCCCCGGGCCGGTATCGTGCATCGTCTCGACAAGGACACCACCGGTCTGATGGTGGTGGCCAAGACCATCCAGGCGCAGACCCAGTTGGTCGCACAACTGCAAAGCCGCAGTGTCAGCCGCATCTATGAATGCATCGTGATCGGCGTAGTGACCGCTGGCGGCAAGATCAACGCTCCCATCGGTCGTCACGGTCAGCAGCGCCAGCGCATGGCGGTGATGGAGGGCGGCAAGCCGGCGGTCAGTCACTACCGCGTGCTTGAACGCTTCCGCTCCCACACCCACGTGCGGGTCAAGCTGGAAACCGGTCGTACCCACCAGATCCGCGTGCACATGGCCCACATCAACTTCCCGTTGGTGGGCGATCCGGCTTATGGCGGCCGCTTCCGCATCCCGCCGGCCGCCAGCGTGACCATGGTCGAGTCCCTGAAGCACTTCCCGCGTCAGGCGCTGCATGCGCGTTTCCTGGAACTGGATCATCCGACCACCGGTAAGCGCATGAGCTGGGAATCGCCGTTGCCGGATGACTTCGTCTGGCTGCTGACGTTGCTCAAGCAGGACCGCGAGGCATTCGTCGGATGAATGACTGGCTGATACCCGACTGGCCCGCGCCAGCCTGGGTCAAGGCCTGCGTCACCACCCGTGCGGGCGGCGTCAGCGTGGCGCCGTTCGACAGCCTCAACCTCGGCGACCATGTCGATGATGACCCAACGGCCGTCACTGAGAACCGTCGACGGCTCACCGACCCATTCGCCATCCGTCCGGCCTGGTTGCAGCAGGTCCATGGGATTGCCGTGGTCGAGGCCGATCCGACCCAGGTCGCGACCGCCGATGCCAGCTGGACCGCCACGCCGGGTATCGCCTGCACGGCGATGACCGCGGACTGCCTGCCCGTGCTGTTCTGTAACCGCGCCGGTACGCGCGTCGCGGCCGCCCATGCCGGTTGGCGCGGGTTGGCGAACGGCGTACTGGAAGCCACCCTGGACAGCCTGGCAACGCCAGCGGATGAGATTCTCGCCTGGCTCGGCCCGGCCATTGGCCCGCAAGCCTTTGAAGTCGGACCGGAAGTGCGTGAGGCGTTCATCGCGCAACTGCCCCAGGCGGTACAAGCCTTTGTGCCGAGCCACAACGCCGGCAAGTTCCTGGCCGACATCTATGCGCTGGCGCGCCTGCGGCTGGCCGCGCGGGGTGTCTCGGCGGTCTACGGCGGCGGGCTGTGCACCGTGACCGATCCACGCTTCTTTTCCTACCGTCGCAGCCCGCGCACCGGTCGCTTCGCCTCCCTCGTCTGGATCGAACAGTAGAAGGCTGCCGGATATGCCGCCGCCATCGCGAGCAGGCGCGCTCCCACAATTCCCGCTCCGTGCACAAATACTCCATACACCGCAGACCCCTGTGGGAGCGAGCCTGCTCGCGATGGCGTCGTGTAGCTTGCATCCATGTCAGGTGTGCCACCGCTATCGCGAGCAAGCTCGGCTCCCACCGGTCCGGCGCTTTCCATAAGATTGCATACACCGCAAATCTACTGTGGGAGCGACCTTGCCCGCGAAAGCGGCATGTCAGCTAACCTTTAACTGATTGGCACACCGCTACCGCGAGCCGGCTCGCTTCCACAGCCCCTCATTTGACTGATCTGTATCAACAGATACCTGCTTGAATCTTCCAGAATCGTCCACATCTATAACGGTATCTGGCAGGTTTCTTCATTCAGGATGTTTTTCGGTCCGGCCTGCTCAAAAGGAAGGTGACCTTATGCGTATTGACCGTTTAACCAGCAAATTGCAATTGGCGCTGTCCGATGCCCAGTCCCTGGCCGTCGGCCTGGACCATCCTGCCATCGAACCGGCGCATCTGATGCAGGCCATGCTCGAGCAGCAGGGTGGCTCGATCAAGCCCCTGCTGATGCAGGTAGGCTTTGACGTCAACAGCCTGCGAAAAGAGCTGGCGAAAGAACTCGACCAGTTGCCCAAGATCCAGAATCCGACCGGTGACGTGAACATGTCCCAGGACCTGGCGCGGCTGCTCAACCAGGCCGATCGCCTGGCCCAGCAGAAGGGCGACCAGTTCATTTCCAGCGAGCTGGTGCTACTCGCCGCCATGGACGAGAACAGCAAGCTGGGTAAATTGCTGCTCGGCCAGGGCGTGAGCAAGAAGGCCCTGGAAAATGCCATCAATAACCTGCGTGGGGGCGAAGCCGTCAACGACGCCAACCACGAGGAGTCCCGTCAGGCGCTGGATAAATACACCGTCGACCTGACCAAGCGTGCCGAGGAAGGCAAGCTTGACCCGGTGATCGGCCGCGATGACGAGATCCGCCGGACGATCCAGGTGCTGCAACGCCGCACCAAGAACAACCCGGTGCTGATCGGTGAGCCAGGCGTGGGCAAGACCGCCATTGCCGAGGGCCTGGCCCAACGGATCATCAATGGTGAAGTACCGGACGGCCTCAAGGGCAAGCGCCTGCTGTCCCTGGACATGGGGGCGCTGATCGCCGGTGCCAAGTACCGTGGCGAGTTCGAAGAGCGGCTCAAGGCCCTGCTCAATGAGCTGTCGAAGCAGGAAGGGCAGATCATTCTGTTCATCGACGAGTTGCACACCATGGTCGGCGCCGGCAAGGGCGAAGGCTCGATGGACGCCGGCAACATGCTCAAGCCCGCGCTGGCCCGTGGCGAGTTGCATTGCGTCGGCGCGACCACGCTCAACGAGTACCGCCAGTACATAGAGAAGGACGCGGCCCTTGAACGGCGCTTCCAGAAAGTGCTGGTGGACGAGCCGAGCGAAGAGGACACCATCGCTATCCTGCGTGGTCTCAAGGAGCGCTATGAAGTTCACCACAAAGTGGCGATCACCGATGGCGCGATCATCGCGGCGGCCAAGCTCAGCCACCGCTACATCACTGACCGCCAGTTGCCGGACAAGGCCATCGACTTGATCGACGAGGCTGCCAGCCGTATCCGCATGGAGATCGACTCCAAGCCGGAAGTGCTGGATCGCCTGGAGCGGCGCCTGATCCAGCTCAAGGTCGAATCCCAGGCCCTGAAGAAAGAAAGCGACGAAGCGGCGAAGAAACGCCTGGAGAGATTGCAGGAAGAAATCGTTCGCCACGAGCGCGAGTATTCCGATCTCGAGGAAATCTGGAATTCGGAAAAGGCCGAAGTCCAGGGTTCGGCGCAGATTCAACAGAAAATCGAACAGTCCCGCCAGGAACTGGAAGCGGCCCGTCGCAAGGGCGACCTCAACCGCATGGCCGAGCTGCAATACGGGGTCATCCCGGATCTGGAGCGCAGCCTGCAGATGGTCGACCAGCACGGCAAAAGTGAAAACCAGTTGCTGCGCAGCAAGGTCACCGAGGAGGAAATCGCCGAGGTGGTCTCCAAGTGGACCGGTATTCCAGTGTCGAAGATGCTCGAAGGCGAGCGCGACAAGCTGCTGAAGATGGAAAGCCTGCTGCACCAGCGCGTGATCGGCCAGGACGAAGCGGTCGTCGCGGTCGCCAATGCCGTGCGGCGGTCCCGTGCCGGGTTGTCGGACCCGAACCGGCCAAGTGGTTCGTTCATGTTCCTCGGCCCGACCGGTGTCGGTAAAACCGAGCTGTGCAAGGCGTTGGCCGAGTTCCTCTTCGATACCGAGGAGGCGATGGTGCGCATCGACATGTCCGAATTCATGGAGAAACACTCCGTGGCCCGGCTGATCGGCGCACCGCCGGGTTATGTCGGCTATGAAGAGGGCGGTTACCTGACCGAAGCCGTGCGACGCAAGCCGTACTCGGTGATCCTGCTCGATGAGGTCGAGAAAGCCCATCCGGATGTGTTCAACATTCTGCTGCAAGTGCTGGAGGACGGTCGTCTGACCGACAGCCACGGGCGCACGGTGGATTTCCGCAACACGGTGATCGTGATGACCTCCAACCTGGGGTCGGCGCAGATCCAGGAACTGGTGGGGGATCGCGAGGCGCAACGGGCGGCGGTGATGGACGCGATTTCTACCCACTTCCGGCCGGAGTTCATCAACCGGGTCGACGAGGTAGTGATTTTCGAACCACTGGCCCGTGATCAGATTGCCGGCATCACCGAAATCCAGCTGGGTCGCCTGCGCAGCCGCCTCACCGAGCGCGAGCTGAAGCTGCAACTGAGTGACGAGGCCCTGGATAAGTTGATTGCCGTGGGTTACGACCCGGTCTATGGGGCACGACCATTGAAACGGGCCATCCAGCGCTGGATCGAAAACCCATTGGCACAGTTGATCCTGTCGGGTCGCTTCATGCCGGGCGAAACCGTAACCGGAACGGTGGAAAACGACGAAATCGTCTTCAACTGACCGGCTGCACCGCTGTTGACCGAATGGCCTCGCATTGCGAGGCCATTTTTTTCATCAGGCCGTTGAACTCAAAGGAAAAGGCTTGTAAAGTGCGCCCCGCAGTCAGTCACCCCCAAGGGTTACTTCTCCCTGAGAAGGAATCCGAAATAAGTTGCAAATCATTGTCTTGAAAGCAATTTAAGGGGTTGACAGAGGTTTTTAAGATTGTAGAATAGCGCGCCTCAGACACACGAACGCAGCGATGCAGACGGGTAGAAGAGGTTGAAGCTGGCTTCAATCAAGCTTCAAGGTTGCAACTTGAAATATCAGTTCCGTGATAGCTCAGTCGGTAGAGCAAATGACTGTTAATCATTGGGTCCCAGGTTCGAGTCCTGGTCACGGAGCCATTTCAATCGGGGTATAGCGCAGTCCGGTAGCGCGCCTGCTTTGGGAGCAGGATGTCAGGAGT
>NZ_JBMDKO010000088.1:0-10202 GCF_057809755.1 Pseudomonas sp. FG13
GTAGAATTTCCGGGCGGTGTTGTGTGGGAGCAAGGCTTGCCCGCGATGAGGTCAATGCGGTCTTGAGCGCTGAGGTGTCTGGATCGCGAGCAAGCTATGCTCCCACAGGTAGAATTTCCGGGCGGTGTTGTGTGGGAGCAAGGCTTGCCCGCGATGAGGTCAACGCGGTCTTGAGCGCTGAGGTGTCTGGATCGCGAGCAAGCTATGCTCCCGCAGGTAGAATTTCCTGGCGGTGTTGTGTGGGAGCAAGGCTTGCCCGCGATGAGGTCAACGCGGTCTTGAGCGCTGAGGTGTCTGGATCGCGAGCAAGCTGTGCTCCCACAGGGTAGAAGCAGGCAAAAAAAACGCCCCGAACCGGTCGGGGCGTTTTCGTGTGCGGCGTAGCAGCGGGGCTTACTTGCCCTGCCAGCGCTTCAGTACCAGGGTGGCGTTGGTGCCGCCGAAGCCGAAGCTGTTGCTCATCACGGTGTTGATGGTGGCGTTTTCGCGGGTCTTGGTCAGGATCGGCAGGTCGGCCACTTCCGGGTCCAGCTCGTCGATGTTGGCCGAGCCGGCGATGAAGTTGCCTTCCATCATCAGCATGCAGTAGATCGCTTCGTGAACGCCGGCGGCGCCCAGGGAGTGACCCGACAGGCTCTTGGTAGAGCTGATGGCCGGCGCCTTGTCGCCGAACACTTCACGCACACCTTTCATTTCCGCGACGTCGCCGACCGGAGTCGAAGTGCCGTGGGTGTTCAGGTAGTCGATCGGAGTGTCGACGGTGGACATCGCCATCTGCATGCAGCGGATAGCACCTTCGCCGCTTGGGGCAACCATGTCGTAGCCGTCGGACGTAGCGCCGTAGCCGACGATTTCCGCGTAGATTTTTGCACCGCGGGCCAGGGCATGTTCCAGCTCCTCGACCACCACCATGCCACCGCCACCGGCAATGACGAAACCGTCACGGTCGGCATCGTAGGCGCGGGAGGCTTTTTCCGGCGTGTCGTTGCGCTTGCTGGACAGGGCGCCCATGGCGTCGAACAGGAACGACTGGCTCCAGTGTTCTTCTTCACCGCCGCCGGCGAACACGACGTCCTGCTTACCCATCTGGATCTGTTCCATGGCGGTACCGATGCAGTGGGCACTGGTGGCGCAGGCAGAAGCGATGGAGTAGTTCAGGCCCTTGATCTTGAAAGGTGTGGCCAGGCAGGCGGAAACGGTGCTGCTCATGGTCCGGGTGACGCGATACGGACCGACGCGCTTGACGCCTTTCTCGCGCAGGATGTCCAGCGCTTCCATCTGGTTCAAGGTCGAGGCACCGCCGGAGCCGGCGATCAGGCCGGTGCGCGGGTTGGACACCTGCTCTTCGGTCAGGCCGGAGTCGGCGATGGCGTCCTTCATGGCCAGGTAGGCGTAAGCCGCTGCATGGCCGACAAAACGGTAGATCTTGCGATCGATCAGTTCTTCGAGGTTGAGGTCAATGGAGCCGGAAACCTGGCTACGCAGACCCATTTCGGCGTATTCCGGGTTGAACCGGATGCCAGGGCGACTTGCACGCAGGTTAGCGGAGACGGTCTCTTTGTCATTGCCCAGGCAAGAAACGATGCCAAGACCAGTGATAACGACGCGGCGCATGCGGATAACCCTTAGAAGTTGTCAGTGGAGGTGAAAACGCCGACCCGAAGGCCCTCGGCGGTATAGATCTCGCGACCGTCGACAGCCACCGAACCATCGGCAATGGCCATGTTCAGCTTGCCCTTGAGGACGCGTTTGATATGAATGTTATAGGTGATTTTCTTCGCGGTCGGGAGGACCTGACCGAAGAACTTCACTTCGCCCGAACCGAGGGCGCGACCGCGACCCGGCAGGCCTTGCCAGCCGAGGAAGAAACCGACCAGTTGCCACATGGCATCCAGGCCCAGGCAGCCCGGCATGACCGGATCGCCTTCGAAATGGCAGGCGAAGAACCACAGGTCCGGATTGATATCCAGCTCGGCGACCAATTCACCTTTGCCGTACTTGCCACCCTCTTCGCTGATATGGGTGATGCGATCCACCATCAGCATGTTCGGGGCGGGCAGTTGCGCGTTACCTGGGCCGAACAGCTCACCGCGACTGCAGCGCAGCAGATCTTCCCGGGTAAAGGCGTTTTGTTTGGTCATGCGAGCTCCTCAATAGTCCCATGCGGCAGGGTTGGGCGAATCTTCCCGACCGATCGAAGCGGTCATGCCTCGAATCGACAGCCTACTCATAGACTATTGCGTTGTAGTGAAAGTCACAGCACACGGAAAATGAATGTACACCTGTGCACTGAAATTTTTTATCCGAGCTTCAATCGAGGCTCGTCGGGTGCCTAAGACTGCCGCACTTTCGTCTTTCACGCCAGCTACACAGGCTACTAATGCACCCAACGCTGCAGAATATGCTGCAGATCAACCCTTTTGAACGGCTTTGCCAGGTAATCGTTCATGCCTGCCGCGAGGCAGGCTTCGCGATCGCCCTGCAAGGCATTGGCCGTCAGGGCGACGATCGGTACCTCTCCGCAACCTGGCAACTGGCGGATCCGTCGCGTGGCCTCGTAACCGTCGACCACCGGCAAGCGGCAATCCATGAGGATCAATTCAAACATCAGGCTTTCAGCACTGCGGATGGCCTGGGCGCCGTCGGCGGCGATGCTGACGGTAAAGCCCAGGCTGCGCAACATGGCTTCGATCACGGTCTGGTTCACCGGGTTGTCCTCCACCAGCAGCACGTTGCGACCGGCGCCACCCTCGCCGCCGTGGGACAGTCGCGGTGCGATCTCCACCGGGCCCTGTGTGGACCGGGCCAGCGGAATTTCCAGGGTAAACACCGAGCCCTGGCCTTCCTCGCTCTGGGCCCGCAGCGTGCCGCCCATGCGTTCGGCCAGGGTGCGCGCGATCGGCAGGCCCAGGCCGGTGCCACCGTAGCGGCGGGAAATCGAACTGTCGGCCTGCTGGAACGCGTCGAACATGCGCTCCAGGCTTTCGGGTGAAATACCGATGCCACTGTCGCGCACCGTGCAGGTGAACCACAGCAATTCGTGGTCCAGGGCCTGCCACTGGCACTGCACGGTGACACGTCCCTGCTCGGTGAACTTCAGTGCGTTGCCGATCAGGTTCACCAGGATCTGTCGGATCCGCGTCGGATCGCCTTGCACCTGCAAGGCCTTCATGTCGTCCGGAATCAGCAGGTCCAGGCCCAATTTGCGTTGGGCGGCGCTGTGCTGGAACGACTGGGCGCAACTGCCCACCAGCTCGGTCAGGTTGAACGGGATATGTTCCAGCTCCAGGGCCGAACGTTCGATGCGCGAGAAGTCGAGGATGTCGTTGATCACCTTCAACAGGTGCTCGGTGGATTCCGAAGCCAGTGCCGTGTACTCGTGCTGCTCGTCGGTCATCCGGGTGGTTTCCAGCAGTTGCAGCATGCCCAGCACACCGTTCATGGGCGTGCGCAACTCGTGGCTCATCATGGCCAGGAATTCCGACTTGGCGCTGTTGGCTTTTTCGGCTTCTTCCCGGGTCTTGATCAACTGCGCCATGGCCTGGTGCTGTTCCCGGCTGGCTTGTTCCAGGCCGTCGGCCAGGTTGTTGATATGCCGCGACAAGGCCCCCAGCTCGGCGTCGTCAACGATAGGCAACGGTTTGCTGTAGTCGCCTTGCTGGATGGCCTTGACGGCGTTGCCGATGTCGCGGATCGGCCGGGACAGGTCAGAGGCCAGGCGACGCGCCACCAGGAAGGTGAACAGCAGGGCGAACAACGCCAGGATCGCGGCCTTGAACAGGATTTCCTGCTGCCGCTGGCTGAAGGCATCGCTGGACATGCCGACGATCACCCGGCCCAGGTAATCTTCGCCAGGAGTCTCGATGGGGGGGCTGCTGCCTTGCAGGAAATCGTTGTTCAGGGCGATGCGCTGCAGGCGAACCGGCGCCTGGAACATTTCGATCTGCTGGGAGTGAACACGATTCTGCTCGGGCTGCTCGACGTGCACCAACACCCGGTGTGTGCTGTCCTGTACTTCCAGAAAGCGCACGTGGGGCGTGGCCAGGGTGGCGGTGAGCAGGCTTTCCAGCACATCATTGTTGCCGGAAATCACGCCGTATTCGGTGGCGGGAGCCAGTTGGTTGGCGATCAGTTGCCCGGTGTGATTGAGTTCCTGGCGCAGGTCCTGGATTCGCACGAAGGTGAAGAAACTGATCAACAGCACGGTCAGCAGCAACGCCGGGCCAAGGGCGATGAGCTGGGTGCGTGTACTGATATCCCAACGGCGACGCAAGGTCATGGGCGGTGTTCTCCTTCGGCCAACTGCGTAGCGACGGAAGCGGCGTCAATCGGTTCGAGCCCCAGGGAGCGGGCGACTTGCCGGTTGTCCAGGACTTTGAAGCGAGCCGGATACAGCGCGCGTGGCCAGGTGGCGACGGGACGGTCGAGCAGATCGTCGAGAATCGCCAGCCAGTCTTCCTGGTCGCTGTAGGTGCTGGCCAGACTGCCGGCCCTGACGAACGCCGCGCTCGGGCCGATCAGCGCGCGTTGTCGGGCATAGCTGCTGAGCAACAGGTTCTTCACGGTCTTGGGGTTGTACAGGTCGGGGTCGTCGAGGCCCAGCAAGACATCGCTCTGGCCCAGCAGGTTTTGCAGGGGGCGGCTGTCGCTGGTGTCTTCCCAGCGCTCGGTGACGATCTCCAGGCTCAGCGGTACGGCGGCCTGGCGGATCTCCTTGAGCAGGAACTCGCTGTGCCCGTCGAACAGCACGCCGACCCTGCGCGCTTGCGGGAAGATCGTGCGAATCAGGCGCAATTGTCGCGCTACCGGCGGATCGCTCCACAACAGGCTCAAGTGCGCGGGGATTGCCTCGCCCAGGCGGTCCCGGGCTTGCAACCGGCTGATCCGCAGCACCAGCGTGGCCGGTCCCTGAGCCGCTTGCAGGCGCCAGTCGAGGCTGGGCAGGTCCAGCAGCACGAGGCGGATATTGGCTGGCAACTTGTCCGGTGCCGGCAGACTCGCCAACGGGGTGAAGCGCACATCGTCTTCGGGGCGCAGGGCCTTCAGGGCCTGGGTAAAGGACTGCACGCCGGGGCTGTCCTGGGTTCCGGTCAACAGGATTTCGGCGGCGCGGGCCTGTAGCGTTGCCAGCAGGCCCGCCAGCACCAGGCACAGTGCCAGCGGCAGGCGGCCGGGAAATGGCCTCTTGCCCGGTTGGCTCCGGGCCATCTAGAAGGACAACTCCGCGCTGAAGTACATGACATGTCGGGAGTCGTAGCGGTTGTCGACGAAGGTGGTGGGTTGATTGTCGAGGCGTTGTTGCAGGACACCCGCCAGCTCCAGGCTGGCTTTGCCCAGCGGGATGCGCCGGGCGAGGCGGGTATCGACCCGTTCGAAGCGGTAGCCGTTGAGGGCATCGGCGGCGTAATAGAACACCGAGCTGTTCCAACCCTGGCCCCAGTCCCGCAGCCAGCCGGCCGAACCACTGTTGCGGGCGGTCAGTTGTTCATCGAGGGGCGCGCTGGCCAGGGCGTCGACGTAGGCATACGTCACGCGCAGGCGGTCGGCGTTGGTCATGCGCCAGTCGAGTTGGGTTTCGGCGCCGGAAAACTGCGACTCATTGGCGTTGCTGGCGATGTACTGGTTGTTGCGCAGCGGTTCGCTGATCATGCCGGTGATTTCGTCATGGAACAGCCTGACGTCAACCGTCAGGCCCAGGTCCATGAAATAGCCGTTGTAGCCCAGTTCCCGGGAGCGCATGTGTTCCTGCTCGAGGTTTCCCGGACCGCGGGTCTGGACAAAGTAACGCGCGCTGCTTCGGCCAAAGGCGGTGGGTTGCAGGTTCGTGACCTGATAGCTCCAGTTGACGTTGTTCTCGAACATGTCCGGTGAGCGTACCGCTTCGGAGTACACCGCCCGCAAGCCATGCCGTGGCGTGATCAGGTAGTTGACCGCCACCCGCGGTGTCAGCGAACTGCCGGTCAAGCGGGTGTCTTCGAACATCGCGCCGCCCTGCAACAGCCAGTGCTCAGTGGCCCGCCATTCGAACTGGCCAAACAGCCGCCAGGTGGTGTCATCCAGTGTGCCGTCGAAGTACGTCTCGGAATCGGCCCGGTCATAGCGATAGTTCGCCCCGGTCACCAGTCGCAGGCTGTCGGACAGGCTCAGGGTGTCCTGGATCTCCAGGTCGTAGCGTGATTCCCGGGCACTCTGGTCGATATCGCCGCACACGGTTCGCGAGGCGCCGTTGCGCCATTGGTCGAGCACCTGGTTGGCCAACGCCTGCTCCTGCGCCGTACCGGGTGGCGCGCCGGTGCTGGTGAAGCCGGGCATGTTGCGCGCCAGCTTCTCTGCGTAGTTGGGATTGAGCAGCCACAGGTCGGTCAGTTGCGGGCTGAAGGACACCTCGGCATCGCAGGCGCGCCAGGTCTGCTGGCGATCCCAGTGCTGGATCGAGCTCTGCACATACAGGCTGTGGTTGGGGTTGAGGTCCAGATTCCAGCGCAGCGAGCCGGCATAGTCCTTGGCGATGACGTCGGAGTTATCCCCAGCGGCGGTAATCCCGGCAAAGACCGGGTGGTAGGTATAAGGCCGCTGGTTGGTCCCGTCCTTGGCATTCAACTGCCAATCGATGCTCTGTTGTTCATTCAGTGTCTGGCTGACCGACAGGTTGATACGGTTCAAGCGGCGGCTGTCGCGGTAGTCGGCGCCGTTGCGGTCGCTGTCGAAGCCGTCGTCTTCCTGACCGGACAAGGAAAGTCGCAGATCGCCCCCCTCCCAGCCGGTGCCCTGGCTGGCGTACCAGTCGCTGATGCCGCGCTGGCCCTGGGTGATCTTCACCCGCGTGCCGTGGCTGTTGGCCGGCGTCCGGGTGATGATGTTGACCACCGCCATCAGCGCGTTGGCGCCATAGCTGACCGTGTTCGGGCCGCGGAAGACTTCGATTCGCTCGATGTCCTCCATGGCCACCGGAATGTCGCTCCAGTCAACGGTGGCGAGACCGGCGCGGTACACCGAGCGGCCATCGATCAGCACCTGCATGCGGCGTGCTTCGCTGGCGTTGGTGCCGTGGTAGTTCACGGTGGGCTGATTACCGCTGAGGTTGCCGACCATCATACCGGGTACCAGGCGCAGCAATTCGCTGATGTCCCGGGCTCCACTGGCCTTGATCAGCTCGCTGTCCAGCACGGTCATGCTGCCCGGCACCGCCGCTGGCGATTGTTTCAAGCGAGTGGCGGTCAGGACCTGGGGCAGGGGTTGGCTGTCGACAAACAAGTCGTCGGCCCACACTGGCGGGCTGACGAGCAGCGCCAAGAGCAGGGACGAGCCTGAGCGGGAGGGGCCAACGGTCACGGCAGAGCCTTTGATAACAGAATGATGGCGGGCATGTTAACTGAGCTGAGAGACTTTTCCAGTTGCGTTGATAGCATTTTCCGAGCAATTGATGGTCAGCTTCCTACAGTTGTGGGTAATTAATAGCGGGGCTAGTCGCGATCTGGGCGCTCCGTATAATGCCCGGCATCGCCACTTGGTATGGATGAACGGATTGCATATGACTGAACAGCGCCCGATTGCGGTCCTGGGAGGCGGGAGTTTCGGTACCGCCGTGGCCAACCTGCTGGCCGAGAATGGTCACCCGGTACGCCAATGGATGCGTGACCCGGAGCAGGCCGAGGCCATCCGGGTCAACCGCGAGAACCCGCGTTACCTCAAGGGCATCAAGATCCGTCCGGAAGTGGAGCCGGTGACCGACCTGCAGGCCACGCTCCAGGGCAGTGACCTGTTTTTTGTCGCCTTGCCCTCCAGCGCCTTGCGCTCGGTGCTGGCGCCCCATGCCGACTGCCTGAGCGGCAAGTTCCTGGTCAGCCTGACCAAGGGCATCGAAGCCCAGACCTTCAAGCTGATGAGCGAGATTCTTGAAGAGATCGCGCCAAAAGCGCGGATCGGGGTGATTTCCGGGCCGAACCTGGCGCGGGAAATCGCCGAGCACGCCTTGACCGCCACCGTGGTGGCCAGTGAAGACGAAGAACTGTGCAAGCGGGTCCAGGCCGCGCTTCATGGCCGCACTTTCCGGGTCTATGCCAGTGCCGACCGTTTCGGCGTGGAGCTGGGCGGAGCGCTGAAGAACGTCTATGCGATCATCTCCGGCATGGCGGTGGCGCTGGGCATGGGAGAGAACACCAAGAGCATGCTGATCACCCGGGCTCTGGCGGAAATGACGCGCTTTGCCGTCAGCCAGGGCGCCAATCCAATGACCTTCCTCGGGTTGGCGGGGGTGGGCGACCTCATCGTCACTTGCTCCTCGCCCAAGAGTCGCAACTACCAGGTCGGCTTCGCTCTCGGCGAGGGCCTGAGCCTGGACGAGGCCGTGTCGCGCCTGGGCGAAGTGGCCGAAGGTGTGAACACCCTCAAGGTACTCAAGGCCAAGTCCCAGGAGGCCGGGGTCTATATGCCGCTGGTCGCCGGGTTGCACGCGATTCTGTTCGAAGGGCGCACGCTGGAGCAGGTGATCGAACTGTTGATGCGTGGCGAGCCGAAGACCGATGTCGATTTCATTTCCACCAGTGGCTTCAATTGAGCCGCTGTCGATGACAGGCAGGAGTGAGCTATGAACGATTCGAAAGGGCAGACCCAATACGAGTCCATCCTGTTGCGGGTGCTGTGGATGGTGGTTTACCTGCTGGTCTGGCAAGTGGCGCAATTCATCCTTGGCGCCGTGGTACTGGTGCAATTGATCTATCGATTGATCTATGGCGCACCCAGCGCCAGCCTGATGAACTTCGGCGACAGCCTCAGCCAGTTCCTGGCCCAGATCGGCCGTTTCGGCACCTTCCACAGCGACCAGAAACCCTGGCCCTTCGCTGACTGGCCGAGCCCGCGCGCGCCGGAAGGCGAAGCGCCCCACGTCGTGGCGCCGGCGCCGCACCCTGTCCAGGATGAGGAGCCCAAGCTATGAACCTGTGGGTACTGCGTCATGGCGAAGCCGAGCCATACGGTGCCCGCCCCGATCCCGAGCGGGCCTTGACGGTTCACGGGCGTGAAGAAGTCCTGCGCAGTGCCGCCGAATTGATCGGCCGCCCGTTGACCGCCATTTATGCCAGCCCTTACCTGCGCGCCCAGCAGACTGCGCAACTGGTGCGTGAGGCGTTGGGGTTCGAACCGGAGTTGATCACGGTCGACTGGCTCAAGCCGGAAACCCGGCCCCAGACAGTCCTGGAGCATCTCGGGGATCGGGATGATGTGCTGCTGGTCAGCCATAACCCGTTGGTGGGCAGCCTGTTGGGCTTGGCGCAACACGGTCACCTGCAACAACCCGAGCGGGTGAACACGGCTGGTCTGGCTGAGCTGGAAGGTGACCTGCCGTTGGCCGGTGCGATGCGACTCAAGGGCCTTCGGCATCCATGAGAAAGACCGGGCCTTGCTGCCAGTCAAACCATATGACTTGTGGGAGCGAGCCTGCTCGCGATGAGGCCGTGTCAGTCGACATCCCTGTCAACTGACAGACCGCTATCGCGAGCAGGCTCGCTCCCACAGAAATATCGCTTGATCCTTGATTGGCCTTGGGGCCTTGTTCCCACATAAACATAAGGAAGGGTAACGATGAGTCTGTGGCGCACCACACCCAACATCGAACAACTGAACGCTGCCGCTAAAAACACCATCAGCGAGGTACTGGATATTCGTTTCGAGTCGTTCGACGACGAATCCCTGACCGCCAGCATGGTGGTCGATCACCGCACCCATCAGCCGTTCGGCCTGTTGCATGGCGGTGCTTCGGTGGTCCTGGCCGAAACGGTGGGCTCCATGGCCGCCTACCTGTGCGTGGACACCAGCAAGTTCTATTGCGTGGGCTTGGAAATCAATGCCAACCACTTGCGCGGTGTACGCAGCGGGCGGGTGACGGCCACGGCCAGGATGGTTCATCTGGGCCGTACCACCCAGGTCTGGGACATCCGCCTGAGCAACGACGAAGGCAAGGTCAACTGTGTGTCGCGCCTGACCATGGCGGTGGTGCCGCTGGGCGAGCAACCGCCGGCGCGCTGATTCCACAGATCCTTTGTAGCGAAGGGATTTGTGGGAGCAAGGCTTGCCCGCGATGAAGCCAATGCAGTCTTTCAGAAATGTCGGCGTCTGCGTCGCGAGCAAGCTTTGCTCCCACAGGTGTCGTTGCCACAAAGTTTGCGGCTGGCCAGCCATAACGCCATAGCCCAAGCCAGACTGTC
>NZ_JBMDKO010000089.1:0-9165 GCF_057809755.1 Pseudomonas sp. FG13
GGTCAGCAGCATCAAAGTGACTGACACTCCGCTATCGCGAGCAGGCTCGCTCCCACAGGGGTGTGTGTTGGCGGTGGCTCATCCGTGACCCAGGTTCGCCAGCCACTGGGGAATACGTCGCTCCAGGTAGTATCCGGGTGAGCGCAAGGTCCCTTCGACAAATCCCACGTGCCCACCCTGGGCATGCAGTTCCAGCTGGGTGGAGGCGGACAGCTCGTCGGGTTGGGGCAGGCTGTGGGGGAATACGAAAGGGTCGTCGGCAGCTTGGATGACCAGGGTCGGGGTGTTGATTTCGCTCATGTAATAGCGGCTGGAGGCGCGACGGTAATAGTCCGAGGCGTCGGAAAAGCCGTGCAGCGGCGCGGTCACGCGGCCGTCGAAATCCCAGAAGGTGCGCATGTTTTCCAATGGACCCAGCGCCGCCAGGGTGGCAAGCCCTTCGTGACGTCCATCGTGCTTGAACCGGCGTTGCTTGTTGCGCACGTAAGCCACCAGCTCCCGCATGAAATGCGCCTGATAAAACCTGGAAAACCCTTGCCCGATGCGATCGGCGCATTGATCGAGTCGAAACGGCACCGAAACGGCCACGGCGCCGAGCAGTTGGCTGTCGCTGCCGGTTTCTCCCAGGTGCTTGAGCAGCACATTGCCGCCTAGCGAATAACCCACCGCAAACAGCGGCGCCAGGGGCCGTCGCGTCCGCAGGTGAGCAACGACGGCGGCCAGGTCTTCGCTGACGCCGGAGTGGTAGCTGCGGGGCAGCAGGTTCGGTTCGCCTGAACAGCCGCGCCAGTTCAACGCGACACTGGCCCAGCCCTGATGGCCAAGGGCTTGTTGCAAACCGGCCACGTAAGGCGAGTTGGAGGAGCCCGTCAGTCCGTGAAGCACCAACACCAGCGGCGCCTTGGCGCTGTGGGGGCCATGCCAGTCGAGGTCGAGGAAATCACCGTCGTCCAGCCACAAACGCTCACGTTGGCGAGGGATGTGTGTGGTCTTGCGCCATAGCGGGCCCCACAGGGTTTGCAAGTGCGGGTTGCCTAGGCCCTTGGCGGGGATGAATCGTTCAGATGCGGCGGCCATTATTATTGTTCTCGATGCTGCGGCCAGCCGTCAGCCAACGGCTTCTGCCATGCGTTGCCACAATGCGTAGTACACCCGTCCGGACTTCTGCTCGCGATGCAAGCGCCAGTTGCCCGGCAAAGCCAGGATCGACGGAGCGGTTTCACTTTCAGTGTAGACCCAGGCATCCTCGGCCAGCCACTGGCGTTCCTCGAGCAGCGCGCAGACCGTCGGCAACAGGTTCTGGTTGAACGGCGGATCGAGAAACACCAGGTCGAAAGGACTGGCCGGTTGGCTGTCCAGATAGCGCAAGGCGTCGGCCGTCTGCACCTGGCCCACCGTGCAACGCAGGGTGCCCAGGTGTTCTTTCAGGCTGGAGACCGCCAGGCTGCTGGCATCCAGGGCCTGGCCCATGGCGGCGCCACGGGACAGCGCTTCGAGAAACAGCGCGCCACTGCCAGCGAACGGGTCGAGAACCCGGGCGCCTGGCACGTAGGGGGCGAGCCAATTGAACAGGGTTTCACGCACCCGGTCCGGTGTAGGGCGCAAGCCCGGGGCATCGGGAAAGCTCAGGCGCCGGCTGCGCCATTCGCCGCCGATGATGCGCAGCTGATTGATGCCGTTGTGAGCGGGTGTCTTGCTGGAATTCGATGGACGGGCCATTAGTGCTCCGGAACCCCGAGCGGTTGCTCGGCAGGTTTGTCAGTGGGGGCCGGCAGCGGCTTTTGCGGCACGGTCGGACCGGCGGTGACGATGACCATTCTGTCGGTGCTCAGGTGCTTGTTCATTGCTGACTTGACCTGTTCGACCGTCAACGCCTGGGACTTGCGCATGAAGTCTTCCAGGTAGCTCAGCGGCAAGTCATAGAAGCCCATGGCCCCGAGTTGGCCGACGATGTCGGCGTTGCTCGCGGTGGACAGCGGGAAACTGCCGGCCAGCTCGCGCTTGGCGTCATCGAGCTCCTTCTCGGTTGGACCGTTCTTCAGGTAGTCGGCGAAGACATCCTGCACCAGCTTGAGTGTGCCTTCGCTCATTTCAGCACGGGTCTGCAGGTTGATCATGAACGGGCCGCGAGCCTGCATCGGCGTGAAGCCCGAATACACACCGTAGGTCAGGCCACGTTTTTCCCGTACTTCAGTCATCAATCGCGTGCCGAAACCACCGCCACCAAGGATCTGGTTGCCCAGGGACACGGCCGCATAGTCTGGGTCGTCCCGGTCGATACCCAGTTGTGCGAGCATCAGGTTGGTCTGCTTGGACGGGAATTCGATGTGGCTGACGCTTGCCTTCGGTTCCACTGGGGACGGGGTTTTTGCCAGGGCCGGACCTTTGGGCAGTGCGGCGGACACCTGGTTGGCAATGGCCTCGGCCTCGGCGCGGGACAGGTCTCCCACCAATGCAATCACTGCGTTGCCAGCAGTATAGGCCTTGGCGTGAAAGGCCCGGGCCTGGGCCAGGGTGATCGGCGGGATGCTTTGCGCGGTGCCATCACTGGAGTGGGCGTAAGGGTGGTCACCGTACAGGCGCTTCATCAGCTCCAGGCCCGCCAGTTTGCCGGGGTTCTGTTTCTGGTACTCGAAACCGGCAAGCATCTGGTTTTTGATACGGGCGAAGGAGTCTGCGGGGAAGGTCGGTTTGCCGACCACTTCGGCGAACAGCTTCAATGCCGGCTCACGCTTGTCCGCCGCGCTGAGGCTGCGCAGGGAGGCCACGGCCATGTCCCGATAGGCACCGTTGCCGAAGTCCGCGCCGAGGTTTTCGAATCCTTCGGCGATGGCGCTGACGTCCTTGCCGGCCACGCCTTCGTTGAGCATGGCGTTGGTCAGCAGTGCCAGGCCGGGGGCGTTGCCGTCCTGGCTGCTGCCGGCGGCGAAGGTCAGGCGCAGGTCGAACATCGGCAGTTCGCGAGCCTCGACGAACAGCACCTTGGCGCCGTCGGCGGTTTTCCAGGCTTGCACGTCGAGCTGGCGGTGGCCGGGCGCCTTGCCGTCCAGCTCCGCCAGCGATTGCAGTTTGTTGCCGGACTTGGCGTTATCCAGGGCCTGGCTGGCAGTGACATCAGTGGCAGGGGACAGATAGAAGGCCAGGGCTGCGACCAGGGCAATGACCACCAGGCCGATCAGCAGCAAGCGTGATGATTTGCGCTCACTCATGAGCTTTCTCCTCGGGCAGGATGTGCGCAACGCTCAGGCGCGGGCGGGTGAAATACAGCTGGGCTGCCTTCTGGATGTCTTGCGGGGTTACGCTTTGCAACTCGGCGAGTTCGGTGTCCATCAGCTTCCAGGACAACCCGACGGTTTCCAGCTGGCCGATGGCGGTGGCCTGGCTGGTGATCGAGTCGCGCTCGTACACCAGGCCGGCGATCACCTGGGCGCGGACGCGCTCCAGCTCCTCGGCGGTCGGCGCGGTGGTTTTCAATTGGTCCAGCAAGCGCCACAGGCCGGCTTCTGCCTGGGCCATGGTCTTGTTCTTCTGGGTATTGGGCGCCGCCGACAAGGTGAACAGCGTGTCGCCACGGGTGTAGGCGTCGTAGCTCGACGAACCGCCGGACACCAGTTCTTCCCCGCGCTCCAGCTGGGTTGGAATCCGGCCGCTGTAGCCGCCATCCAGCAAGGCCGAGATCAGCCGCAGGGCGTTGACCGAACGCTTATCCGTCGCGGTGGCGATGCTCGGCACGTTGAAGGCCAGCATCAGGCTGGGCAGTTGGGTCTGCACATGCAGGGTGATCTGGCGTTCGCCGGGTTCGGCCAGTTCCAGGGGAATCTTCGCCGTCGGTACGGCACGCCGGGCAATCGGGCCGAAATAGCGCTGGGCCAAGGCCTTGACCTCGTCCGGTGTCACGTCGCCGACCACCACCAGGGTGGCATTGTTCGGTGCGTACCAGGATTCGTACCAGTGGCGCAGTTCCTGGACGGTCATGCGGTCCAGGTCGGCCATCCAGCCGATGGTTGGCGTATGGTAGCCGCTGGCCGGATAAGCCATGGCCTTGAAGCGCTCGAAGGCCTTGGACATCGGCTTGTCGTCGGTGCGCATGCGGCGCTCTTCCTTGATGACTTCGATCTCGCGGCTGAACTCTTCAGGCGGCAGGCGCAGGCTGGCCATGCGGTCGGCTTCCAGCTCGAAGGCCACCCCCAGGCGATCCCGGGCCAACACCTGGTAATAAGCCGTGAAGTCATCGCTGGTGAAGGCGTTTTCCTCGGCGCCCAGGTCCCGCAGGATCAGCGACGCTTCGCCGGGGCCGACTTTTTCGCTGCCCTTGAACATCATGTGTTCCAGGGCGTGGGACAAACCGGTCTGGCCCGGTGTTTCATAACTGGAGCCGACCTTGTACCAGACCTGGGAGACCACCACCGGCGCACGATGATCTTCGCGCACCACGACCTTCAGGCCGTTGTCGAGGGTGAACTCATGGGTGGGTTGTGGATCGGCAGCCAAGGCTGAAAGGGGCAGACAAACTGTGCTGAACAGCAGGCCTGCAACGCGGCGGGCAAGAGCATTCATTCGTGTTTAAACCTGTTGGGCTGCCCGCTAGGTCTTAGCGTCGGCGGGCGAGAGGGTGCTAGGATACTGATCCGTTTTACTGGCGGCCACGCCTATCGGGCGTTTTATCGGCCCAGGGTTGTCCGGGTTTTACGCAGAAGCATCGGGTTTTTCCGTGGATCCCTGCGTTTTCGCCGACGATGCCTTGCCAGTCCTTCGAAAAGATCGACGATGAGGTGTCCTGGGGACATTTCGACAATCTGTTGCGCGTGAACAAGCTGGATGAAACGCAGTCTGTTCAGCATCGAATATTCATCACCGAGGCGCCCTCGTGGCGCATCGCTACCGTGAGATAGCCGTCCTCCATGTTTGGTTCCAACGACGACAAGAAGACCCCAGCTGAGGCTGGCGAGAAAAAAGGCCTGTTCGGATGGCTGCGCAAGAAGCCGCAGGAAACCGTCGTCGAGCAGCCGCAACCGCTGCCCGAGCCTTCCGCAGAACCTGCCGCCGAGGCGGTGGCCGAAGACGCTGCGCCGATCGTGCTGCCGCTGGCCGAACCGGTACTGCAACCGGCCGAGCCTGAGCCCGTTACCGCGCCGGCGGCCGAACAACCGCTGACGCCGCCTGTAGGGCAAAGCCCCTGGCTGACCTTGCCGGTGGCGGAAGAGCCGGTGGCATTGGTCGAGGATGCGCAGGCTCCCCATGTCACACCGCCGATTCCTGCCCCGACGCCAGCTGTCGCGGAGCCTGTCGTCGAGGCGCCGCCAGCCATGGTTGCTCCTGCCACTCCCCAGGCCGAGCCCGTCATGGCTGATACACCGACCGTCGTCGAGCCGGCGCCTTCCTCCGAGCCAGGCAAGGTCGGTTTCTTCGCCCGTCTCAAGCAGGGCCTGTCCAAGACCAGCGCCAGCATTGGCGAAGGCATGGCCAGCCTGTTCCTGGGCAAGAAAGTCATCGACGACGAATTGCTGGATGACATCGAAACCCGCCTGCTGACCGCCGATGTCGGCGTCGAGGCGACGTCGGTGATCATCCAGAGCCTGACCCAGAAGGTCGCGCGCAAACAACTGACCGATGCCGACGCGCTGTACAAATCCCTGCAAAGCGAGCTGGGCAACCTGCTCAAGCCTGTGGAGCAGCCGCTGGTGATCGCTTCACAGAACAAGCCGTTCGTGATCCTGGTGGTTGGCGTCAATGGGGCCGGCAAGACCACCACCATCGGCAAGCTGGCGAAGAAACTGCAACTCGAAGGCAAGAAGGTCATGCTCGCCGCCGGCGACACCTTCCGCGCCGCCGCGGTAGAGCAACTGCAAGTGTGGGGCGAGCGCAACAAGATCCCGGTGATCGCCCAGCACACCGGCGCCGATTCCGCTTCGGTGATCTTCGACGCCGTGCAGGCCGCCAAGGCCCGTGGCATCGACGTGCTGATCGCCGACACGGCCGGTCGCCTGCACACCAAAGACAACCTGATGGAAGAGTTGAAGAAGGTTCGCCGGGTGATCGGCAAGCTCGATGCCGATGCGCCCCACGAAGTGCTGCTGGTGCTGGACGCCGGTACCGGCCAGAACGCCATCAACCAGGCCAAGCAATTCAACCAGACCGTCGAACTGACCGGACTGGCCCTGACCAAGCTCGACGGCACCGCCAAGGGCGGGGTGATCTTCGCCCTGGCCAAGCAGTTCGGCCTGCCCATCCGCTACATCGGCGTGGGCGAAGGCATCGACGACCTGCGTACCTTTGAAGCCGAGCCCTTTGTCCAGGCGCTGTTTGCCGAGCGGGAGCATTCATGATTCGTTTCGAACAGGTCGGTAAACGCTATCCGAACGGTCACGTCGGCCTGCATGAGCTGAGCTTTCGGGTGCGTCGAGGTGAGTTTCTGTTCGTTACCGGCCATTCCGGCGCCGGTAAAAGTACATTGCTGCGCCTGCTGCTGGCGATGGAGCGGCCCACCACCGGCAAGTTGCTGCTGGCCGGCCAGGACCTGAGCACCATCAGCAACGCCCAGATCCCCTACCTGCGGCGGCAGATCGGCGTGGTATTCCAGAATCACCAGTTGCTGTTCGATCGTACTGTGTTCAACAACGTGGCGTTGCCCTTGCAGATCCTTGGCCTGTCCAAGGCCGAGATCAACAAGCGGGTGGATTCGGCTCTGGAACGCGTGGCCCTATCGGACAAGACCGACCTGTACCCAGGCGACCTGTCCACCGGCCAGCAACAGCGTGTCGGCATCGCCCGCGCCATCGTGCACCGCCCGGCCTTGCTGCTGGCGGACGAACCTACCGGTAACCTCGACCCGCGTCTGGCGGCGGAAATTATGGGCGTATTCGAAGACATCAACCGTTTGGGCACCAGCGTGCTGATCGCCAGTCACGACCTGGCCCTGATCGCACGCATGCGCCATCGCATGCTCACCTTGCAGCGCGGTCGTTTGATCGGTGACGGGGAGGCTGGCGTATGAGCGCAACCCGCAGCCCGAAAGTGGCCGAGCGCGTGGCCCCCAAGGCCTCCGACCCGCAGCCGCAAAAGAAAAAACGCGACGATGACGACGGCCCGGACTTCGGCACGCTGCTGCATGCCTGGATCGAAAGCCATCGCGCCAGCCTGCTCGACAGCCTGCGGCGCCTTGGTAAGCAGCCGATCGGCAGCTTCTTCACCTGCATGGTCATGGCGGTCGCCTTGAGCCTGCCAATGGGGCTGTCATTACTGCTGAATAATGTAGAGCGTCTTGGGGGCTCGTGGCAGCGCGCGGCTCAGATCTCCCTGTACCTGCAATTGGAGGCGACGCCGGGCGAAGGCCAGGCGCTGCTCGAGCAGATCAAAGCCATGCCGGGCGTGGCCGATGCCGAATACATCGGTCGCGACCAGGCGCTCGAGGAGTTCCAGCAGCAGTCCGGCCTGGGCGAGGCGCTCAAGGAGCTGCCGGAAAACCCATTGCCGGGCGTGGTGCTGGTGACGCCGAAGGAAGTCGACAAGCCGACTCTTGAAGCATTAAGACAAAGACTTTCCGAATTACCGAAGGTACAACAGGCGCAACTTGATCTAGTCTGGGTCGAGCGTCTTGCGGCGATCCTCAAGCTCGGCGACCGGTTTGTCTTCGGTCTGACGGTGCTTCTGGTGTCTGCATTACTTTTGGTGATAGGCAATACCATTCGTCTTCATATTGAAAACCGCCGCACCGAGATAGAAGTGATTAAACTCGTCGGCGGCACGGACAGTTATGTGCGCAGACCCTTCCTCTATATGGGCGCGCTGTATGGCTTTGGTGCCGGGATCCTGTCCTGGGGCGTATTGGCGTTCGGCCTGGACTGGCTGAACGATGCGGTAGTGGGATTGGCCGGTTTGTACGGCAGTGATTTCGCGCTGGCAGGAGTGCCAGTCGCCGACGGTCTGTCGCTCTTGCTTGGCGCGGTGCTGTTGGGTTATATCGGTGCATGGATTGCGGTCGCACGCCACTTACGTGAGCTTGCGCCAAAATAGAGTCATTTTGCGCGTATTGACCTTTCAGTTTTTGTGGGAACTTGTCCTACGGTTCCCGGTCAATTTTCGCAGTGCTGAACTGCACGAGTTATGTGAGTCGGAGGTTTTTTCGTATGACCACTTCTTTGCAACCTGCGTATGCTCTGGTCCCGGGTGCGAACCTGGAGGCCTATGTGCACACGGTGAACAGCATTCCCTTGCTGACACCCGAGCAGGAGCGTGAACTGGCCGAGAGTCTCTATTATGAGCAGGATCTTGAGGCGGCTCGGCAAATGGTGCTCGCCCACCTGCGTTTTGTCGTACATATCGCCCGCAGCTATTCCGGCTACGGGCTGGCCCAGGCCGACCTGATCCAGGAAGGCAATGTTGGTCTGATGAAAGCGGTCAAGCGCTTCAACCCGGAAATGGGTGTGCGCCTGGTATCGTTCGCGGTGCACTGGATCAAGGCGGAAATCCACGAATTCATCCTGCGCAACTGGCGCATCGTGAAGGTCGCGACCACCAAGGCCCAGCGCAAGCTGTTCTTCAACCTGCGCAGCCAGAAGAAGCGTCTGGCCTGGCTGAACAACGAAGAAGTCCATCGGGTGGCCGAAAGCCTGGGTGTGGAGCCTCGTGAAGTCCGTGAGATGGAAAGTCGCCTGACCGGCCAGGACATGGCCTTCGACCCGGCCGCCGAAGCGGACGACGACAGCGCCTTCCAATCGCCGGCCAACTACCTGGAAGACCACCGGTATGACCCGGCGCGTCAGCTGGAAGACGCCGATTGGAGCGACAACTCCAACACCAACCTGCACGAAGCCTTGGAAGTGCTGGACGAGCGCAGTCGCGACATTCTCTACCAGCGCTGGCTGGCGGAGGAAAAGGCCACGCTGCACGACCTGGCGCAGAAGTACAACGTGTCTGCGGAGCGGATTCGCCAGCTTGAGAAAAGTGCGATGAACAAGCTCAAGTTGTCGATTGCGGCTTAACCGGCACTACGGCGATAAAAAACGCCCCGATCAGCGATGATCGGGGCGTTTTTGGTTGTGTGATCGTTCCCACGCTCTGCGTGGGAACGCATCCTGTGACGGTCCGCGTCACGCTTTGGGACGCGGAGCGTTCCGTGCTGCAAGCCATCCCCTGTGGGAGCGAGCCTGCTCGCGATAGCGGTAT
>NZ_JBMDKO010000009.1:0-154068 GCF_057809755.1 Pseudomonas sp. FG13
GGGGAGTCGTGTTGAACCGAGATATTGTGCTCGTCGCTAAACAACTGTGGGAGCGAGCCTGCTCGCGATAGCGGTGCATAAACCCACCCAGAATTGACTGGCCTGACGCCTTCGCGAGCAAGCTCGCCCCTACACTCGAAAGCCTTCCCCTGACCCAACGCAACTGAACCCCTGCCCCCATCAGCTAAGCTCACCTCATCACTACGACAGGGAGCATTAACATGAGCAAGGCAGACGAGCTGGCAGCCAAACTGAGGCAAACCCGGCAAAGCCGTGCCGATACGGATAACAACGCCGACCTGGCGATTGAACATTGGCCCGCCCAGGTCTATGAGCTGTACCACCAGATCGAAACCTGGCTGGCGCCGGTCTGCGAGGCCGGGCTGACGATTCGGCGCAATCCCACCCACGTGTTCGAAAGCCATTCCAGCGGTTCGACGTACAACTACGCCATTGATCGACTGTCGATGGAAGGAAACCATCACCGCATCGAGCTCGACCCGATTGCCCGCTTCTCCTCTCATGGAGAGGGCTGTATTGAAATCCACCTGAAGGGGCAGACACGCTGTCTTCTGCGAACCGTCGGCGAGCATGGTGAATCGCGGTGGCATGTCCAGTCGAACGGACAACCGCAGTCCGAGCCCTTGGCACTGGACGAAGATGCATTGGTTGCGCTGGTGGAGGAAGGTCTGGGGTTAACGCACGCAGTCTAGTTGCTGGCCTGGAAGGCCGACTGGAGTGTCACGCCGCTGCCAACTTCAGCGTCGGGCGACGTCACTTGCGCCATCGGCCGTGCCACCAGCCTGTTCAAGGCGTTGTCGATCTCATCGGCCGCGCCTTGTACATAGAGGGCATTCGCCCAGCTCCAGTAGCGATCGGACATCAATCCGCCCACCGCCTGGGCACACAGCTCATCGCTGCAGACACCCATTTTCCCCGCGGCAGCGATAACGGCCATAAGGGCTTGCTCCAACTGGGGAATTCGTTCGGTAGACACAACTGACGGCCTGATGGATCGCGAGAGCCGAGTTTACCAAGATATCAATAGGCCACCAACCGCAAGCGCTCAACGGTCAGCTGACTTGCTCAGCTACCCACCGCGCTGAATGCCGCGGTGCTCGGCATCGCTAACGACTCCCGAGCCGTAGCGCGGCCAGCCAGCATGGTCAGGATGGCGGCAACGCCCAGCACCGCCGCACTGGTTTCGAAGGTCGCCTGGTAGCCGTTCAGATCAAACAGAAGACCACCGACCGTCGCGCCCGACCCGATGGCGAGCTGGACGATTGCCACCATCAGCCCGCCTCCGGCCTCTGCATCGTCCGGCAGTGTTCGCGCCAGCCAGGTCCACCACCCGACAGGCGCGGCAGTCGCCACCAGTCCCCATAATCCCAGCAAGACGGTCGTGGCAACCGCGGACGCGCCGAACCCCACCAGCGCAATGGCAATCGCCGCCATCAACAAGGGGATTATGATCAGAGTCCGATACAAGCCCTTCTTCAGAAATGCGCCAATCAGGAAAGTGCCCAGGAAACCGGCCACGCCGATGACCAGCAACATGAACGAAAGCAGGGAGACGCTCACTTGGGTCACGCTTTCGAGGAACGGACGCAGGTAAGTGAACAGCATGAACTGCCCCATGAAAAACGTGCTGACCGCCAACATGCCCCATGCAACCGGCGCCCGGGTCATCAGCCTGAAGACATTGCTGCTGCCCTGCTTCGTCTGCGAGTGCCGGACCCGCATTGTCGGCATCCGCAACAGCAGCCAGACCAGGGCAATCGCAGCCACGGGCACGATGCAGAAGAACGCGCCACGCCAACCGATGATCGCGCCCAGGAAACTGCCCAACGGCGCCGCCACCACCGTCGCCAGGGCGTTGCCGCCATTGACGATAGCCAAGGCACGCGGCAGATGATTGTCCGGTACCAGTCGCATGGCCGTGGCCGCCGACAGCGACCAGAAGCCACCGATTGCAACCCCGATCAAGGCGCGTCCCGCCATGAACGTCAGGTAATCAGGCGCCAGCGCGACCACCGTCCCGGAGAGGATCATCAGCAGTGTCAGGGCCGACAGCAGCCATTTACGGTCGATCCTGGCCGCAATCGAGGCAATGAACAGACTGGTGATCAGCGCGAAGGCGCCGGACACGGCAATGCCCTGGCCGGCCTGCCCCTCGCTGACATGCAGATCCGCTGCTATCGGCGTCAGCAGGCTGACCGGCATGAATTCCGACGCTACGAGCGCGAACGCGGCGAGCGCCATGGCAAGCACGGCACTCCATGCGGGTTGGCCGTGTGATTTCGGCAAAGAGGTATCGGTCATCGAGTATGCATCCTGTCGCTGAGGTAAACGCTTTTGCTGCGCCGCAAGAGCGGGTCCGCTCGGGCCTCGGGAACAGCACCGCAGCACACGCCCATTTCAGCGGTTATCTCTAGATGACCGGTAGAGTATTTCTCTGTAATTCTTGCCCGATTCTGTGAACCTGCACGCGACATATAGTCAGCGCTTCGCTTGGCGAGGTAATGTTCTGCCTAAAGCTATCAACCCAACCTGAAATCTGAGCACACCATGACGACCCGGCGCACATCGTTGCAAAAGACACTCGCCGACAACATTGGCGCGCGGGCCCTGCGGACGGGGGACTATGCAACCTCGATCGCCGGCCTCAGCCTGTTTCGCCGTGATGCCCCCGCGCCGCCTGCCATCTGCATGATCGAACCGAGCATCGTCCTCGTGGCCCAGGGTGCGAAGCAACTGTGGCTCGGCGGCGAGGCCTATGGCTACGATGCCTCGCGCTTCCTTATCACCTCGCTGGACCTGCCCGCCGATTCCGAGGTGACCCAGGCCAGCCCGGAGCACCCCTGTCTGGGACTGGTCTTCAAGCTCGACTTGCGCCTGGTCGCCGACCTGGTCGCCCAAGGCAGCCTGGCACCCGGTCGGGATCGCCCCGTCGGCGTCGGCGCGAACATCGGCGCGGTGACGCCCGAGCTGCTCGCGCCATTCATACGCCTGCTGGGCCTGCTGGATGAACCCGACGCGATTCCGGTCCTCGCGCCACTGATCCAGAGGGAAATCCATTATCGTCTGTTGATGAGCGAACAAGCTGCCCGGCTGCGGCAGATCGCCTCCGTGGACAGCCAGGGCTACCGGATCGCCAAGGCCATCGACTGGCTGAAATTGAACTACACCGACCCGATCCGCGTGGAAGACCTTGCGGCGAGTGTGCAGATGAGCGGCCCCACGTTCCACCATCACTTCCGCCAACTCACCGCGATGAGCCCGCTGCAATACCAGAAATGGCTGCGGCTGAACGAAGCGAAACGCCTGATGCTCAACGAACACATGGATGTGGCGAGCGCGGCCTTCAAGGTGGGCTATGAAAGCCCGTCCCAGTTCAGTCGCGAATATGGCCGCTTGTTTGGTGCGCCGCCCAAGCGAGATATTGCCGGGCTACGGAACAAGGCTTAATGCAAAACACTGTGGCGAGGGGATTTATCCCCGCTGGGTTGCGAAGCAACCCCAAGACAGCCAAACATAATCTGTCTGGTACATCGAGGTGCCAGGGTTCAGGGCTGCTTCGCAACCCAGCGGGGATAAATCCCCTCGCCACAGTATGTTGTGTGTTTGCTCAGGTGAAACACCACAGGCTAAGTCTTGTTGAGGACAACCTCATTTCGCCAGGGCAATGCACTTCAATGCCAGGATCATCGTCGGGTCCACCAACGCCACCGTGTGCCCATTGATTTCAAACGCCTCGCCGTGTTCGAGCACCAGGGGCAGCTCCGTACACCCAAGGATCAACACCCCTGCCCCCAGTTCGCATAGGTGCTCGGCCGCCAGCAGCAACTGTTCCCTGCACAGCCCGTCGGTGAAACCGGCCTTGATTCCCCGCGGCCCGTAGATAGCGTCCATGACCATGGCCTGATAATCGACCCCCGGCGTCAGGATCTGCAGCCCGGCGCGGCGTGCGGCCTGGTGATAGACCTGGCTCTGTACCGTGCCGGAAGTCGCCAGGAGCCCGATGATCTTGCCCGCCCCGTATCGGTGCAGGATCCACTCCACGGTCTCGCTCAACATATTCACGATGGGCACCCGCAGGTTCGCCTGGATGCGTTCGACAAAGGCATGGGCGGTGTTGCAGGGAATCGCGATGGCGTTGACGCCCGCGGTTTCGAGGCGCTTGCAGGTGGCATACATCGCCAGGGTCGGATCGGTTTCACCCCGCAGCAGGTTGGCCGTCCGATCCGGTATCTGCGGGTTCTGTTCGACCACCATCCTGATGTGGTCCTGGTCCCTGTCCGCCGGCGTATGAGCCACCACCTTGGCCATGAAATCCACCGTGGCGGCAGGCCCGACACCGCCCATGATGCCCAGCTTGAAGCTCGGTGGACTTGGCGACGTCCGCTGCTGCGTCGCGAAGTCAGCGTAGATCGAGTTGATGTCCAGCACCGCCATACCCCTTCGCTGCAACTCGGCACAGACCAATGAAAGCTCGGTCATGCCGGGAAGCATCACCGTCGCCCCCTGAGCCTGCAACGACAAGCACGCCTGATGCAGCACCTCCAGCGGCGCGCCCTCCAGGTGACCGTCCTTGATGCCGTCAAGACCGTACATGGCCTCCATCAAAGCCGACTGAGCCTCGGCATCGGGATAAACGATCCGGTAATCCTGCGAGAAGTACCGTTCGAACAATCCACAGTGACGCACGAAGTCGGAGCCGATGACACCCAGCGTTGCCCCCGGCCGGACGGTGCGCCTGACGTGCCGGGCCAGGGCCGCCATCATGTCCAGCACCGCAATGCCCAGCTCGTCCTGGATTTCCGCGCGGAAGGTATGGCTGGCGAAGCATGGAAGCATCACCGCGTCGAAACCATTGGCCTCGAACGACTTGCACACCTGGAACACATAGAACTTGCGCGACGTCATGCTCGCACTCGTGTCCAGGGGCAGCAGCACGTCCTTGAACGGGTGCTGCTCGACCAGAAAATGGTAGCGGCCCTGATCCTCAAGCACCGCCCTGGACTTGACCAGCTTGTAGAACAGATCGCCACCGGCCAGTGAGCCAAGCCCGCCGACGATGCCCAGCTTCCGAACCGCAGGCGCTTGCTGGGTCGACTTCGCTTTCACCTTCATGAGGTTGCTCCCTACACAACCGGAACCGGTTCGGATCGAGACCGGACGGGGGCAGTGTCTCGATCCTCGACCGCCTCCTCGTGAGGTTCGGATTGAGCGACCACCGCCGTTGCGATGCTGTTGCCCACCACGTTGGTGGCTGTGCGTGCCATGTCCAGGAACTGGTCGATACCGATGATCAGCAACAACCCCGCCTCGGGAAGATTGAACATCGGCAGTGTGGCCGCGACCACGACGACCGAGGCGCGGGCCACGCCGGCCATGCCTTTGCTGGTGATCATGAGCGTCAGGAGAATCAACATCTGCTGAGTGAAACTGAGGTCAATGTTGTAGGCCTGGGCGATGAACAGGATGGCGAAGGCCTGGTACATCATCGAGCCGTCCAGGTTGAACGAATACCCCAGGGGCAATACGAAGCTGGAGACACGCTTGGGCGCGCCGAACTTCTCCAGCGCCTCGATGGTTTTCGGGTAGGCGGACTCGCTGCTGGCGGTGGAAAAGGCCAGGAGAATCGGCTCGCGGATGAGCTTGCCGAGCCGGAACACGGCGCGTCCGAGGAACAGGTAGCCGGCACCGAACAACAGTGTCCAGAGGATCAGGATGCCCAGGTAGAACTCGCCGATCAGCTTGCCATAGTCGACCAGCAAACCGAGGCCCTGGGTGGTGATCGCCGAAGCGATGGCGGCAAACACGCCAATCGGCGCGAAAGCCATGACGTAGTCGGTGATCTTGAACATCACCTTCGCCAGCTCTTCGATAGCGTCTGTGATCCGGGTGTAGCCTGCCCGCTTGACGCCAGCCAGTGCGAAGCCAAAGAACAGCGAAAACACCACGATCTGCAGAATCTCGTTGTTCGCCATGGCTTCGGCGATGCTGCGGGGGAACACGTGGCCGATGAAGGCCTTGAGGCTGAAATCACCGGTATTGACCGACACCGCAGCGGTCGCATGCTGCGCGACGTCCAGGTTCAGCCCGGCGCCCGGCTGAAACAGATTCACCAGCCCCATCCCGATCAGCAGCGAAACGATTGACGCCGTCACGAACCAGGCCATGGCTCGGGCACCGATGCGCCCGACGGAACGGGAGTTGCCCATGCTGGCGATACCGCCGACCAGCGTCGCGAACACCAGGGGGGCGATGATCATCTTGATCATGCGCAGGAAAATGTCGGTGACCATCGAAAAGTAACCGGCGATCTCCTTGGCGCTTTGCTCGCTCCCTGCGAAATGGTGACACGCCCAACCCACCAGCACGCCCAGGGCAATGCCCATTGCAATTCGACGTGGGAGCTTATTTTTCTTCACGGTGCTGTCCTCAAGTAGTTCTTGGAGTTTTTTACTTGGCAAGGTCGATTCTAAGGAGCGGATCTGGCGAGATGATGAGTAATCCAGCTACCTTCATGCGCTTTCGGAATAGTTATGCGAAGGACGCGCTGGGCCGGGTGATTGCGACGTAAACTGGCGCATCTTTAACGGGAGATCGGACATGCAACTCAAATGGCTGGATGACCTGCTGGCGATCGCCGAATGGAAGAACTTCTCCCGCGCCGCCGAAGTTCGTTGCGTGACCCAGTCGGCCTTGTCACGCCGGATCCGCTCACTCGAGGAGTGGGTGGGGGTCAAGCTGGTAGACCGCGGCACCTACCCCGTCCAGCTAACGGCGGCGGGCATCACCTTTTGCGAGGAAAGTCGGGACGCATTGGCCGGCCTGCTGCGGTTACGCTCGACGTTACGCGACGTGGAGCGGATGCCGGGCCGCTCTATCCAGATCACCGCGGCCCACAGCCTCTCGATGACCTTCCTGCCGAAATGGCTCTCCCAATTCCAGCAACACAACGAACAGTTCAACGCCCGGGTCGTCGCCGCCAACATCCATGACGCCGTCATCGCCCTCGAAGAAGGCAATTGCGATTTGATGATGGTCTATCACCATCCGCTCGCCCCCATCCTGCTGGACGCCGAACGCTTCGGCAGCCTGGCCCTCGGCCACGACGCGTTCATCCCCTTGTGCGCTCCCAATGCCAAAGGCGAACCGCTGTTCCGCCTGCCCGGCCGTGCCGGCAAACCGGTGCCCTACCTGGCCTACACCGCCACCACCTTCCTCGGCCGCGTCGCCGACATCGTCATCAAGAACGGTCCCGCGCCGACGGCACTGGAGCGTTGCTACGAGGCCGACATGGCGATGCTGCTGATGCGCATGGCGGTCGAAGGCTATGGCGTGGCCTGGTTGCCGCAAAGCGCGGTAGCCGATGAGTTGGAGCGAGGGTTGTTGGTCAGGGCCGGGGGCGACGAATGGAGCACGCAGCTGGAGATTCGCTCGTACTGTGCGATTGCCAATCGGAACCCGACGATGCGCAAGTTGTGGAAGACGTTGGAGGGGGCTTCGTTGCGCTGATCAGGCCGGTTGACTTTCCAGGGACAAAAAAAGAGCGCCTTTCAGTTGATGTCAGTCCGTTAAGTATCAGCGACGAGAATCCTCTGGAAGCCGAGCTTGCTCGCGATGGGGGCATGTCAGTCGACAACGGCTTTGACTGATTCACCGCTATCGCGAACAAGCTTTGCTCCCACAGGTTGTCACTTGACTTACCCACTGCATCACCCGGCAGGCGCCCAAAATGCCCTCCAGACCTCATGACCGAAGGACAGAGCGTTCCCTTACTGAGCGTTCTGGAAGCGTGCCGGCTTGCGGAACAGGCGGAAGTCGTCGAATTTCTGGCCGTAGACGAAAGGCAAGTACGCATCCCGATCAGGCAGGACGTCCAGGCGCGGCACCGTCCAGGTCGACTCGCCCTCGGTGTACCAGGCGGTACCGACCGAGACGATTGGAATAGTGTCGAGCGAATCCCACGCCGTGCCCTTGAGCTTGAGCGTGCCCTTGCCTGCTCGCTTCACCCGGAGATGTTCCTGATTCTTCATGCAATTCAGGATCGGGTCATGCTGCAGCCCATAGCCTGAAGAGTGCGGCACCGCCTTGATTTCGAAGTCGTAACTTTCGCTGCTCGAAGGACCCAGGTCCTCTCCGAACTCGGCTTCGATCTCGATCAAGCGTGTACCGTTGCGCTCACAGAAGCCGTACCCTTGATGCCCATCCCGATAGACTTGGGCGATGCCGGTCTTCTTGGCCTCCCCCCACATCTCGCGTCCGATCGTCACGGGCATGTCCCCGCTGACAATCAATACCAGCATGGTGGTGCCTTCGAGCTCCTGGTAGCGGCAATTGAGCGCGATGATGCCGCAATCGAACTCGCCGCACAGTTCGCTCTGCCAACGCGAGACACTGGCGATGGCAGTGGGTGTCGCCGGCAGATCAAAACACGGTGGCAGCACGGTACGCAGGAACTCGAAGGTGGTTTCGAATTCAATCGAAATCCCTTCGATCGTGCAGCGACCCTGGGCGAGAATTCTCTGGATTTCCTGAAGCTCTTCTTTCGTTTTCACAAAGCTCATGGCAGTGGTTCCCATAATTGTTTTTGGTTGAAGGCCCTGGTGAATCAGCGCTTCAGAAGTTTCATCACCGCATCGGCGACACCCAGCGAAGACGCCGGGTTCTGACCGGTCACCAGTGATCCGGACACCACCACATGGCTCTCCCAATCGCCGGCCTTTGAATACACCGCCCCGAGCGCTCTCATGTCGGCTTCAACCAGATAAGGCACGGCTTTGTCCAAACCGACGGCGGCTTCTTCGCTATCACTGAATGCCGTGACCTGGAGCCCCTCGACCAAGGGGCGTCCATCGCTTTTGCGCGCATCCAGCAGGGCGCAGCCGGCATGGCAGATGGTCGCGACAGGCTTGTCCGAGCCGCTGAACGATTCGATCAGCGCCACAGACGCCGGGTTGTCGCGCAGGTCCCACAACGGACCGTGCCCACCGGGATAAACCAATGCACTGACGTCCCCTGCGTTGACCGCGGACAGTCTGACGGTGGAATTCATACGCTCTCCCAGGACCGCATCCGAGGCATAGCGCTGATACAGCGCACTGTCCTTCAATGCCTCCACCGAAGCCGGGTCCACCGGGACCCTGCCGCCTTTCGGGGAAGCCAGGCGCACCGCCAGGCCGGCGTCGATAAAACGGTAATAAGGCGCCAGAAACTCTTCGAGCCATAGGCCGGTCTTGCGTCCGGTATCACCGAATGCATCGTGGGAAGTCAGTACAAATAGAACGCTCATCGCAGGCCCTCCAGAATCAGCAAAACGGTAAATGTCAGGCAGCGGTCTGCTGGTCCCACAAGTCCTGGGCGGTGGACCAGGTCTGGTTGATCTCTTGTCCATCCGGGGTTTGCCAAGTGATCGGGCCGACCATCTGCAGAATGAACGTGGTGTCCGCGAGCATTTTGGTTTCCTCATGCTCGGCGCCGGTCGCTTCGTAGAGGAAGCCATGCTTGACGCACAGCGCGCCGCCATTTTCCGGGCCGCCGCGCAACTCGAGGATGCCTTCGAACACGTAGCCTTCGGCGGGGCCGTGGTGAATGTGCGGCATCAGGATCGAGCCATTGGGGCAGAAAAACATCACGGTCCAGATGCCGAATTCCGGCGACACATGCAGCAATTTCCACTTCACCCCACCGGTATGGAATTGCGCGGGAAAGTCCTGCCATTCGACTTGATCGACTTGCACGTAAGCGTCTTGGGGTTTCTGGATCGTATTCATTTCAGGCCTCGCGGTTTCCGGTTTCGATGGCCTCAAGCTACCCTCGGGACTTCCTCGTACCTATCCAGAATTGGCAATCGTGCCAGCCCTTGCTCCCTTGCCGAAATTGGCTATTGAACCAGACGTTATGCCCTTAGCTTTTGCCTCGTAGACCACCCAGCGGGCACGTCTCGTCATCTATGAGGAATTTGAGAATGGCTAAAACAATAACGGTAATCGGCACCGGCATGATGGGCTCGGGCCTGGCCAGCACACTGCTGGCGGCCGGTCGCAACGTCACGGTATGGGACGGTCGCCCTGAAGCCACGCGCCATCTGGTCGCCAAGGGCGCGACGCTGGCCCCCTCCTTCGTCGACGCTGTGCATGCCAGCGAGCTGACCATCATGATCATCAGCAGTGCGGCCGGCGGTGCAGCGCTCATCGAGCGCAACATTGCCGACCTCGATCTGAATGGCCGCTTCATCGCCAACCTCAGCACGGCAATGCCCGAAGACGGCGAGCGCTATCGCGCCATCGTTGAAAGCCACGGCGGCACCTTCATCAACGCGGCGATTTCGTCGTACCCGGATCTGATTGGTGGCCCCTACACGGCCATTCAATACGCTTGCGCGCCGGCCGTGTGGGAAGCAATCGCGGACACCGTAAAACCCATGGCCCCCCAGGGCACGATCTATACCGGTGAAAACCTGAGCGTGCCGCCCATCGTCGACGCGGCGATGACAGGCAGTTTCTACGCCGTCGGCCTGGCCGGGTTTCTCGAAGCGGCGGCCTATGCCAAGACACAAGGTGTGAGTGCCGGACAGTTGTCGGAGTTTGCCGACAAGATGCTGGACCTGCTGCGTTACAAAGTGCAGAAAAGCATCAAGGAAATTGAAGCGAATGAGTTCGGCACCATCCAGGCGACGGTCAACGTGTATCTGGATGCCGTCATCCAATGGCGGGACGCGCTGAAGGCGAGCGGCCTGCGGGCCAGCCATATTTCGGCATTGGCCGATGACCTGACCATTGCCCGGGACGCCGGCCATGGTGAACTGGGATTCAACGCCCAATATCTGGTTGCCAAGGTAAATAAATAATCGCTTAGAGATCTTTGGCGAAAAAGCTTTTCCCCAGGGCTGCCCAGCAGCCCTTTTCCCAGCACCGCGTCACTCAGTGTGGATGCCGGTGCGCACCCAGACGCCCCACAGTCTGCGAAGGCAGCTCGCCAAAAAACTCCTGGTAATACTTCGAAAATCTCCCGAGATGACTGAAACCCGCATCGAGCGCCGCGCCCTGGATGGTGTCCGAAGGCGACTGCACGAGCAGCTTGCGGGCCGTGTTCAATCGCACCGACCTGATGTAATTCAGCGGCGTCATGCCCAGGACGTCCTCAAAGCTGTACTGAAGGGTCCTACGGCTGATCCGCAGGTGATTGCACAGATCCAGCACGCCGATGTTTTCATCCTGCAGATGCCGGGCAAAGAACTCGCAGCTCTTCTCAACGATATAGGTGCGCGTAGACGGTGGAACCACGAAGCGGGAAGAACCGGTATCGAAGTCCAGGATCTCCTGCACGCAAGCGAATACGTTGGCCAGGCTCGAACGATCGGTAGCGTCCGCGCAGCCTGATTGCACGTGGCTCAGATGCAACTTCAGGTTCGTTTCGAAATCGATCTGCGTTTCGGAGGACGGTTGGATAAACCGTTCGAAGGGTTTCGCGTCGATGTTCAAGTGACCGTCGGTCCTGAACTGCTCCAGGAAGTCCGATTTTTTTACTGTCAGCATCAGGGCCTCGATAGGCGCCCTCGACACCGAGTGAAACGACCGGCCGGAAGAAATGTGGAAGGTATTGGCGTTCACGTATCGGCCATTGAGCAATACGTCTGCGCTGGATCGCACGTTAACGATGACGATTGAATCGAGCGGCACATGGCAGATCTGCTCGATGTAAGGGCTCTCCATCGTCTCGCGGGTGACCTGCACTTTTCCCGCAATTGAATGGCTGGCGATCGCCCCGTGAAAACGGGCCCTTTTCTCCAATTGGTGGTAGCGGTTGTCATCCCACTCTTCCAGGCCGCCGGCATGTTCGAACGCATCATGGGATTCCAGGAAACGGAACTGGGTGTCGGGTTGACGGGTTGGCATGGGCATGACACGGGACTCGCAGATACAAGGTCGACGTTCATCTCTTAGCAATCTTCATACCGCGAAGGACCGACAAGAGCCTTCGAGGCATCGGGGCGGATTCTGGATGGCCGCTCAAGCGTCTATACCAAGCCCTGGCCCATGACCACGAGTCCCCCTTTTCAGGATAAACCCATCGTTGTTCGAGCAGCCGCATCATCACCGGAACAAAAAATTGGTCACATGACCCAACTTGATGCGTTTTTACTCAAAAGCCGACATCCATTTCGAGAAGAAACGACACACTCACGGACAAACCCGCTTTACGCCTGGTGTTGTTATTCATCGCCGTCATCGATTGCCAAAAATGGATACGGGGCAACAGGGGCTGGGCGTAGGCTGGAATCCAGGGCGCTGCCGGACACGTTTCGGCGGCGCCCGGAAACATTGATTACCGCTGCCATAATAATTTTCCAGAACAGCCAAAGCGGACGGCATCGCAAGAACTCGTCCAGAGAGCAACGACATGAGCAAAGCTGACGTTGAACACAGCACAGGAATGATGAGTACAAGCGCGAGCTTGAACAGGGACCTGTTGAAACAACTGGAGGCCCTGAACCAGGCCGAACACACCTCCTCCGAATGCTGGAGCAGTGGTGCATCGCTGGTTCGAGAGGCGTCTCTGTGGATCCTCTTCGGGGCTGCCCTGTGGGTCGGTACCTTGCTGGCTGTAGGAGCAAACGCATGACCAGTTCAAACAGTGTCGAACAAGAAGCCCTGGCGGGCCGCTTGCCCGTTCTGGCCGGCAATCGGGTCTACAAGACCTACGGTTCTTTCCTTTGGACATGCTGCGCATTCAGTGCGGCGACCTGGGCCTTCCTGATCGGCAGCTACCTGCCGTTCGTAGGGGATTGGCGGCTGGGGGTAATGGGCTACACCATCGGCTTGATCATCGGCATGGCGTTGGTGTCGCTGGCCTCCGGCGTCCCGAGTTTCAAATATGGCACCGACCCCATCGACACCGCCAAACCTTCATTCGGCTACCGTGGCATCGTCATTCCGCTGTTCGGGCTGCTGGCCACGTTGATCGGTTGGTCCTACGTGGTGGAAGCGCTCACTGCCAGGGGTGCCGCGAACGTAGCGGCCACTATCACAGGCAGTCAGGTGACGGGGGATTCCCATGAGCATCTGGTGATAGGTGTCGCACTGGCAACGCTGTTCCTGGTCTGGATCATCGCGAGCAAGGGGCCGAAGCTGTTCGAACGCCTCAACGGTTTCATCGGGCCTTTACACATGCTGATCACCTTGGTGATGTTCGGCATCCTCGTGCATAAATTCGGTCTGGAAAACCTCTGGCACAACCAGTTGCCAGCCGACCAGATGCTTTCCCACGACCCTGTCCAGGGCCTGGCGCTGGCCGTCGAGTTTGGTGTGTCCAACGCCATGACCTGGTGGCCGGTCATGGGCGGCCTTACCCGTCTGGTCAAACATAAGAATCATGTCATGGGGCCGTCCATTATCGGCGTGGGCATTCTTGGCGCCGCCGTTGTTTCCACCGTTGCGGCCCTTGCAGCCATCAGTGCCGGCACCTACGACCCGACGATCTGGATGATCGCCGTGGGCGGATCGATATTCGGCTCCATCGTCATGACCATCGTGCTGACAGCCAATATCGCCACCATGGTCGTGATGATCTATCTGGCAGGGGTCTCGATCCAGCAAGTGAAGTTTTTCGCGCGCTTGAAGTGGGAGTTGCTTCTCGCCCTGTTACTGTTGCCGGGCCTGTACTTCGCGTTCGAAACCGAATGGTTGTTATCCAACGTGATGAGCTGGCTGTCCTATAACGGCGTGATGTTCGTGGGCATCTCGGGCATTACCCTGGTGGACTACTTCGTATTGAGACGTGAACAACTCGACGCACCCAGCCTGTTTGCCACTCATAACAGTCATTACGCCTACTGGGGCGGGATCAACTGGGCAGCCGTCGTTATCAGCATCGTTGCAGTGGCGGGATACCTCGCGTTGTACAACCCGGTAACGGTGGCGATGAGTGAATCGTTCCGATATTTCGGCGCCTCCATACCGGTGATTGCCATTTCCGGACTGGCCTACTACCTGGCGGCCCGTATGATCCTGGCTCCCCTGGGCAAAGGTCATTACGCCCGCGCACTGGTCTTGAGCCAACCTACGCTGGATCCCCAACCCAAACCTGGGACCTTGAAAGTCAGCCTTTGATGCCACCGGGGGGACGCCTCAGGCACCCCCGCTTTGGCCGGCAGGCGCAGGCAGCAAAGTCATTGACCAGAACGCGATGGCGGTTTCAATCAATTGCTCGCGCATGCCAGTCGTGGCGCTCACCTGGTCCTGATAGAAAAAGTTGCCATCGATTTGGGTGGCGATCAACGCGGCGTAGATGGCGACCTGAGCAGTGGGCAACGCAGGATTGACCTCGCTGATGAGCTGGCGGAAGCCTTCGAGAAACCTGTCGTACTGGCTGGCCATCAGCGCCTTGATGGCCGGATCGTGACTGGCCAGCGCCCCCATCTGGAAGAAGAACCTGGCCGTTTCAGCGTCGAATGTCGCGGCCGAATTTTCACGTATCGCCACAGCCAGGCGCTCCATCGGCGTCTCTGCAGATGAACGCTCTACCAAAAGGTCGACCCGGTGAACGAAGAACTCGAGCTTTGCCTTGATCATTTCAAAGCAGAGCTTTTCGGTACTGCCACAGTAATGCTGGAGGTTGTTCAGGCTGATGCCCAGCTCCTTGGCCACTTTCCTGGCTGAAAACTGCGCATAGCCATCCCTGACAAAAATCATAGCAGCGACTTCGTTGATCTCTTCGATTCGCTTGAGTCGTTTCCCAACCCGACTGTAAGGACTGGTCGCTCCCATGTCCTCGGATTCCAGGTTTCGTTCACGCTCCATTACGGATTCCTTTGCGGATTACAACCTTTAACAATTTTTTCCCGGTAGAAACCTAAACACATTCAAGAACAAGCCGATAGGTTTCGAATACCCCATCCTCCAAGGATTGAACATGATTAACCTCGATGCCCAGCGCTCCAGTGCTCTCCCACTCTCCACGATCAGCGTAGAACCCAAAAAGACCACGGATGAAGTTGCACAGGCGCCTGCGAACAAATCGTCTACCGGTACGCAGGTCGAGGGGGTGAAAGTATCGCTGTCCGGGGTCGGACTTCAAAAATCGGCGAATGACCGCGCCGCCAATGCCAACAAGGACATTGAAGAAAGCGGGTTGCCCGATCAGGTGCAGAAGATCCTGAAAATGATTCGGGAGCTGAAGCAGAAAATCGCAGAAAAGCAGTCAGAAATGCAGGCGCTCATGGCCGATCAAAGTATGTCCCCGGAAGCCAAGCAGGTAAAAGTCGGCGCGTTGCAAGCGACGCTTTCGACTCTCACCGCCAGCCTGATGACAGCGAGCGCCTCCCTGGACAAACTGAGCAAGAATGGGACCCTGTCGGCTGCCCAGGCCCAACAGGTCGTCAAGCTGGCCATGAAAAGCTGAACCCGCTTCCCCGCCCGCGCCTCGACACCTGCCATTGCCGATATTGGCTAGGTCGCAAAACCTCGGCCAAGTAGGGTTGCCTCAGCTCATTCATACGGGCTGAGGATATGAAAAATGAAAAGACTTGAAGGAAAAGTGGCGCTGATTTCCGGCGCCGCGTCAGGCATTGGCGCGGCCAGTGCCATTCGATTTGCAGAAGAAGGCGCCGGAATCGTCATTTGCGACATCGACGAAACAAAGGCCGGAGCAGTGCTGGAAACGATTCGGGCCTTAGGAGGCAAAGTACTGTTCTGTCGTCTCGACGTTCGGGATGAAAATCAGTGGGCCGCTGCTTTCATGGCAGCACTGGCGCAGTTCGGGAGCGTCGATATCGTCATGAACAGCGCTGGCATAGCCGTAGCTGGCGATGTAGAGACCATGAGTTTCGATGATTGGAACAAGGAGCTTTCAGTCAACCTTCACGGGACCTTCCTTGGTATGAAACAGGCATTCAAGCACTTACGGGAAAAAGGCGGATCGATCATCAACCTGTCTTCCATCGAAGGTATCGTGGGTCATCCTGGATACGTGGCCTACTGTGCCGGAAAAGGGGCCATTCGCAACCTCACCAAATCGGCGGCACTGCATGCCGGACGCAAGGGTTACCGAATCCGAGTCAACAGCATTCATCCTGGATACATCACCACGCCTATGGTAGGCAACGACCCCGTCGAACTGGAACGATTGCGCAGGCTGCACCCCATCGGCTTTCTGGGAGAAGCAATCGACATCGCAAACATGGCCCTTTTCCTCGCATCAGACGAGTCGCGCTTTGCGACTGGCGCAGAATTTGTGATCGATGGCGGATTTCTCGCTCAATGAGCAGACAGCATCCTCAGAGCTTTCCTTCGTAGTACTGGGCCATGTGATCAACAAATACGCGGACTTTAAGCGGTAGATTCCGGGCATGGGGGTACAACGCATAGTAGTGCCTCATCCCCAGGGTGTATTCCGGCAGAATCCGCATCAACCTTCCCTTCAGCAGATCGTCTCGTACCGTCGCCAGGGTAAACGCCGCGATGCCCCCGCCCGACAACGCGCACGCGTGCAAGGCGGTGATGGTGTCCGTGTGGAAGGCACTGTCGCAATCCAGCGTCATTGACTGCCCTCCCTCGCTAACCAACGACCACCGGGTAGCCGCCCCATACGTCAGTAGCCGGTGCTCATTGAGCTCAACGACGCTGCGCGCAAGACCGTACTTGGAGACATAACCCGGTGCCGCCACCAACACCTGCGGTGACACGCTGAGCAAGCGGGCGACGAGGCTGCTGTCGGCCAACGGCCCGCAGATCCGCAACGCCACGTCGAAGCCATCGGCCACCAGGTCGACAAGGGGATCGGAGCAGGACAGGTCGACCCGAATGTCCGGATAGCGTTGCTGGAAGGTCGGCAACCAATGAGCCAACTCCAACGTACCGGTGACCAGCGGCACGCTGATTCGCAGCAGGCCGGAGGGACGCTCCTGTTCCAGGGTGACGGCGCGGGAGGCGGCCTCGACGCGGTCCAGGATATCCACGCAAGCCGCGTAGTACTTTTCGCCGGCCGCGGTCAGGCTCATGCGCCGGGTATTGCGATTGAGCAGACGCACGCCCAAGGCACTTTCCAATTGCTGCAAATGTCGCGACACCGAGGAATGAGTGGTGTCCAGCCGCTCCGCTGCGGCTGAAAACCCCTGGGACTCCACAATGCAACGGAACACGCCCATGGCGAGCATCTGATTCATATCGACTCAGCGTATCGGTAAATTGATGATCTGCTCGGTGGTCATGACATCACCGAAGGTATCCTCGACTTCAGCCAGCGCGGCCTTGTGCAAGGCGTCCTTGTCGATCGCCTCACCGTTGACCCGGGTAACCGCGCGAGTCGCCGATGCGTCGGAGGCGACCAGTACGTTGTAGCCCAAAGGCGCCGCATCCCGGGCGGCACCCGCCACGCACGCATGGGTCATGAGGCCGGAAATGATCAGGTTTTCGATACCGGCGCGCTTCAGACGCTTGTCCAGGTCGGTACTGCCGAAGACGCTGACGGTGGTTTTCTGCAACACCACATCCTGGGCCCTGGGCTGCATGTCCGGGTGGAACTTCACGGTTTCGCCGTCCTTCGCGAACACTGCAGAACCTGCGGGAGCGACGTGCTGGACATGGAAAACCGGCATCTTGTGGTCATCGGCAAAGGCAATCAGCCTACGGGTATTGGCCAGCGCAGCAGCGCCATCAGGAATCGGCATCTTACCGGTGAAGTATTCGTTCTGAAAATCGATCACCAGTAACGCGGTTTTACCGGCAGGCAACTGGCTGGCCGGCGTTGCGCCGGACATGGCCCGGATGGTTGGGTGGTTTTCCGCGAGTGCACCGCTGCTGGCGACGATGCCGGAAAATGCACAGGCGGCGAGGAAACGGCGGGGGAATCGTTGCATGGGAGCTTCCTTCCTGGTTGTTGAGGGAAGGAATGCTAGAAAGAGGTCCGGTGCTTGAACACAGTGGGGACGACACAGGACCTGTTCGGGATTTGCACAAATAAGGCATTTGCCGGTGGGCAGCATTTACCGTATTCATACTGGTGATGAACTGACCTGGCTTTCAGCGGAGCGGACCTGAACGAATGGTCGACGCTGACTCTTTTTACGAATCGGCACTGAAAGCGGGCGGCCCTTCACGGTCGCCCCACTTCGTTAGGACGCCAGAACCTGCGCATGCAATCGGCGCCCGATCACATCCAGCAAGTCACAACCGTCGCGCAATGGGATCGCCAGTAACTGGGCGAAATCGTGCAGGACCACGGCGTCAGTGCTGATGTCGGAACGCATTGCGAGGTTTTCCAGCAGTTGCGTGACGGCGGCGATGCGATAGGCGGCAGTGTCGTGGAGCACGTCCAGGGGTGCTTCCGTGTCGATCAGGAGGGCGTGGTAGTTGTTTTCGATACCGGTGATGGGCATGTAGCGAGACATGATTGTTTACTCCTGCGAGATGGCTGGTAGATGGCGCGTTGGGGATTGAGATGCCACTGGCGACGAGATCGAATCCGACTGACGGTTCGATTGATTTGCAGGAGATGGAACTGAACATCTTGGTTGAGGTTGAACGCATACATCTTTCGAAGCGTTGGATGTGATTTTCATCGATTGACCTCCTGGATTTGAAAAGTCACTACCACCATCACTTCCACATGATGGTGGTGGTAGCTGTACGCGGGTGTGGAAGACCGTATCCAGGAACCGGCGCACCCGAAGGTGCCCCGCGTACAGCCGCCATAATCTAACAGCAGACATAAGAAAAGTGCCTGCTTTTAAATTTAACGACGCTACGCGTCTGGAGTTATGAGGGCTTCCACACCCTGCCGCTGAATGTGCAGCGGCAGAGCAAACTTAGCGTGCGGGATGATTCGCGGGTAGTCGGCGGGGAGCGATGCGGATTGCGGGAAATTTCCGATAGGAGTGTCCATAAATACCCTGGAGGCGTGGGAAATCACAACGACTTACCCTGATACGAATTGGCTCTCAAATCCGTAGGTGAAAACAAAAATTTCGTCGTATGGTTTGAGCGCAGCCATCCTTCGCGGCAAGCAATGAACAGCGCCAGTACCTGGAGGGTTGAGCCATGAAAGAAGAATACGATTTCAGCAAAGCCAAGCGTGGCCCGGTTGCGAGCAGCAAAGGCAAAACACGCATCACCATCATGCTGGATGACGACGTGATCAAGGCTGCTCGCGAATGTGCCGAAAATGCCGGCGCTGGGTATCAAACCGTTATTAATAATCTATTGCGTCAGGCCCTGATATCTCAGACTGCCCACAATTTGGCGCCAGTAGCTCAAAAGCGGACCCGAATAGACAAACCCTACGCAAACGGCGTTACCCGAGCCGACGTGAAAGGCTTGGAAAAACAGTTGGCCGCTATGGCTGAAGAATTACATAAGATGATGGATTCGCCCAAGCCCGGCAAGGCCAAGGCATCGGTATAAGCTGAAAATTCCCGTCACTCAAACGCAAAGCACAGCCCCGGCCCAGGGGTCTCAGCCATTGCCACCCAAAACGATCCGCTTCCCGACCTTCTCCCCCACCTCCAACGCCTGCCCATCCCGTTGCTTACCTTGCCGTGCCTGTCCCACCAGCCGGGGAATCAACTCCCCCTCCGGCAAGTGCTGCCAGAACCGCCCCGGCATGTGCTGTCGCAGCGCTTGAGGATTGACCCTCGCCGGGTTGAAGGTGTGTCGATAGTAAGTACGCCATAATTCGGCGTCCGGGTCTTCAGCGTGGCGCGCCCATTGCCGCCAGGGCTCAGGACATTGGCGCTGATAATCCAGGGCCTGGCCATCGAAGCGGATGCCATCGCGAGGCGTCGCTATCAGCCAGCGTTGTCGGCCCAGCCGCTCGGCAAAATGGCCGCTCGCGCTTTCGAGGATGTCATGGGCCGGCTCGTGAAAGGCCACGAGGTCCAGTTGCAACTGCTCGGCAAGCGCCTGCGGCAAGGGTATGAAGCGCACAAACGCATGGAGGTGATGGGCCTCGCGGCTGACTTGTTTGATCCGTCGCTGCAATTCGCTGCCCAGGCGATCACCGGCGAGCATCGCCGTGCGATCGCCATGGGCGACACGCCAGAGCACTTCGTACAACAAGCTCCAGCGTTGTTCGCCCTGGTAACGGCCGGCCTGCTCGAGCTGGGTCAACAAGGCCGCCGGCACTCGTGTGGAGAACGGACCCGGGCCTGACGGCAGCGGCGTCGGCATGGCCAGCAAATCGGCCATGGGGCCTTGGGTCCAGGTCACCTCAGCGGGGTCGATGCCGTGGCCGAGCAGTTTGCGGGCCTGGTCGCGCCATATCAGGAAATCATCCTGGCAATCCAGCGCAATCATCCCCACAACCCCATTTGCATCGGCCCTTGGGGCTCACGCAAGCGCGCCCGCAGCAGGCCGCTGCGCATCTGAGCGTCGGCGGGCCGGTAGTCGCTGGTGACGATGAACGGTCGCGCCTTTTCCAGCACGCAACGCAACTGCACCAGATCGTCGTAGCGGACCCGTCGTTCCCGGCGCAGCGCCACCAGGCGTTGCACGCTGCGCAAGCCAATTCCCGGAATACGCGCCAGCAACGCGGGTTCGGCACGGTTGACGTCGAGGGGGAACACTTCACGGTTCGCCAGCGCCCAGGCCAGTTTGGGGTCGATGTCCAGGTCCAGGTTGCCGGCGCCCCCCAGGATTTCACCCGCCTTGTAGCCGTAGCCGCGCATGAGGAAGTCAGCCTGGTACAGCCTGTGCTCGCGCAACAACGGCGGCGCCGCCAATGGCACGCTGGCGGGGCTGTCGGGAATCGGGCTGAAAGCCGAGTAGTAGACCCGCCGCAGGCCATACCCCTGGTAGAGCGATTCGGCATTCTGCAGGATCGCATGATCGTCCGTGGCATCGGCCCCGACGATCACCTGGGTGCTCTGCCCGGCCGGGGCGAAGCGAGGCGCGCGTGCTTCTCCGGCCACCGCTTGCTGGCCCTGATGGATGGTGCCCATGGCCTGGCGGATCGTGACCAGCTGCTTCTCCGGCGCCAGGCGCTTGAGACTGGCCTCGCTGGGTAATTCGATGTTCACGCTCAGGCGATCGGCCAGCCGCCCGGCCTCCTCGATCAGCAACGGATCGGCATCGGGAATGGTCTTGAGGTGGATATAGCCCCGAAACTGATGCACCTCCCGCAACAGACGCGCCACGCGTACCAGTTGCTCCATGGTGTAGTCGGCCGACCGAATGATGCCGGAACTCAGGAACAGCCCGCTGATGCAATTGCGACGATAGAAATCCAGCGTCAGGCGCACCACCTCCTCCGGCGTAAAGCGCGCCCTCGGCACGTTGCTGGAGCGGCGGTTGACGCAGTACTGGCAGTCATAGAGGCAGAAATTGGTCAGCAGCACCTTGAGCAGCGAGACGCAGCGCCCATCCGGCGTGTAGCTATGGCAAATGCCCATGCCGTCCGTGGCCCCCAACCCGTCACGACCGCGAGAGCTGCGCTTGGGTGCACCACTGCTGGCGCAGGAGGCGTCATACTTGGCAGCGTCGGCGAGAATGCCGAGCTTGGCGATCAGTTGCATGGGAGGGCTCTCGATACTGGTTATGCATACAGTATTTGGAGAAGCAGGGCGATGCAAGCGCCATTGGTCATCGGTGGGTTATAATCCATTCACCCACGCGATTTGAGGTCCAGCCCCATGGGCACTATCAGCCTTGAAACCAAGAAGGCCTACGCGGCCAGGACACGTCGGTCCAACTATGCGGCCAGCCTGCGCCTGGAAGGCTTCAAAGTGACCTTTTCCGATGGCGAATGCAAAATGCCGACCCGTGAAGAAGTCTTGAAGACCTTCACCAAGACCAGAACCTGATGCCCGACAAATATGGGGTCGGTGAAGACGCCTATTGCTACCCGGGCTCCACTGTCCTTCGCAACAAACTCGATATCCGCGACGAACCCACCTTGAGCGAAGCCGAACAACAACTCACGGCCATCGCGGCGGACCACGTCGAATTCAACCCTCCCCCTTACGACCTGGCCTACCTCCAGAACATCCACCGGCAACTCTTCTCGGATTTGTACGAGTGGGCCGGAGAACTGCGCACCGTCGGGATGGCCAAGCAAGACACACGCTTCTGCCAGCCGCAGTTCATGGAAAAAGAAGCCGGGAAAATTTTCAGCAACATGGCCGCCGCCCATTGGTTCGAAGGACTGTCCCGGGCGGACCTGATCGTTGCCGTGGCCGATGCCTATTCCGATATCAACGTCGTCCACCCCTTTCGCGAAGGCAATGGACGTGCCCAACGCATTCTCTTCGAACATCTCATCATGAATGCCGGGTTTGAAATCAGTTGGTGGGGCATCGAAAAGGAAGAGTGGATCTTTGCAAACATTGCAGCTTACAACTGCACTCTTGGCCCCATGGTGCAGGTGTTCGAGAAGTGCATTGGTCAGGCGATTCAAGCCAGTGCAGCTGATGCCGCCCCATGAACTGATCGCACTATCATCGACTCGCTCAACCCCTGCCCCCTTCGAAACCGCACCGATTTATTTCATCTTGCGGGTAGGTCAGCGATAAACTCGACAGCCATTGCATGCCTCGACGCTGCAGATCATTCTCAAGGACTCCAGTATGACTCTCTTGCCGTCACGCTCCCTCTTCTTTGTCTCCAGCCTCATGGCCAGCACTTTGTGCTTCGCCGAAGCTGAACCGGCCGATGGCAGCCTCATCAAGGACTCGACCAAAGCCGCCGTTTCATCGTTCATCACGGCTGGGAAGAACCTGTTGGGCGGTGTGAGCGAAGGTGTACTCGATGGCCGCGAATCAGCCCAGGGCACCGATGGCGCAGCGATCATTTCCTCCGGCGAACAAATGAAAGAGCGCATTGGCGTCGAGGTGCTGAAACTGGAGCCCAGCGATGACAACCTTACAGTCACTCTCGGTTTCAAGAACAGTACCGACACGCAACTGCGCCTGATCAACCTCAGGCAGACGGGTGTCTTGCTGGCTATCGACCAGGCAGGTTATGCCAACAGCCTCAAGGCAATGGAAAACCCGGATGAAGTCACTGTTCCACCCAAGGCCGCCGTGCGGCAGAAGTTCATCTTCGATGGGCAGAACGAGCCCATCAGTTCTGTACGGGTGTGGGGCCAGGACTATCAATTGAAAAAATAGTGTTATCGGGCCAGAAGAGCGAGCAAGCTGCTTCCTCTTCTCCCTTCTCCACATGAAATGCCGACGATGAACACGATCAGAACGTTCTCCCCCAATGGAAAAGGCCGGGACTTTGTCGTAGGTGATGTCCATGGACACTTCAAACTTCTGAAGTCGCTTTTGGTTAACGCCAATTTCAATGCTGAACGGGATCGTGTTTTCTCGGTTGGCGACCTGATCGATCGCGGCCCGGACTCCCTGGACGTGATGAACTGGCTCACGGAGCCCTGGTTTCACGCGGTCCGAGGCAATCATGAACAGATGCTCATCGACTGTGTGTCCGGACAGGGCGACATTGCCAGGCACACCCGAAACGGCGGGGCCTGGCTCTATGAACTGGCAGCCAAGACCCAGCATGAACTGTCCAATGTCCTCCAGGGACTTCCGCTGATCATTGAAGTTGACCTGGTAGACGGAAGAAAAATGGGCATCGTGCACGCCGAAGCTCCGTTACTACACGACGATGGCGACTGGCAGACTGCCAAAGACGCCTTGTCCGGACATTTTGGAGAAGACAGCCGCCACCGCGCCCTGAAAACAGCGCTGTATGCCCGGGGGAAAATCGAACAGCAGAATAATGACCCCATCAGGGGAATAAGCCGGCTTTACGTCGGGCACTCAACCGTATCGAGCGTCACCTGCCTGGGTAATGTCGTCTACATCGACACCGGCTGTTCCTTTCACGATGGGGCATTGAGTCTTGTGGAACTCAATGCGGACACCACAACCTGCATAACAATGCGCCCATAGTCGAATACGGAAACGGGTACGACACTTCGCCTGCACGTGTCAGACCTTGAAACGCGCCACCAGGCGATTCAGTTCAATCGCCAGGTTCGCCATCTCACCGCAAGCGCCGGCGGTCTGAGTAGCGCCCGCCGCGCTCTGGATCGACAGCTCGCGGATGCTGGTCAGGTTTTGGTCGGCCTCGCGAGCCACCTGCGCCTGCTCTTCGGAGGCGGTGGCGATCAGCAGGTTGCGTTCATTGATACGGGTAATCGTCTCGGCGATCTGCTTGAGCGACTGGTCGGCGTTCTGCGCCACCGAAATTGAGCTGCTGGCCATCTGGGCGCTGACGTTCATGGCGCCCACTGCCTGGGTCGAGTCGGCCTGAATCGCGCTGATCATCTGTTCGATTTCCTGGGTCGACTGCTGGGTGCGGTGTGCCAGAGCCCGGACTTCATCGGCCACCACGGCAAAGCCGCGACCTTGCTCGCCGGCGCGGGCGGCCTCAATGGCCGCGTTCAGCGCCAGCAGATTGGTCTGCTCGGCAATCGCACGAATCACCTCGACCACCTTGCTGATGTCCTGGGCCCTGCTGGACAAGGCCTTGACCTGATCTCCAGTGCTGGCCACGTTGCCGGCCAGGCTTTCGATGGCTTTGAGGGTCTGCGCCACATTCTCGATCCCCGAGCGGGTGAACTCCATGGATTCGCGGGAAGATTGGGCGGCGGCTTCGGCATTACGTGCCACCTCATCCACCGCGGCGCTCATTTCGGTCACGGCGGTGGCGGCCTGATTGACCTCATCGTTCTGCCGCACCAATCCGCGGCTGGCGTCTTCGGTCACTGCGGTCATTTCTTCAGAGGCCGATGCCAGTTGGGTGGAGGAGTCAGCGATGCGAGCAATGGTTTCCCGCAGATTGCTCTGCATTTTCGCCAGGGCGGCCAGCAGACGCCCGGCTTCATCGCGGCCACTGACCGAGACCTCCCGGGACAGGTCGCTGCCGGCGATGCGCTCGGCCACGGACAGGGCATCGTTGATGGGCGTGGTGATGCTTCGAGTCAGCACCGCAGCCAGCACCACGGTAAGGACCACGGTCATCACCAGTAGGCCAATCACCAGCGTTACGCCATGGCTATAAGTCGAGGCAGCCTCCAGGCCGGCACGCTTGGCACCCTCGTCGTTAAAGTCCGAGAGCTTGGTCATCTTGTCCTGCAGGGTATTGGTCATCGGGCTGATGCGAGCATTGATCAGGGTAATGGCAGCAGCGTTGTCACCACTTCGCAGCAACGGTTCCAGCTCGTCCAACAGCTTGAAATACTGCTGCACGTCGGTGGACACCGCCTGGTAGAGCTCACGCTCTGTCGGTCCGGTAATCAAGGGTTCGTAACGATTGAGGGCCTCCTGCAACGTGCTGCGGTAGCCGCTCAACGAAGCGATGCGGGTTTGGCGCTGTTGTTCGTCGACGGTCACCGTGATACGGATGCTTTCAAGACGCAGGCGCAAGATGCCAGTCTGCATCTTGGCTGTCTGACGGATACTCGCCATCCAGTTGGTTTCGACATCCTGCTCCGAGTCTCGCAGCTTACCCATCTGCAACAGGGCGATGATGCCCAGGGCAAAGACCACCATAACAATAAGCGAGAAGAAGGCGGCAGACCTCGGGGCGAGGTTCATGGTCCTGACATTCATGTTTTGTCTCTCTTGGAAAGGGTCGGCATAGCGCTGCCGTTATTCCGAGATATCGACCGAGATGTCTGGCGCTGCAAATCAGCCGACAAATGGGCTAGCGCGGTCTTTGGCAGGACATCGGCGATGGGCGTCCCGCTTCATTCAGCGGTAGAGTGTGTGGACGTGAGAGTTGCGCGATCTTGCAGCTTCAGACCTTGCTGAGCGCTTTCCTGATAAACCGCGGCTCTCCGCCTTTCTGTCCAGATATCCGATGTCTCTATACCCAGCTCCCCCGAAGACCCTGTCTCGCCGTTTCAGCGTTGCCCCGGTGATGGACTGGACAAAGGCTCTCAGTTACTCCCAGCAGTTTGGAGGTATCAGCGGCCCGGCATCGTCTGATGTAGCAAATTTGTAGCATCAACCTTGGGTAGAGATATCCTAGTGCCTACCTTGCTAACTCCACAATTCGCTGCACACCATCAATAGCACAGTGCTAGCATCATCGTTTAATCAGGGAGCCAGATGATGCGTACACTCACGTTTTTTAACCATAAGGGTGGCGTCGGTAAAACCACTCTCACCGTCAACGTGGCCGAGGCCCTTGCTGACCAGGGGCTCAGCGTCCTAATGGTCGATGCGGATCCCCAATGTAATTTGACGGCGTTCTATCTCGACGAAAAAAAGCTCGACATGCTTCTGGGAGAGTCGGACGACGTAAATGGCGGCACGCTATGGTCAGCCATCAAACCAGTCGTGGATGGTAAAGGCGGCATCAAACCCGTCGATGCTTATAAAATCAGAGATGGGCTTTACCTCTGCCCAGGCGACGTACTTTTGGCCGACTACGAGGAAGAACTGCCTTCTGCATGGACAGGATCTTTCGCTCGCAAAGGTCGCGACTATGACGTGATGTGCGCACTCTCGACCGCCGCGAGAGAGATGGGAGAGCGCTACGAAGTCGACCTAGTCATTTATGACATCGGGCCAAACGTCGGCCCCCTCAACAGAGCAGTACTGCTTGACTCCGACTTCTTTTGCACCCCTGTAGCCGCAGACCTGTTTTCGCTTCGGGCTCTGTCTACTGTTGGCCGTGCCTTAGCACGATGGATCACGGATTGGAAAACGGTCAGAGGCCTAGCCTCTGACGAGGCCAGAGATCAGTTGCTGCTTGGCTCTCCTACCTATCTGGGTTATGTAACCTCAGCTTATAAAGTCTCGTCCGGAAGAATTTCCACTCGGCCACATGATTACTGGGAGAGTAAAATTTCTCCTCGAGTAAAAAACAGGGTAGTGGATGTATTACGAGCTGTAGATCCCGCCACTGCTCCTTTTCCGTCCAACAAACTGGCAGCTATTAAAGATTTCCATAGCCTGGCTCCTCAAGCTCAGGAGTACGGCTTGGCAATCGGCAAGCTTAAAGGAAAGGTGAACTCTGGCTATAACGCACAGGTTGCCGAGGCCGCTGCTGAATTCACCGGACTCGCAACTGTCATTAGGAAACGAATGGGCTTGTGATGAAGGCCACTGTCTAGCAGCGCCCTAGACACAATAGGTGATGGGCAACCCTCTCGGGCCGCCCATCTGGCCATCAGAACAGATTCATCTGACCGGGACATGAACGCCAGTGCTGGCAGACGCTTTCCCATCGACCATGTCGATAACGGAAATAGCGGCGCACATAAACGCTCTTCGTAGCTGAGTAAGCCATGACAGACTCCTCCCCTTGAAGGGTTGGAGGGTTTTCGCTTGCCCTGATCCCGTACCGCGACTACACTCCCGACGTCTGTCCAAAGACATCTGTGTAGGGATCAGGGTGGTTAGGTAGACCCTCATTCACCTCACCAAGAGCCTGGGAGTGTTAGTAGCACTTCCCGGGCTTTTTCTTCGCTTGCGATATTCCCCGAGTTAGTCTTGGAGAAGGCACAGCAAAGTCAGCATCTGACCAAGAAGCACCATGCTTCATGACCGTAGTCCCATGCGTCGAGTACGCGCTGCGAGTTTTTCACTCGGCGATAGCGGCAGCAGACCCAACGGAACCCTTTTGGTGCTGGTTTATTAGGCATCGTTCATAGTCACCTCCTTAGCAGAAGGAAATTTTTTCTTGCCATCTGCTAGGAAATGACTAACATTGCCGTCGCAGCCAAAGTGCAAGGGTAAGCCCCTCCCCCAAAGCTTACCGATGTGACCGAAGAGCCAACTTCAATCACGTCAAAATCCTCATTCCAAATTTGTTCAGCTTTCTGTTCTGTACTATCGCAGCTTGGGAACTGACACCAAAGCGCCCGACTACTTCATCAATGCTTCTGCATTGGAGCATCAGTGAGCGGGGCATCAGAAGATCTCCCGCAAACGTATTGGCTTGCCATTCGCTATCCCGAAAAGAAGCTAAACGGCCATGCTCCTGCCGATGGAAAACAATCGGCACTGTCCTATGCATAATGTAATGACCGAGCTCATGAGCCGCTGTAAATCGATCCCTCCCCTGCCCCCTGAACAAGCCATCATAGACGTCCTCTCGGAGCCTGATCACATTCTCGGCAGGGATCGTCAAACCATGGTTCGCGCCCATCTCACCCTTGAGACCCACCTCTAAGGCAAAGCCTGGAAAAAGCCTCGGCATAGCGAGCTCAAGGAAATGGATCAGAGGGAAATCATCCGTCTTAATCTGCATATCTCGCCGAATAACTTCAGCAATTTCAGCAATTTGAGCTCCGCTTAGCGGAGGCACCTCACAACGCGGCCCACTCATAAGCCCTACCTCTTCATTTTTTTGCTCTCGTCAACACAGCCAAAATCTGGTCCAGCTCTGTTGTTTTCATTTCTTCGAATTGTCTCGAAAATGCCATAGCAACCTCCTGATGCCTTTGTGTCATTCCATGAAAAGGGACTTCTACCTGTCCGCGTGTCCGAATTGCAGCCTCGTTAAGCTCTTCATATTCCTTTGAACCAGGCGAGAACCCTAAATACTTGGCGATTTTCTGCACGAAATCATCGCTAAAGGTTTTTTTACCTGTTTCTACGGTGGACAAATATGCAGGGCTGACTTCAAGCCCAAGGGCCATATCCTTGAGCAGAAGGTTTCTATCTATTCTTACCTTCCTCAAAAATTTACCGATTTCTGTCAACATACCTACCTCCGACGAGATGGTGATTCTCCATCTCCAGTTTCAGATTAACATAAAAGGTTAATCCGTCAAACGATTTACTAAAATATCATTACATACGACACCGTCTTCCATCCCTAGGTCACGCTTTTTCCGTGATGCTCGACGAATGGCGCATGAGACGAAAGCTACATTAGCTTCAAACTGGTCGCGTGAGCATGCAGCATGCTGTGGCTAGCAAGTTAACTTAAAATTCAAAAACTGTACGTATAACCAGTATATATTCGCAGAGCGTTGCTGCTATCACCTGAGCAAGGAATAAAAGGGACACCCATTAGCCGGTCTCAAGTCAAGGTTAAAAGCCTCCGCCCCCTGCGGTTTTTAACTGCAGGGATTGCTCTTTAACTCAACCTGATCGGTTGAACCCGCCGACCCCGTTTCCTCTTTATTGGCTACGACCGAGTCGTGCCTGACACCCATGTGGATCAAGCGGTAGCGATACAGCGAGCACCGCCCTGGCAGTCAACTGCCCCAGAGAAACGTTGGAGCCGCCAATGTGGCCAAAACGTGTCACAGAACTGTGGCTCGTGCAAAAACACGTCCAGTCTCAGCGGGCTCACATGGCGGACGACCCGGTTACAACACACTCAGGCGGTGACAGCCGGTCGCCACTCAGATTTCATGGTTCACGCCCAGTCCCTTTTTGGTTGATCGGCCATCACCTTAACCCGCCCCTTCAGGCGAAACAGCGCTTGGCATCAAATGGCTGTTTCTCCTTCAGGATGTGATAACTCGCCCGCGCCAGTTTGTGCGCCAGCGCTTTGGTGGCGACCACGGCATTGGTCTTGGCTTTCTTTTTCTCGAAAAAACGTTTGGCCTCTTCACTGAAACGCCGAGCAAAATTCGCCGCTTCGATAAAGGCCCAAATCAAGTAAGCGTTGCCGTTCTTGGTATTGCCTTCGCCCTTTTTCTTACTATTAGAGTAATGCGCACTCTGTACGCAACGGGCATAGGAGGCGAAGTTGCCCACGTCGGCAGAGCGCTCGATATCGCCGGTTTACAGCATGATAACCGTGGCCAGCACTTCGCCGATTCCAGGCATCGTTTTTAACAAGCAGAACTCCGGCCGCAGGCGAGCTTCATGCAGTAAGCGGTCCTCAAGGATATCAATCTGAGCCTGCATCGCCTGGATGATCGCGACATTGGCTTTCATCGCCAGAGCGATATCCGTGGTCAGGCTAAGCCTGTCCACGGATGTCGCTGACAGTCCTTTGACTTCATTGCAGCTCAACCCGTGGCCAAACTGGCGCGCCATGATGTTCTCCACCGCAAGAATGTGCTGCGTCCTACTGCGGACCAACTGAATACGTTTACGTGCCAAATCGCGCAGCGCCCGTTCTTGCGGCGGATGGATATAGCCGTCGGCGATATCCCGAGTCGCAATAAATGCGCCAGGAACGCCGCATCATCCTTATCGTCAGAATGCTTTAAACCGTCGTAGCGTTGCATCACCACGGGGTTGGCCAGCTTTACTTCGAAGCCTGCCGCCTTGAGACCATCGACCAGCCAATACCAGTTGTAGGTCGACTCGACCACGACACCGAGCAATTCGGCACGATGCGGTTCGAGCAGCGGGAGGATTTTTGTCAGCTCATTAGGACAGCGCCGACTGAGCAGGACCCGGTCCGTTTCGTCGGTAACCACTACAACGCTGTTGTTTGAATGCAGGTCTATACCACAGAATTTCATCACGGCCTCCTCACAGCAAAAGTCTAAGTTCGCACCTTGAATTTTGCGCCACCTCCGTGAGGTGGGGAGGCCGGCTAGATGATTCTCAGATTTATTTAACCTCGACCCCATACCTACACGGACTCACCAACAAGCGAAGCCCTAGACACTCAACTCCCATCCAAACCTCGCCGACCTCTTTCCTGATAAACTGCGGCCTTCCGCCTTTCCGTCCAGATCCCCGATGCCTCTATACCCAGCTCCCCCGCAGACCTTGTCTCGCCGCTTCAGCGTTGCGCCGATGATGGATTGGACAGACGCCCACTGCCGCTACTTCCTGCGCATCCTCTCCAAAAACGCGCTCCTCTACACCGAAATGGTCACCACCGGCGCCCTGCTCAACGGCGACCATGAGCGTTTCCTGCGTCATCACGAAACCGAACATCCCCTGGCGCTCCAGTTGGGCGGCAGTGTCCCGGCGGATCTGGCCGCCTGCGCGAAGATGGCCCAGGAGCATGGCTACGACGAGGTCAACCTCAATGTCGGTTGTCCAAGCGATCGGGTGCAGAACAACATGATCGGTGCGTGCCTGATGGGGCATCCGGGGTTGGTGGCCGATTGTGTGAAGGCGATGCGTGATGCGGTGTCGATCCCGGTGACGGTCAAGCATCGGATCGGGATCAACGGGCGGGACAGCTATGAGCAGCTGTGTGAGTTCGTTGGCACGGTGCGCGAGGCCGGTTGCACGAGTTTTACCGTGCATGCGCGGATCGCGATCCTGGAGGGGCTGTCGCCAAAGGAGAATCGTGATATCCCGCCCCTGCGCTATGACGTGGTGGCGCGGTTGAAGGCGGATTTTCCGGAGCTGGAAATCGTGCTCAACGGCGGGATCAAGACGCTTGAGGCGTGCCATGAGCATCTGCAGACCTTCGACGGCGTGATGCTGGGGCGCGAGGCGTACCATAACCCCTATCTGCTGGCCGAGGTCGATCAACAGCTGTTCGGCAGCACCGCGCCGGTCATCACCCGGGCCGAGGCGCTGGCACAGTTGCGACCCTATATTGCCAATCACCTGGCCGCTGGTGGGGCGATGCACCATATCACCCGCCACGTGCTGGGCCTGGGTACAGGCTTTCCAGGGGCGCGACGCTTTCGGCAACTGTTGTCGGTAGATATCCATAAGAGCAAGGATCCGTTGGCGCTGCTGGATCAGGCCGCTGGGTTGCTGGAAGGGCGCTGACGGTCATTTGGGTTGAACCTGCACGCGGTTTTGGCATCGTATCTACCGGTACCTGCCCCGCCCTTTCAAACAGCCGTTTTCAGGTTGTTGCCACCGGGGCCATTGATCCCCGCACACGCCCTTGAGTGGCCGCCGGCCCTCGGGTAATGTCAACAGACCCATAGGACAGAGCACGCTCATGACTTCCAAGCTGGAACAACTCAAGCAATTCACCACCGTCGTGGCCGACACTGGCGACTTCGAAGCCATTGCCCGCGTCAAACCGGTAGATGCCACCACCAACCCTTCCCTGCTGCTGAAGGCCTCGGCGATGCAAGGCTATGCAGAGCTGTTGAACGCCTGCGTGGCGGACTGCAAGGGTGATGTGGGCCTGGCCAGCGACCGCTTCGGTGTGGCGGTCGGGGGAGAGATCCTGAAGGTGATTCCAGGGCGCATTTCCACCGAAGTGGATGCGCGCCTGTCGTTCGACACCGATGCCATGCTGAAACGTGCCCATCGCCTGGTCGAACTGTACGACAAGGCCGGCATTGGCCGTGATCGCGTGCTGATCAAGATCGCTTCGACCTGGGAAGGCATCCGCGCCGCCGAGCAACTGGAGCGTGAAGGCATCCAGTGCAACCTGACCCTGCTGTTCTCCTTCGCCCAGGCCGCGGCCTGTGCCGACGCCGGGGTGTTCCTGATTTCGCCGTTCGTGGGACGTATCTACGACTGGTACAAGAAAGCCAATGGCAACGACTACACCGGTGCCGATGATCCAGGCGTCCAGTCGGTGACACGCATCTACAACTACTACAAGGCCAATGACTACAAGACCGTGGTCATGGGCGCCAGCTTCCGCAACCTCAACCAGATCGAACAACTGGCCGGTTGCGACCGCTTGACCGTCAGCCCGGAACTGCTGGAAAAACTGGCCGCCGACGAAGGCAAGCTGGAGCGCAAGCTGGCACCAGGCCAAGCCGGTGAAGCGCGCTTGAGCCTCAATGAAGCGCAGTTCCGCTGGTTGTCCAACGAGGACGCCATGGCTACCGAAAAGCTGGCAGAAGGTATCCGTCAGTTTGCCCGGGACCAGGAGAAGCTCGAGGCGTTGCTGCAAGCCAAGCTCTGAGCTGATTCACAGGCATGCAAAAGGGGGCGAACCTTGATGGGTTCGCCCCCTTTTCATGTTGGAATGGCTTGGCTTCGCACTGAGGGATTGGACGACAGAACAGACGTCATCGCGAGCAGGCTCGCTCCCACAAGTTTCGCGTAACCCTCATCAACTGAGTACAGCCCAATCCCTGTGGGAGCGAGCCTGCTCGCGATGGGACCCCTGGATCAGGGACGTTCCAGCGCGTTCACCAGGTCATGGAACGCTTCACGATTGGATTCGTTCAGCCCCATGAGGATCTTGTGGGCTTCGAGCACCTTGATCCGCACGTCTTCCTCGGACTGGTCCTGGTCAGGCAGGTCATCCAGGCACTCAGGGCACGGCACCGGGTCGCTCACGATGTTGAACACCTGATCGAAACCCATCGATTGCAGCAGACGGGTGATGTCGTTATGGGTGGTGACGACGGTGGGCAGCAAGCCGACCTTCTGCCGCGACAGGATCGACAGTTTGGCCAGCAGGCCAAGTGTGGTGCTGTCGATACTGCGGGTTTCGGTCAGGTCGATCACGATGGCGCTGAAATTCAGCGCGGTGAAGATCCGCTCAATAGTCGCATCCAGCGCCGAACACAGCGTCAGGCGCACTTCACCGACAAACTTCAGGACAAATGTGCCGTCCTGCTCGGCGAACTGGATTCTACCAGTACTCATCAAAGGTTCCTGCTCAACACTAACAGGGCGATATCATCCGGCATCTCCCCTAGCGTGGCTAATCCAAACACTTGGCGCAAGCCTTCCAGGCTGCCGCCCGCTGCGCTCACCCGTTCAGGCAAGGCCGCTTCTTTCTCTTTGAGTGTAGGCTCTGTCAAAAGATCCAGAATGCCATCAGACATCAGCGTCAAGCTGAATACCGGCGGCAATTCCAGCACGTGGTCTTCGTAGGTTGCCTCATTGAACAGGCCCACCGGCAAACCACGCCCTTCCAGATACCGAACACTGTCTGGCGTATACAACACAGGCAACGGCAGGTGACCGCCGATGCTATAGGTCAGCAAGCCCGTCTCCTCGTCGATGACTCCACCGACCATCGTGACGTGCTTACCCAGCTTACAACTGATCAGGCCCCGGTTGATATGCCCCAGGACCTCAGACGGCTTGAACTCTGGCAGCGTGCCGTTGCGCTTGGACTCGAACAGCAGCCGCGTGGTCATGAACTTCAGCAGCACCGTGACGAAAGCCGACGAAGCACCATGGCCGGAAACATCCGCCAGGTAGAACGCCACCCGTCGCTCATCGACCCGGAAATAGTCCACGAAATCCCCCGACAGGTACAACGACGGGATGATCTGGTGGGCAAACCGGAAATCGTCGACGGCCCAGGGGCTGACCGGCAACATGTTCATCTGCACCTGGCGCCCGGCGTTCTGGTCTTCCTGCAACAGGTTGAGGCTGGCTTCCAGCTCACGGTTGGCGGTTTCCAGCTTTTCCCGATAACGCTGGTTTTCTACCAACAGCCGCGAACGGTCCAGGGCTCGGCGCACCGAGTGCTCGAGCACTGCCAGGTCTTCGAGAGGTTTGATCAGGTAATCCGCCGCGCCCAGGCGCAATGCCTCGACCGCGTCATTCATCACGCCGGCGCCCGACACCACGATGACCGGTGTCTGCGACGAAATTCCGGTGACCTGGCGAATGAGCTCAAGTCCGCCCATCTGCGGCATGCGCAGGTCGCAGATGACCAGGTCGGGCTTGTCTTGCTCGAATACCTGAAGACCCTGTTGGCCGTTGCTGGCCTGCAGGACGCTGAAACCACTGTCTTCCAAGTAGGCTGCGAGACTGGCTCGCACCACTTCGTCATCATCGATTATCAGCAGCGTGGCACTGGTTTTTGGCATGTGGGCAAACGGCGCCAGAATTAGGTTGGCGTAGTCGGCTGGGCCATCTGGCCTTGCACGCACTACTGGATTCGCTTTCTAGCCTCTCTGTCGTACCGGCTTCAGGCCTTTGCCCTACACACGATTACATCAGAGGTGCCCTTCTAAGGCGCAGACGGTACTCCCATCCGCGGGGCGTTTCAAGCTCATGCGAATAGCCGCTTGCCGTCTTTATTTGTCAAAGTACAGAGAGTTATAAGAACCGAGCGAAGCGTAACTCAATGGAAGGACAAATCGGCCGGACAACGCGCAAAAGCGCGGAAGGCGGCCTCCAGGGCCGCCTTCCGTTTGTCTCTGGATCGAATCAGAAATCGTCTTCGACCTGGCCATCCTTGACCTTGAACTCGCGGTTCTGCAGGTAGGCATTACGGATGAACACGTACTTGTCGCCGCTCACCAGTTTCTCGGCCGACAACAGGCTGGCGCGGGTATCGACGACGTTCAGACCGAAGATGGAGTTACGCACCGACACATTGTCGATGTAGGGATAGGGCGTGGTGTAGTTATCGACAAGCTTGGCCGGCGCATCGCGCAGCGTGCTTGGCCCCAGCAACGGCAGCATCACGTAGGGGCCGCTGCCCACGCCCCAATAGCCGAGGGTCTGGCCGAAATCTTCATCGCTACGTTGCAGTCCCATCTTGGTGCCGACATCGAAGAAGCCCAGCAAGCCGAACGTGGTGTTGAAGATCAACCGGGCCGTGTCGACCCCGGCGGAGGCCGGCTTGGCCTGCAACAGGTCGTTAGCCAGGTTGCCCACATCGCCGATGTTACGGAACATGTTATGGATGCCGTCTTCAAGGAACTGCGGCGTCACATACTGATAACCCTGGGCCAGTGGCTTGAGCGCGTAGGTATCAACGGTGTCGTTGAAGGTGAAGATAGGACGGTTGATGCTTTCCCATGGATCTTCTTCCGTAGCGGCCTGAGCGGCGAACGGCACCAGCAACACACTGGCGGAAAGAAACAACTGAGCTAGGCGATGGCTCCAGCGCATAGGGAAAACTCCTTGGTTCATTCAGGCAAGGGCGCCGAGCCCAGGCGGTAAGATGGTGGGTAGTATAAGGTGGAAAGCGCCGATAGGCAGCATGGAAAAGAAGCTGCTCGTAGGACATTTCCACGACCCGACCCTTTCATTTCTCTGTCACTGGACTGTCATTGAAGCACGCTAGGCTCGGCTTATTTCAAGGATGACCCCAATGCCCCGCGCCGAAGCCCTGCCCCTCCCCGCTCCCAGCCTCACCGCCGTACTGTTTGGCCTCAGCGGATGTCTGGTGGACTTCGGGGCACGCACTCGCCAACCAGGGACAACGCCGGCCGAACATGCGCAACCGACACCCGGCGCCCTCGAAAGCCTGCGGCACCTGCAACTGCAAGAAATTCCCTGCGCCTGGCTCGATGAACTGCCGCCAGCCGTCAGTCATGGCCTGGCGGCGTCGTTACCGGCGTGGATCAAATCACCGCAACTTCCTGCAACAAATAATCCGTGGCCGGCCCCTCATGCCTGCTGGCAGGCATTGATGACGCTGAACGTCCAGCAATTGGACGGAAGTGTATTGGTCAGCGGCGAACCTCGTTTGCTGCAGTCAGGGCTCAACGCCGGTTTGTGGACCATCGGATTGGCCTCCTGCGGCTCGCTGTGTGGCCTGACACCCAGCGAATGGCAAGCCCTGAGCCAACAGCAGCGGGAAATCAGGCGCGCCAAGGCCACGGTAGCGCTGTTCAGTCTGGGGGTGCATTCGGTCATCGATCATCTGGGCGAACTGGATACCTGCCTGGCAGACATCGGCCAGCGTCGGCTCAAGGGCGAGAAGCCCTGACCGGGATCATGCAGGGAACGTGAGGGTGGATTACTCTTAGGGCAAGCCATGGACTTTTGACGCACTGCCGCGGTCCATGGCTGTGCTTATCAATTATGGGAGTTAATGCCAATGGCGCGCCTCGAACTGCAAGAACAACTCAATGCCCTGCGCGAGCAATTGGACCAGAACCCGCCCCTGTCCGAACCTGAGCGCGAAAACCTGCAACAACTGATGGATCAGATCGAAGCCGAAATCCAGCTGGAGAACACCCTTCAGGACACCAACCTGGTGGATGGCGTGAACCTGGCCGTGGAACGCTTCGAAGTCAGCCACCCGGCCGTTGCAGGGACTTTGCGCAACATCATGCTGACGCTGGGCAACATGGGGATCTGAAACACCGGACAAAGAAAGCCCCGCTCCATCGATGGCGGGGCTTTTTTATACTGCAACCTGAGATGCCATCTTTGTGGGAACGAGCCTGCTCGCGAAGACGGCAGCACATCCGACCTCAATGCTGTCTGATCCATCGCTATCGCGAGCAGGCTCGCTCCCACAGGGGATCACCTCTGCCAGGTGGTTACTGACGAACCAGCCGCAGGTTCGGCAGTTGCACGCTTTCAGTGCTGCGATAGGGGTTGATGTCCAGCCCACCACGCCGGACATACCGCGCATACACCGTCAATTTCTCCGGCTTGAGCAAGCGCTGCAAGTCGAGAAAGATCCGCTCCACACATTGCTCATGGAAATCCGAATGCTGGCGGAAGCTGACGATGTAGGCCAGCAGGCTGGCAGGATCGAGCGCTGCGCTGCGGTACTCCACGACAACGCTGCCCCAGTCCGGCTGACTGGTCACCGGGCAGTTCGATTTGAGCAAGTGGCTGTGCAGGCTTTCTTCGACGATGCGCGACTCATCGCATCGCAGCAGCTCCGGACGGGGGTGCGCGTAGGAATCGACGCTGATATCCAGGTCGTCGATGCAAACGCCGGGCAGCGCCACGACGCCTTCACGCTCCACGTCCTTGAGGCTGCGAACCCGCACCTGCACCGGTTTCCCCGCCGCCGCCGAGAGGTCCTGGCGCAGGGTCGCTTCCAGGCTCGCGGTATCGGCGAACGGGGTCTGATTCAGCGAGTTGAGGTACAGCTTGAACGACTTGGACTCAATGATGTTCGGTGAGTCCGCCGGAATCGCGAACTCACCGATCGCCACCACCGGCTTGCCGGACGGTAAAAGCCACGACAGCTCGAAACAGTTCCAGAAATCCACGCCCTTGTACGGCAGGGTGTCGGCCGTCAGGCCCAGCTCCGCCCATTTTGCGGTACGCGGAATCGGGAACAGCAGTGACGGCGTGTACGTGGCGATGTATTCGCTGGATTTGCCCAGCGGCGAATGTTCGGCTGCGGGATGCATGACGGAAACCTGACTGAAGAATCAGCGGATTCTATCAGCCTTTGCCCAAGCCTTTGAGTGCTTACTGTCTGACGGTCAAGTCACCCTTCATCCCCGCCTGGTAATGACCGGGAATATTGCAGGCGAACTCCAGGCGCGTGGCCTTGCTGAACGTCCAGGTCAGCTCGGCGGTCTTGCCCGGCTCCACCAACACGCTGTTGGGATCGTCATGGTTCATACCGGCCATGTCATGGTCCATCGAGCCATGCCCCATCCCCGTCGGCATCAATTGCCCACTCTGCTGCATCTTGAGCATTTCCTGTTGATGCTCGGCGTGCATCGCGGCGTCGCCAAGATTGAACTCGTGCAGCAACCGGCCCTTGTTGATCAGCACGAATCGCACGGTTTCGCCGGCTTTGACGTCGAGCGTGCGCTGATCGAAGGTCATGTCTCCCATCACCACATCAATGGTGCGGCTGGCCTTGGCCGCCGGCGCAGGCTGGCCGAAATCGAAATGCTGGCCCGGCGAGGCCCACGACGACGCACTGAAGGCCAGCGCACAAGCGGCCAGGATCAAACGTTTTCCCATCAACATGTCCATACTCCAACCGGATAATATTCAACGTGCGCAAACTCTATCCCCGTGCGGCTGCCAGCCGCCTGACAGCTTGATTACAACTTTGTCAGCTTGCGCCGCAGCGGTGCCTGCCGCGGTATAACCTCACGCCGAAACCTGTCCTGAGCCGCCCTATGAAACTGCTGATCGTCGAAGACCAAACGAAAACCGGCCAATACCTGCGCCAGGGCCTCGGCGAGGCCGGGTTCAACGCCGACCTGGTGACCGATGGCATTAGCGGCCAGCAACTGGCCCTGAGCGGTGACTACGCCCTGCTGATCCTCGACGTGATGTTGCCCGGCTGCGACGGCTGGCAGATTCTGCAAGCGGTCCGCGGGGCCGGGCTGGACACCCCCGTACTGTTCCTGACCGCGCGGGACGCGGTACAGGATCGGGTACACGGCCTGGAACTGGGGGCCGACGACTACCTGGTCAAACCCTTCGCCTTTTCCGAGTTGCTGGCACGGGTCCGCAGCCTGCTGCGCCGGGGCGGTTCGACGCCCCTGGAAACCAGCCTGCAACTGGCGGACCTGCGCCTGGATCTGATCCGTCGCCGTGTCGAACGCAGCGGCCGACGCATCGACCTCACCGCCAAAGAGTTCGCCTTGCTGGAAATGCTCCTGCGCCGCCAGGGCGAGGTACTGCCCAAATCCTTGATCGCCTCCCAGGTCTGGGACATGAATTTCGACAGTGATACCAATGTCATCGAAGTCGCGATCCGGCGGCTGCGACTCAAGATCGATGATGAGTTCCCCAGCAAACTCATCCACACCGTGCGGGGCATGGGATACGTGCTTGAAGAGCGCAGCCTGTGAGGGGCCGGTGGTCGTTGAGTAGCCGACTGGCATTGCTGTTCGCCGCCTGCACCGCCGTGGTGTCCCTGTTTGCCGGGATACTGTTCAGCCGCGCCAGCGAGGCGCACTTCATCGAGTTGGACCAGCAGTTGCTGGAGGGCAAGCTGATCGGCCTGCGCCGCGCCCTTCAGGATCTCGATGCCGAGCAGACCCAGCGCCGCCTGGAAGACGAGCTGAGCCGACAGGCCGACCTGGCCCTGCGTATCAAAGGCAGCGACGGCGTGCGCTGGTATGACAGTTCGATCCAGATTCCGGCCCAACTGCCCGAAACCCCTGGCCTATTCACCCTCAGCGATGCCGACACCGATTACCGAGTCCTGAACGCAGCGCTGTACCCCGATCGCCCGGACTCGCCGCAACTGACGCTGCTGCTGGACATCACCCACCACCAGCATTTCCTGCAACGCATGCAGCGCCTGATCTGGCTGACCGTCGGCCTGTCGGCCCTGGCAACTGCCCTTCTCGGCGCCTGGGTTGCCCAACGCGGTTTGCAGCCGCTTCGCCGCATGGGAGCCATCGCTGGCGGGGTTTCGGCACGCTCACTCAACGCCCGACTGCCCGAAGACCGCATGCCGGCCGAACTGGCGGAATTGGCCCACAGCATCAACGCCATGCTCGGACGCCTCGATGACGCCTTTCAACGGCTTTCGGCGTTCTCCGCCGACATCGCCCATGAACTGCGCACGCCGCTGTCGAACCTGCTGACCCACACCCAGGTCACCCTCACCCGCGAGCGCACACTGGAGGATTACCGCGAGACGTTGCACAGCAATCTCGAAGAGCTGCAATGGATGGCCCAACTGGTCAACGACATGCTCTACCTGGCCAAGGCCGACCATGGCCTGCTGGCACCCCACCGCGAACCGCTGGAGCTGGCGCAGGAAGTGGATGTGCTGCTGGAGTTTTTTGCGCCACTGGCCGAAGACGCCCAGGTTCGCTTGAGCCGCGAGGGCAGTGGTCGCCTCGAGGGGGATCGCGGCATGTTGCGCCGGGCCCTGTCCAATCTGCTGGACAATGCCCTGCGTTTTACCCCCATGGGCGGTGAAGTGCGGGTACGAATGATCGAGACTGCCCAGTCGTTGAGCGTGAGCGTGGAGAACAGCGGCGAAGGCATCCCGGCGGACTTGCTGCCGCGCCTGTTCGACCGTTTTTACCGCGCCGACCCGGCCCGCCGGGAAGGCAGTAGCGAACATGCCGGCCTGGGCCTGGCGATCACCCGCTCGATCATCCGCGCCCATGGCGGCGAGATTCACTGTGAATCAGCCGATGGCTGGACGCGGTTCGTGATTGAGTTGCCAAAATAGGTTGAGCCGAACGCCAACCCTGTGGCGAGGGGATTTATCCCCGCTGGGGCGCGAAGCGGCCCTAAACCTGCCAACCCGATCTGCCAGATTGAATGAGAGCTTTTGGGGCTGCTTCGCAGCCCAGCGGGGATAAATCCCCTCGCCACAGGGGGGTCGCGCTGACCTTACGAATACCGCAACGCCTGCGCCGGTTCGATCTTCGCCGCGCGCCACGCCGGGTAGACGGTGGCCAGGAAGCTCAGGATGAAGCCTGCGGCACAGATCAGCACCACGTCGCCGCGCTGAAGCTCCGACGGCAGGTTGCTGACGAAGTACACGTCGGAGCTGAAGATGTGCTGGCCGGTGACCCGTTCCAGCCAACCCACCAACTCACTGACGTTCAGCGCCGCAATCACCCCCAGCACACCGCCGATCACCGTGCCAACGATACCGATCACCGTGCCCTGGACCATGAAGATCGCCATGATCTGCCGCGGCGTGGCGCCGATGGTGCGCAGGATCGCGATGTCCGCGCCCTTGTCGTTCACCACCATGATCAGCGTGGCGATGATGTTGAACGCCGCCACCGCGACAATCATCAGCAACAGCAGGCCGATCATGGTCTTTTCCATTTTCATGGCACTGAACAGGCTGCCCTGGGTGTGGGTCCAGTCGTCGGCCTTGTAGTCCGTGCCCAGGCCCGTAGCGATATCGCCGGACACCTTCGGCGCAGCGTAGAGGTCCTTCACCGCCAGCCGCACGCTCTGCACCTGGTTCGGCTGCCAATGCTGCATCTGTGCGGCGTCGGCCAGATGGATCAGGGCCATGGAGCCATCCAGCTCGGCGCCGACCTTGAACACACCGACCACGTTCAGCCGTTGCATCCGCGGCGTGATACCGCCCGGCGCGGTGCTGACTTCCGGCACGATCAGGGTCAGCTTGTCGCCGACGTTCAGGCGGAAGCGCCGGGCGGTGATTTCACCGATCACCACGCCAAACTCCCCCGGCTTCAAGGCATCGAGACGACCCTGGACGATATGCTGGGCGACGATGGACACCTTGCCTTCCTGGGCCGGATCGACGCCGCTGATCTGGATCGGCTGCATCGAGCCCTTATAGCTCAACATGCCTTCCATCTCGGTGAACGGCACAGCGGCGGTCACCTCGGGATTTTTCAGCGCGGCGGCGGCCACTGGCTGCCAGTCATCGATCGGATTGACCCCGACGATGGTGGCATGGGGCACCATGCCGAGGATGCGCGAGCTCATTTCGCGCTGGAAGCCGTTCATCACCGACAGCACCACGATCATCGCCAGCACACCCAGGGCGAGGCCGATCATCGAGGTCATGGAGATGAACGAAACAAAGCGATTGCGGCGCTTTGCGCGGGTATAGCGCGTGCCGATGAAGATCGATAACGGTCTGAACATTCGCGGAGCACCGTAGAAAAATTAAAGACCCGGCGCGTATCACCAGCGCCGGGTTGCGGGCGGTCAGATGGGCGTCAGGCAACCTTCCTGCAAATGCAGGACGCGGTCCATCTGCCGGGCCAGGTTCATGTCGTGGGTCACCACCAGGAACGCGGTGCGCATCGAGGTGCTGAGTTCCAGCATCAGGTCCTGGATGCCCTGGGCGGTGTGGGAGTCGAGGTTGCCGGTCGGCTCGTCGAGCATCACCAGGCCTGGCTTGTTGACCAGGGCCCGGGCAATCGCCACCCGCTGGCGCTCGCCACCGGACAGTTCCGCCGGTTTGTGCTCCAGGCGATGGCCCAGCCCTACCCGCTCCAGCAACGCGGTAGCGCGCTGGCGGGCCTCTGGAATCGCCGTGCGGCCGATCAACAGCGGCATGCAGACATTTTCCAGGGCGGTGAACTCGGGCAGCAAATGGTGGAACTGGTAGACGAAGCCCAGGGAGCGGTTACGCAACAGGCCACGGCCCTTCTCGTTCAGCGCCGAGAGTTCTTCCCCCGCCAGCCAGACACTGCCGGTGCTCGGTGTATCGAGACCGCCCAGCAGGTTGAGCAAGGTACTTTTGCCCGACCCGGAGGTACCGACAATTGCTACGCGCTCACCCGGATGCAGCTCCAGTTGCAGGCCCGACAATACCACCACCGACTCCGGGCCTTCCTCGTAGGATTTGCCCAGGTTGCGGCAGCTCAAGATCGCTTTTTCACTCATGCCCGACTCACTCATAACGTAACGCCTCCGCAGGCTGGGTGCGCGCGGCACGCCAGGCTGGATACAGGGTGGCGAGGAAACTCAGGATCAACGCGGCGCCGCAGACCATCAACACATCGTCGACCTGCAGTTGCGATGGCAGGTAGTCGATGAAATACACGTCGGCGTTGAGAAACTTGTGCCCGATCAGGCCTTCCAGGGCGGCAATCGCGGCGCTGACGTTCAGCGCGGCGAACATCCCGACCAGGGCGCCGACCAGCGTACCGATCACGCCGATGACGGTGCCCTGGACCATGAAGATGCGCATGATCTGTCCCGGCGTGGCGCCCAGGGTCCGCAGAATGGCGATATCACCCTTCTTGTCGTTCACCACCATCACCAGGGTGGAAATGATGTTGAACGCGGCGACGGCGACGATCAGCAGCAACAGCAGGCCGATCATGGCTTTTTCCATGCGGATCGCCTGGTACAGGTTGCCGTGGGTGCGGGTCCAGTCCCGGGCGTAGTAACGGTCTTCACCGAGCTGCTGGGCGATGGTCCACGCGGCACGCGGCGCCTGGAACAGATCGTCGAACTTCAGCCGCAGCCCCTGGACCTGGTCCGGTTTCCAGCGATGCAGGCGCGCCAGGTCCTGGAGGTTGGTAACGCCCAGGTAACCGTCCAGCTCCCCGGCGCCGACATGGAAAATGCCGACCACGGTAAAGCGCTTCATGCGCGGGAACACGCCGCCCGGGGTCACGGTGACTTCCGGCGCGACGAAGGTCAGCTTGTCGCCAATGGCCACGCCCAGCTTGGTCGCGGCCTTGTCGCCGATCACGATGCCAAAACTGCCCGGCGCCAGGTCGTCGAGCCGGCCCTGCTGCATGAAGTTGTCGATGATCGACACCTGCCGCTCGAGCCCGGGGTCGATGCCGTTGAGCAGCACCTTGGACACCTTGCCGTCGTTGGTCAGCAGCCCCTGCATCTGGGTGAACGGCGCAACGGCCAGCACCTGCGGGTTCTGCTTGACCTTGGCGGCCAGGCTCGGCCAGTCGCTGATGGCTTCGCCGGATTCGACGGTGGCGTGGGGCACCATGCCCAGCACGCGAGTGCGCATTTCATGGTCGAAGCCGTTCATCACCGACAACACGACGATCATCACGACCACGCCAAGGGCCAGCCCGATGATGGATGTCAGGGAAATGAACGATACGAAATGATTGCGACGTTTTGCACGGGTATAACGCGTGCCGATGAATACGAAGAGAGGTCTGAACATGTCGGGGCTTGTTCGGGGGGAAAAGGAACGTCCTTGTGGCGGGGGTCTCAAACCAGCTTTACACTCAGACCACCGCCGCTACCATGGGTTCGCCATGTCGACATTAGATGAAGAAGATCGCCGCGAATACTACCGTATCGAGGACACGATCGCACTGGAAATTCGGCCCCTCTCCATTCCTGAAGCTGCTGGCCAGGAAGTGTTGCAGGATCCTTCTCCATTGTTCAATCTGCTCAGCGAACTGCACCTGAGCGAGTTCGAGTCACAGCACCTGCTGCGCCAGATCAGCGAGCGCGAACGCAGCATCGCCGCCTATCTCAAGGTGATGAACAAACGTATCGACCTGCTCAGTCAGGTCATTGCCCTGACTGTGCTCGGCGAGATCGGCGAGCCGCAACCGGTGATCATTTCCGAAGGCGGCATCGACTTCCAGTACCCCACCGCCATTGCCATCGGCGCGCACCTGTCGATCAAACTGGTGCTCATGCCCCAGGCCCTGGGACTGTTGCTGCGGGCGCGGGTCACCCATTGCGACCCCAAGGGCGACGGCTACGACGTAGGCACCGAGTTCGAACGCCCGACCGACGCCCAGCGCCAGCTGCTGGCCCGCTACATCCTGCAGAAACAGGCGCAAGAACGCCGCCTGGCGCGGGAACAGAACGAATCAGGTATCAATAAGGAAGAACCGTGACCCTCATTTATGGCCACCGCGGCGCCAAGGGCGAAGCACCGGAAAACACCCTGACCGGTTTTCAGGAATGTCTCAAGCACGGTGTACGCCGTTGCGAACTGGACCTGCACCTGTCCATGGACGGCGAGTTGATGGTGATCCACGACCCGACCCTCAAGCGCACGACCGACCGCCGGGGCAAGGTGGTGGAGCACTCCGCCGCCGAACTGGTGACCTACGATGCGCGCAAGGGTGGCCCGGGCTGGATCACACCGTGCCCGATCCCACGCCTGGAAGAGCTGTTCGAGAAGTGTGATTTCGAGCATTGGCAACTGGAGGTCAAGAGCGCTTCACGCACCCGGGCGGCAGCCACGGTGCTGGGGATCCGCGAGATGGCCCAGCGCTTCGGCCTGCTGGACAAAGTCACCATCACCTCCAGTTCCCGGGAAGTGCTCAAGGCCGCGCTGGAGTTGACCCCGGACATCTCCCGCGGGCTGGTGGCCGAGTACGCTTGGCTCGACCCGCTGAAGGTCGCCCAGAGTTACGGTTGTGAGATTCTGGCGTTGAACTGGACCTTGTGCACGCCCGAGCGCCTGATCAAGGCGCAGCGCCAGGGGCTGCATGTGTCGGTGTGGACCGTCAACGAGCCTGCGCTGATGCGCAGGCTCGTTGACTTTGGCGCTGACAGCCTGATTACAGACTTTCCCGGTTTGGCCACTGCCACGCTCGAGAATGGCTGAAATCGGTCTCCCCGGCCGGCTCAGGCCACCGGCCGGAGCCGCTCAAAAAAGCCGGTTGAGCCCGTCATAGGCCGCTACCCGATAGGCTTCGGCCATGGTCGGGTAGTTGAACGTGGTGTTGACGAAGTACTTCAGCGTGTTCAGCTCGCCCGGCTGGTTCATGATCGCCTGGCCGATGTGGACGATCTCCGAAGCCTGGTAACCGAAGCAGTGCACGCCGAGCACTTCCAGCGTCTCGCGGTGGAACAGGATCTTCAACATGCCTTGCGGCTCACCGGCGATCTGCGCCCGCGCCATGCTCTTGAAGAAGGCCTTGCCCACTTCATAAGGCACTTTGGCCTGGGTCAGTTCCTGCTCGTTCTTGCCGATCGAGCTGATTTCCGGAATGGTGTAGATACCGGTCGGCACGTCGTTGACGAAACGCCAGCTGCCGTTGTCGACGATGCTGCCGGCGGCCGAACGCCCCTGGTCGTGGGCGGCACTGGCCAGGCTCGGCCAGCCGATCACGTCACCGGCACCGTAGATGTTCGGCACACAGGTGCGGTAGTTCTCGTCGACTTCTATCTGGCCACGGCTGTTGACCTTCACGCCGATGTTCTCCAGGCCCAGGGCATCGGTATTGCCGGTGCGACCGTTGCACCAGAGCAAGGCGTCGGCCTTGATCTTCTTGCCGGACTTGAGGTGCAGGATCACGCCGTTATCCACGCCTTCGACGCGATCGTAATCTTCGTTATGGCGCACCGTGATGTTGTTGTTGCTGAAGTGATAGCTCAGGGCCTGGGAGATTTCCGAGTCCAGGAAGCTCAGCAACTGGCCACGGTTGTCCACCAGCTCCACCAGCACACCCAGGCCGCTGAAGATCGACGCGTATTCGCAACCGATCACCCCGGCGCCGTAGACGATGAGCTTGCGCGGGGTGTGTCCCAGGCTGAGGATGGTGTCGCTATCGTAGATACGCGCGTGGTTGAAATCGATGTCGGCAGGACGATAAGGACGCGAGCCGGTGGCGATGATGATGTGCTTGGCCACCAGCTTTTCCACCACGCCATTGCCGCACACCACTTCCACGGTCTGCTCGTCGGCAAAGCTGCCGGTGCCGAAGAATACGTCGACACGGTTGCGGGCGTAGTAGCCGGTACGCGAGGCCACCTGCTTGGAGATTACCTTCTCGGCACTCTTGAGCACGTCGGGGAAGGAGAACCAGCGCGGCTCGCCGATGGCCCGGAACATCGGGTTGGTGTTGAACTGCATGATCTGCCGGACCGAGTGACGCAAGGCCTTGGACGGGATGGTACCCAAGTGGGTGCAGTTGCCGCCGACCTGGCGACGACTGTCGACCATCGCCACCTTGCGTCCTGCCTTGGCGGCGTTCATTGCCGCGCCTTCTCCCGCCGGGCCGGAACCCAGTACCACCACGTCGTAGTTGTAGACAGCCATGCGTACTCCTCAGAACAGGCCGTGGCACCCGATATGGCGCCGACGGCTAAATCACGCCGGGTTGCGGCATGAAGGAACAATTTTGGGCCGGTTCACGCGCCCGGCCGCAGTCTATCGAAGCGTCAACGCCGCGCACATTACCCCTTGGTCGCGTCAGAGGCTAGTTTTGCTGCGTTATTTCGCCACACCTACGCTTTCACCAGCCTGTCATCATTGGGTTTTTCCGCTGCTGATCCGTTCAAACGCATCGTTGGTACGGGTGACAAAACGATCTTTGTCCCGCAGCACGAAAAATACCCCAATGTCATGTTTCTCGGCATAGTCCCAACCCTGCTCAGGCCCGAGAATCAGCAACAGCGTCGACAGTCCATCGGCCATCAACGCCGAAGGATGAATCACCGTGACTGACGCCAGGTTGTGCAGGACCGGTGCACCGGTGCGCGCATCGAAGGTGTGGGAATAGCGCGTGCCGTGCTGCTCGAAGTATCGGCGGTAGTCGCCGGAAGTTGAAACACCGTAGCCATTGACCTCGATGACACGCTCGGCCACTTGCTGGTCATCCCGAGGCGCCTCCAAGGCGACGCGCCACGCCGAACCGTCAGGTTTGCGCCCGAGCGCCTTGAGTTCACCGGTGGCTTCGGCCAGGTAGCTGTCGATGCCCAGGGCCTGGAGCCTCGCGGCGATCCGGTCGACGGCATAACCGGCGGCAATGCTGTTGAAATCGACTTCCACCGGGGCATCCTTGCACAGCCGGTCGCCCTCGATACGCAAGTGACCATGGCCGACGCGCTGGCGCACCTGGGCCTGGACCTCGGCACTCGGCACCTTCTCTTCCCGGGACTGGGGACCGAAGCCCCACAGGTTCAGCAGCGGTTCGACCGTCAGGTCAAAAGCACCGCCACTTTGCGCGGATAACTGCTCCCCCAAGCCAATCAATTCCAGCACCGGGGCGGACATGACCTGGCAACTGTTGGCCGGCAGCGCATTGAAACGTTCGATGTCCGAGTCGCTGCGATAAGTGGATAACTGCCGATCCACGTCGGCAAGGATCTGCTCGACCTCGGCCTGCACCGCTGCCGGGCCTGGCGTGGCCGCATGCCTGACGTACTGGATGGAATAATGACTGCCCATGGTCGGGCCGTCGAAACGCTCCAGGGTATCGCCGTTGCCGCAGCCGGACAGTACGCCGACCAGCATCACAAGCGTTGCCCATCGTCCAGTTAACAAATCTTCATCCCCCCTCAAAACCACGACGGCCATTATGGACTTCAGTGTCCGCCAGTCCAGATGCAACAACCTGTGGGAGCAGACCTGTGGGAGCAAAGCTTGCTCGCGACGCAAACGACTCGGTCCACCTGCAAGGCCGCGCCTTCGTTCATCGCGAGCAAGCTTTGCTCCCACAGGCTCGCTCCTACAGGTACTGCGTTTCCAACAAGATTTACCAGAGTGAGTACCTACACATGCCTTCCAACACGAGCAACGGCAAGGCGATTTTTCGCGTTGTCAGCGGCAACTTCCTGGAGATGTTCGACTTCATGGTCTATGGCTTCTACGCCACGGCCATTGCCAAGACGTTCTTCCCCACCGACAGTGCTTTCGCCTCGCTGATGCTGTCCCTGGCCACCTTCGGCGCCGGGTTCCTGATGCGCCCGCTGGGGGCGATCTTTCTCGGTGCCTACATCGACCGCCATGGTCGCCGCAAAGGCCTGATCATCACCCTGGCGATGATGGCCGCCGGCACCTTGCTGATCGCCTGCGTACCGGGCTACGCCACCCTGGGGGTGGTGGCACCGTTGCTGGTGCTGCTGGGTCGGTTGTTGCAAGGTTTCTCCGCAGGGGTCGAGCTCGGTGGAGTGTCGGTGTACCTGGCGGAAATCTCCACACCCGGGCGCAAGGGCTTCTTTGTCAGTTGGCAATCCGCCAGCCAACAGGCTGCCGTGGTATTCGCCGGGCTCCTGGGGGTTGGCCTCAATCATTGGCTGAGCCCGCAGGAAATGGGCGAATGGGGCTGGCGTGTACCCTTCCTGGTAGGTTGCATGATCGTACCGGCGATTTTCGTGATCCGTCGCTCCTTGGAAGAAACGCCTGAATTCCAGGCGAGAAAGCACCGCCCCACCCTGTCGGAAATCATCCGTTCCATCGGCCAGAACTTTGGCATCGTCTTGGCCGGCATGGCGCTGGTGGTGATGACCACGGTGTCGTTCTACCTGATCACCGCCTATACGCCGACCTTCGGCAAATCCGAGTTGAACCTGTCGGACCTGGACGCGTTGTTGGTCACCGTGTGCATCGGCCTGTCGAATTTCTTCTGGTTGCCGGTGATGGGGGCATTTTCCGACAAGGTCGGACGCAAACCCCTGCTGCTCGCCGCGACCATCCTGGCAATCCTGACGGCCTATCCGGCGCTGTCCTGGCTGGTGGCGAACCCCAGCTTCAGCCATTTGCTGATCGTCGAGCTGTGGTTGTCGTTCCTGTATGGATCCTACAACGGCGCCATGGTGGTGGCCTTGACGGAAATCATGCCGGTGGAAGTGCGCACCACCGGGTTCTCCCTGGCCTACAGCCTGGCGACCGCAACCTTCGGTGGATTCACACCGGCGGCCTGCACTTATTTGATTCATGTGTTGGGCAACAAGGCTGCGCCGGGGATATGGCTCAGCGGTGCGGCGGTGCTGGGGCTGATTGCTACCCTGGTGCTGTTCAAGGGCAATCGTCATCAACTGCGGACTGCGCAGGCTTCAGCCGTTAGCGGCGCCTGATCAACCGCTATCGCGAGCAGGCTCGCTCCCACAGAAAGTATGCGACCAACATGTGGGAGCGAGCCTGCTCGCGAAGAGGCCAGTTCAGGCACCCTAAAAACAACAGACAAAAAAAACGCCCCGACAAGTCGGGGCGTTTTTTATGGGCGGCTAGCGCTTAGCGTGGGAACGCTGGCGGGTTCACACCGGCCATGTCTTCCATCACGCGAACCACCTGGCAGCTGTAACCAAACTCGTTGTCGTACCAGACGTACAGAACAACGCGGTTGTCTTGGCTGATGGTGGCTTCAGCATCCACGACACCGGCATGGCGCGAGCCCACGAAGTCGGTGGACACCACTTCCTGGGAATTGACGAAGTCGATCTGCTTATGCAGATCGGAGTGCAGCGCCATGTAGCGCAGGTACTCGTTCATCTCTTCACGGGTGGCGGCTTTCTCAAGGTTCAGGTTGAGAATGGCCATCGACACGTTAGGCGTCGGCACACGGATCGCGTTACCGGTCAGTTTGCCGGCCAGTTCAGGCAGGGCCTTGGCGGCGGCGGTGGCGGCGCCGGTCTCGGTGATGACCATGTTCAGCGCGGCACTGCGGCCACGACGATCGCCTTTGTGGAAGTTGTCGATCAGGTTCTGGTCGTTGGTGTACGAGTGAACTGTTTCGACGTGACCGTTGACGATGCCGAACTTGTCGTTCACTGCCTTGAGCACCGGCACGATGGCGTTGGTGGTGCAAGAGGCGGCGGAAACGATCTTGTCGTCCGCGGTGATGTCGCCGTGGTTGATGCCGTGAACGATGTTCTTCAGCTTGCCCTTGCCTGGCGCGGTCAGGACAACGCGGTCGACACCCGGGCAGGCCAGGTGCTGGCCCAGGCCGTCGGCGTCACGCCATACACCGGTGTTGTCCACCAGCAGCGCATCCTTGATCCCGTACTGGGTGTAGTCCACCTCGGTCGGGTTCTTCGCGTAGATCACCTGGATCAGGTTGCCGTTGGCGGTGATGGTGTTGTTTTCTTCGTCGATGGTGATGGTGCCGTTGAACGAACCATGGACCGAGTCACGGCGCAGCAGGCTGGCACGCTTGGTCAGGTCGTTCTCGGCGCCCTTGCGCACCACGATGGCCCGCAGACGCAGGCCGTCGCCACCACCGGTTTTCTCGATCAGGATGCGCGCCAGCAGACGGCCGATACGACCGAAGCCGTACAGGACCACGTCAGTGCCTTTGCGAGCCGAAACGTTCTGCTGGCCAACCACATCAGCCATCTCTTCACGCACGAACTGCTCGGCGCTACGGCCATTGCCTTCGTTGCGGAATTTGAACGCCAACTTGCCCAGGTCCACCGAAGCCGCGCCGAGCTTGAGCTCGCTCATGGCCTTGAGCAGAGGGAATGTTTCGTGGACGGAGAGTTCGCTGTCGTCGGAGGAACGGTGGCGAGCAAAGCGGTGCGCCTTGAGAATCGCGATGACAGACTGGTTGATCAGGCTGCGGCCATAGATCGAGCTCACCACGTTGTTATTGCGGTAGAGCTGACCGATGAGAGGGATCATCGCTTCGGCGAGTGCTTCACGATCAATCCATTCACCAAGACACTGGTCGGGCTTCTGAGTCACGGGAACCTTCCACATGTAGGGGCTGAAAAAAGGGGCTACATTATGCCGCCGAGTCCACGCCGGAGCAATGCGCGCCTGTCGCGCCGTGGTTTTCCCCTCCGCCCGGGTAGTCTGCGACTGACAGCCGCCCCTTTACCCCGCTACAATTGTCGACTTTGTCGCAACGCTTGGAGCTCAACCTTCCGTGCCCGTTCTGCGTCTTCCGCTTCTCCCTGCCACGGCAGGTAAACAGCACTGGGGCAACCTGCCCGGTGCCGCCCTGAGCCTGGCCATTGCCGAGGCCGCCAGCGCTGCAAAGCGCTTTACCCTGCTGCTGACCGCCGACAGCCAGAGCGCCGAGCGGCTGGAGCAGGAGCTGGGTTTCTTCGCCCCGGATCTGCCGGTTCTGCATTTTCCGGACTGGGAAACCCTGCCCTACGACCTGTTCTCGCCGCACCAGGACATCATTTCCCAGCGAATCGCCAGCCTTTATCGGTTGCCGGAGCTCAGTCATGGCGTTTTGGTAGTGCCCATCACCACGGCCCTACATCGCCTGGCCCCGACCCGGTTCCTCCTCGGCAGCAGCCTGGTGCTGGATATCGGCCAGAAGCTGGATGTGGAGCAGATGCGCATCCGACTGGAGGCCAGCGGCTACCGTTGCGTCGACACCGTGTACGAACACGGCGAGTTCGCGGTACGTGGCGCCTTGATCGACCTGTTCCCGATGGGCAGCAAGCTGCCTTATCGCATCGACCTGTTCGATGACGAAATCGAGACCCTGCGTACCTTCGACCCGGAAAACCAGCGTTCCATCGACAAGGTCCAGTCGGTCCGCCTGCTGCCCGCCAAGGAATTCCCGCTGCAGAAAGACGCCGTGACCCGCTTCAAGGCGCGGTTTCGCGAGCGCTTCGACGTGGATTTCCGTCGCTGCCCGATCTTCCAGGACCTGAGCAGCGGGATCACCCCCGCCGGCATCGAGTATTACCTGCCGCTGTTTTTCGAAGAGACTTCCACCCTGTTTGACTACCTGCCCCAGGACACCCAGGTGTTCTCGTTACCAGGGATCGAACAGGCAGCGGAAAACTTCTGGAACGACGTGCGCAATCGCTACGAAGAACGTCGCGTCGACCCGTCCCGTCCTTTATTGCCGCCTGCCGAGTTGTTCCTGCCGGTGGAAGACTGCTTTGCCCGTCTCAAGAACTGGCCACGCGTGGTGGCAAGCCAGCAGGACGTGGAGCCTGGCGTCGGCCGTGAACGCTTCCCCGCCAAAGCCCTGCCAGACCTGGCGATCGAAGCCAAGGCCACGCAGCCATTGGCGGCGCTGGCCGGCTTTCTCGACGAGTTTCCTGGCCGCGTGCTGTTTACCGCCGAATCCGCCGGGCGGCGCGAAGTGCTGTTGGAGTTGCTCGAGCGCCTGAAATTGCGGCCGAAAACGATCGACAGCTGGCCGGACTTCGTCGCGAGCAAGGATCGACTGGCAATCACCATCGCGCCGCTGGACGAAGGCCTGGTACTCGATGATCCGGCGGTGGCGCTGGTGGCCGAAAGCCCGTTGTTCGGCCAGCGCGTCATGCAACGCCGTCGCCGTGAGAAGCGTGCCGATGCCGCCAACGACGCGGTCATCAAGAACCTGACCGAGCTGCGCGAAGGCGCGCCGGTGGTGCATATCGACCACGGCGTGGGTCGCTACCTGGGCCTGGCGACACTGGAAATCGACAACCAGGCGGCCGAGTTCCTCACCCTGGAATACGCCGAAGGCGCCAAGCTCTACGTGCCGGTGGCGAACCTGCACCTGATCGCACGCTACACCGGCAGCGACGACGCCCTGGCCCCGCTGCATCGCCTGGGCTCGGAAACCTGGCAGAAGGCCAAGCGCAAGGCCGCCGAACAGGTGCGCGACGTGGCCGCCGAACTGCTGGACATCTACGCCCGCCGCGCCGCGCGCGAGGGTTATGCCTTCGCCGACCCGAAAGCCGACTACGAAACCTTCAGCGCCGGTTTCCCGTTCGAGGAAACCGTCGACCAGCAAACCACCATCGAAGCCGTGCGCGCCGACATGCTCGCGCCCAAGCCGATGGACCGGCTGGTGTGCGGCGATGTCGGTTTCGGCAAGACCGAAGTGGCGATGCGCGCCGCGTTCATTGCCGTGCACAGCGGCAAGCAGGTCGCCATCCTGGTGCCGACCACCCTGCTCGCCCAACAACACTACAACAGCTTCCGCGACCGCTTCGCCGATTGGCCGGTCACTGTGGAAGTGATGAGCCGCTTCAAGTCCGCCAAGGAAGTGAACGCCGCCGTGGCCGACCTGGCCGAGGGCAAGATCGACATCGTCATCGGCACGCACAAGCTGCTGCAGGACGATGTGAAGATCAAGAACCTCGGGCTGGTGATCATCGACGAAGAACACCGCTTCGGTGTACGCCAGAAAGAACAGCTCAAGGCCCTGCGCAGCGAGGTCGACATCCTGACCCTCACCGCCACGCCGATTCCGCGCACGCTGAACATGGCAGTGTCGGGCATGCGCGACCTGTCGATCATCGCCACGCCGCCGGCCCGCCGCCTGTCGGTGCGCACCTTCGTCATGGAGCAGAACAAGAGCACGGTCAAGGAAGCGCTGCTGCGTGAGCTGCTGCGCGGCGGCCAGGTCTATTACCTGCACAACGACGTGAAGACCATCGAGAAGTGCGCCGCCGACCTGGCCGAGCTGGTGCCGGAAGCACGGATCGGCATCGGCCACGGGCAGATGCGCGAACGCGAACTCGAACAGGTGATGAGCGACTTCTACCACAAGCGCTTCAACGTGCTGATCGCCTCGACCATCATCGAGACCGGTATCGACGTGCCGAGCGCCAACACCATCATCATCGAGCGAGCCGACAAGTTCGGCCTGGCCCAGTTGCACCAGTTGCGCGGCCGGGTCGGGCGCAGTCACCACCAGGCCTATGCCTACCTGCTGACGCCGCCACGCCAGCAGATCACCCCCGACGCGGAAAAACGCCTGGAGGCCATCGCCAATACCCAGGACCTGGGGGCCGGTTTCGTGCTCGCCACCAACGACCTGGAAATCCGCGGTGCCGGCGAACTGCTGGGGGACGGCCAGAGCGGCCAGATCCAGGCCGTCGGCTTCACCCTGTACATGGAAATGCTGGAACGGGCGGTCAAGTCGATCCGCAAGGGCGAACAGCCGAACCTCGACCAGCCCCTGGGTGGCGGGCCGGAAATCAACCTGCGGGTGCCGGCGCTGATCCCGGAGGATTACCTGCCGGATGTCCATGCGCGACTGATTCTCTACAAGCGCATTGCCTCGGCCACCAACGAGGAAGAACTCAAGGACCTGCAAGTGGAGATGATCGACCGCTTCGGCCTGCTGCCGGAACCGACCAAGAACCTGGTGCGAACGACGCTGCTCAAGCTCCAGGCCGAACAACTGGGCATCAAGAAAGTCGACGGCGGCCCCAATGGCGGTCGGATCGAGTTCGAAGCCCAGACCCCGGTCGATCCACTGGTACTGATCAAGCTGATCCAGGGCCAGCCCAAGCGCTACAAATTCGAAGGCGCCACGATGTTCAAGTTCATGGTGCCCATGGAGCGCCCGGAAGAACGTTTCAATACCGTAGAAGCGCTGTTCGAGCGCCTCACCCCGACCACTGCTTGAAGGACGCCCCATGCGCCTGTTTCGCTCACTGACCTTGCTGCTGACCCTGGTCGCTCCCCTGGCGTTTGCCGACGACCTGTATCAGGTCGAAATGATTCTGCTGCGCCAGAATGCCGAACCGGTGATTATCAGCCGTGCCGCCCCGGAAGACTGGGACGCCGGCGCGCAACGCCTGCCCGCCGACAGCCAGCGCACCCCAGCGCTCAGGGGCATCGTGGAGAAACTCAACGCCAGCGGCCAATACACCGTATTGATGCACAAAGCCTGGCAGCAGAACATCGGCGAACAGGGCAGCAAAATCGCCATCAGCGACGGCACCGAACAGTTCGGCCAGTTCCCCATCGAAGGCACCCTGGGGCTGAAACTGGGACGCTTCACCGACGTGGATGCCGACTTCTGGATCAACCGGATCGATGCCAATGGCCTCGTCACCGCGAGCGAACGCATGAAGCAGAACAGCCATACCAAGAACGGCCAGCTCAACTACCTGGACAACGGTCACCTGGCCCTGCTGATCAAGATCACCTCGTTGACCGCGCCCGCTCCACGGCAGGCACCTGACGTCATTCCGGACTGAACGGCGCGCCTATGCCCTCGCCCCTGAGCAAACCCCTGGCACCTTCCTGGGTCAATCGATTCAAGGAACAGAGCCTGGAGCGTGGGCGCCGTTACGCACTGGAAAACCGCGTCAGGATCGTCGAGACCGGAGAAAGCACCATCACCGCCAGTTGCGAAGGCTCTGGTGGCAATGTTTATCGTCAGACCATTCGCCTTAAAGAATCAGCCAAAGGCACATTGATTCTGCTCGAAGCCGCGTGCTCCTGCCCGGTGCGCATCAACTGCAAGCATTGCGCGGCGGTGTTGCTGCAAGTCCAGGAAACCCTGGCCTATCCGGCTGCCGAGAAAGACGCCCAACTGCTGGAGAAACTCCAGGCAGTACTGGACAACCGCAGCCCCAAGGCCCCGCCGCAGGTGCTGGTGGACAACGTCCAACCGATGCCGCGCCTCTGGCTGGCGAGCATAGAGTTCAGCGCCTTCGAGCCGCGTAACGGCAAGATGCAGCGCTACATCCAACACCGCGCGGCCCTGTCGTTCAGCTATCTGGACGAGTACGTCAGCGGCCAACGCAATACTGACGTGCTGATTCGCCAGGAAACACAGACGCTGCGAATAAAACGCCACACCGATGTGGAGCAGTCCTACCGCGAGCAGCTACGGATCCTCGGCTTCAAGATCGCGACCCGGCAAAGCAAGGCCCTACCGGAAAGTGCCGGCGAACTGTACGAGATGGTCAACGACAGCGCCTGGCTGACGTTCACGCTCAATGATCTGCCGAAACTGCGCAGCCAGGGCTGGGAGCTGCAGATCGATGAAGATTTCGGCTTCGACCTGACCGCCGTGGACGACTGGTACGCCACCGTCGAGGAAACGCCGGAGCGGGACTGGTTCGATCTGGAACTGGGGATCATCGTCAATGGCGAGCGATTGAGCCTGCTGCCGATCCTGTTGAACCTAATGCGCTCGCACATCGAACTGTTCAACCCGGAACGCCTGGCCAGGCGCCGCGATGACGAACTCATCCTGGTCAACTTGCCGAACCGTCCGAACTCGGAGTTCGGCCCGCAACAAGTGGCCCTGCCCTACGGCCGGCTGAAACCGGTGCTGGCGACTCTGGGCGAGTTTTACCTGCACGAGCCCGGCACCACCAAGCTGCGCCTGAACAGCGCGGATGCCTTGCGCCTCAATCCCCTGCAAGACATGCCACTGCGCTGGGAAGGCGGCGAACACATTCGTGGCCTGGCCCAACGCCTGCGGGACATCAAGGACTACACCGCCACCGTGCCGGAGGGCCTGAACGCGACGCTGCGGCCTTATCAACTCGAAGGCTTGAGCTGGATGCAGTCGCTGCGGCAACTGGAAGTCGGCGGCATCCTCGCGGACGACATGGGCCTGGGCAAGACCCTACAGACCCTGGCGCACATTCTCAGCGAAAAAAACGCCGGCCGCCTCGACCGTCCCTGCATGGTGGTGATGCCCACCAGCCTGATTCCCAACTGGCTCGACGAGGCCGCCCATTTCACGCCGCAACTGAAGGTGCTGGCCCTGTATGGCGCCGGGCGCAAGAAGCACTTCGAACGGCTGGCCGATTACGACCTGGTGCTCACCACCTACGCCTTGCTGCCCAAGGATGTCGAACGCCTGAAGACGCAGCCACTGCATGTGCTGATCCTCGATGAAGCCCAATACATCAAGAACCCCACCAGTAAAGCCGCCCAGGCTGCCCGGGAGCTCGATGCCCGGCAGCGACTGTGCCTGTCCGGTACGCCCCTGGAAAATCACCTGGGCGAGCTGTGGTCACTGTTTCACTTCCTGCTGCCCGGGTGGCTCGGGGACGTGAAGAGTTTCAACCGCGATTACCGCGTGCCCATCGAAAAGCGCGGCAGCGACATCAGGCTGCAACACCTCAATGGCCGGGTAAAACCTTTCCTGTTGCGCAGAACCAAGGAACAGGTCGCGACGGAATTGCCACCCAAGACCGAAATCGTCCACTGGGTCGAACTCAGCGATGCCCAGCGGGACGTCTACGAAACCATGCGCCTGGCCATGGACAAGAAAGTGCGCGACGAAATCACCCGCAAGGGCGTTGCCCGCAGCCAGATCATCATTCTCGAAGCGCTGCTCAAGCTGCGCCAGGTGTGTTGCGACCTGCGACTGATCAGCGATGCCCCACCTGCCCGAGGCAGCACCTCGGGCAAGCTCGACAGCCTGATGGAAATGCTGGACGAGCTGTTTGAAGAGGGACGTCGGGTGCTGCTGTTTTCCCAGTTCACGTCGATGTTGGCGCTCATCGAAGATGAGCTGAAAAAACGCGGCGTGGACTACGCCATCCTGACCGGCCAGACCCGGGACCGGCGCACGCCCGTCAAGGAGTTCCAGAGCGGCAAGCGCCAGATTTTCCTGATCAGCCTCAAGGCGGGTGGCGTTGGCCTGAACCTGACCGAAGCCGACACGGTGATCCACTACGACCCGTGGTGGAACCCCGCAACGGAAAACCAGGCGACCGACCGGGCTTATCGCATCGGCCAGGAGAAGCCAGTGTTCGTCTACAAGCTGATTGCCCGGGGCACCGTGGAAGAAAAAATCCAGCTGCTGCAAAAGGAAAAATCCGACCTCGCCGCCGGCGTCCTCGACGGCCGTGTGGCCGGCGACTGGAAGCTGCAGAGCGACGATATCGAGGCGTTGTTCGCGCCCTTGCCGGATAAGCTGGAGAAGCGCTGAGGCCCGTATATGGCGGCCTGATCCCTGTGGGAGCCGAGCTTGCTCGCGATAGCGGTGTTTTTACCTGCGATGTTGGATGTTGCGACGCCATCGCGAGCAGGCTCGCTCCCACAGGTTTCGTGTCGTACCGTCATAGCGAGTACACCTGCATTCCAGGGTGGGAGCGCGCCTGCTCGCGATAGCGTTACATCAATACACGCGCCAGGGTCGATTTCACTTTTCCCATCCCGTCATGCAGCGCCTGCTCGATCTCCGCCATGGTGATCACCGCCGTGGACTTGCCCGCTGCCGGATTCACCACCAGGGCCAGGCAGGCGTAGTCCAGCTCCAGTTCGCGAGCCAGCGCTGCCTCCGGCATGCCGGTCATGCCGACGATGTCGCAACCGTCACGTTCCAGGCGGGCGATTTCGGCCACGGTTTCCAGCCGTGGCCCCTGGGTGCAGGCGTATACACCATGGCTGCTGTAGCCACAGCCTTCGGCGGCCAGGGCAGCGATCAACTTCTGACGCAGCGACTCGCTGTAGGGGTAACTGAAATCAATGTGGGTGACCGCTTCCAGATCATCAGCGAAATAGGTGTGCTGGCGACCGCTGGTGTAGTCGATCAACTGGTGAGGCACACAAAAATGCCCGGTGCCCATCGCTGCATGGATCCCGCCCACGGCATTGACCGCCAGGATCGCCTCGGCGCCAGCCTGCTTCAGCGCCCAGAGATTGGCGCGATAGTTGACCTGATGGGGCGGCAACCGATGGGGATGGCCATGGCGAGCCAGGAACAACACTTCACGTCCGGCGTAGTCGCCGATCTGGATATCGGCCGACGGTGCGCCATAAGGCGTATCCACCGCCAGGGACCGGCGAATGGTCAGGCCTTCGAGCTGGGTCAGGCCAGTGCCGCCGATAATTGCGTAAACGGTCATGACAAAACGTCCTTAATCAATCAATTGGGCGGCTTTCAGCGCGCCGATTGCCGTCAGCCAGCGTGGATCCTGGCGGTATTCGGTGGTGGCGAAGGCCTGGCCACGCATGCGTGCGATCCGCGCCGACGGCTTGACCTTCAGGCGCTGGGCAGCGCTCAAGGCCAGCTCCGCGGCGGCGCGGTCGTTGCACACCAGGCCCATGTCGCAACCGGCCGACAACGCGGCCTCGATACGACTGGCGGCATCGCCGACCACATGGGCGCCAGCCATCGACAGGTCATCGCTGAAAATGACGCCATCGAATTGCAGTTCGCCACGCAGGATGTCCTGCAGCCAGCGCCGGGAAAAACCTGCCGGGTTGGCATCGACCTGGGGATAGATCACGTGGGCCGGCATCACTGCGGCCAGTTGCTTGCTCAATCGGGCAAAGGGCACCAGGTCATTGGCGCGGATCTGTTCGAGGCTGCGCTCATCGTTGGGAATCGCCACGTGGGAGTCGGCCTCGGCCCAGCCATGACCAGGGAAATGCTTGCCCGTGGCGGCCATGCCGGCCGCTCGCATGCCGCGAATGAATGCACCCGCCAACAGCGCGACGCGCTCCGGATCGCCTTCAAAGGCACGGCTGCCAACCACCGCGCTGCGCTGATAGTCGAGGTCCAGCACCGGGGCAAAGCTCAGATCGAGACCCACCGCCAGCACTTCGGTCGCCATGATCCAGCCGCACTGCTCGGCCAGGTATTCGGCATTCGGATTGTCGGCAATCGCCCGCATCGCCGGCAACCGCACAAACCCCTGGCGCAGACGCTGAACGCGCCCGCCCTCCTGATCGACCGCCAGCAGCAGGTCAGGACGCACGGCGCGGATCGACGCGCTCAGTTCGCGAACCTGACGTGGATGCTCGATATTGCGAGCAAAGATGATCAGCCCACCCACTTCCGGCTGACGCAACAAGTGGCGATCTTCGGCCGTCAGCCAGGTACCGGCGACGTCCACCATCAACGAGCCTTGCAGGCCAGCAGTCATAGCATTTCCTTAGTAACGATGAACCCGCATGGCAATACAGGCACGACCGCGTTGCCAGGCGCCAGGCCCGGCAGGTCGCGGTCGTGCAATGACATTTGAAACGGATTCGAAACGAGAGTCGGCATGGGCGGCTAGCTTAGCGGATGTGGGCAGCCGCGCCCACCCGTTCACGCCTTGGCGAGGGCCGGCGTGGATTTGTTGCGCGGACGCAACTGGGCGGCTGCCATGGCGTCGTCGGTGACGCCACTTTCGGCGCGCATGCCGGCCGCCAGGAAAGGCACCATCAGGCGCATCACCTGCTCGATGGAAGTATTCACGCCAAAGTCGGTTTCGGCGATCGCCCTCAGGGCCTTGATGCCAGACATGCTGAACGCGGCGGCGCCGAGCATGAAGTGCACGCGCCAGAACAACTCGATCGGTGGGATCCGGGGCGCAGCCTCGTTGACCAGGAGCATATAGCGGCGGAATACCTTGCCGTACATGTCTTCCAGATAACGCCGCAGATGGCCCTGGCTCTGGCTGAATGCCAGGCCCAACAGGCGCATGAAGATGGACAGATCGTTACCGCTGCGCGGCTGCACGGCGAGCGCTTGCTCCACCAGCATTTCCAGCAGCTCTTCCAGGGTGGGCTTGACGTCGGGCTTGGCCTGGCGACGCTCCAGTTCACGGTCGAGGCTGAGGCAGAAAGGCCCGAGGAATCGCGAGAACACCGCCTGGATCAGCGCCTTCTTCGAACCGAAGTGGTAGTTCACTGCCGCCAGGTTGACCCCGGCCTTGCTGGTGATCAGGCGCAACGAGGTTTCAGCGAAACCTTTCTCCGCGAACAACTGTTCCGCAGCATCGAGAATGCGTTCAACGGTTTCCGACTGGGCCATGGTTACTCCGCCTGACAAACACTTGTTTGAAACATACGTTTCGACCTTGGGGTTGTCAAGCCTGGCGGGACGTTTTGCGAACGCCCGGTCAGCTATTTAACCACACCTTTACAGGCTGTTGCCCAAGTGGCTTCAACCGCCCGACCGACCGTCCAGCGGCCCGCGAAAAAAGGAGGATTGCCAAGCGGCGCTCACTGTATATAATCCCAGTCACTGTATAAAAAAACAGAGCGATCAATATGCTAAAGCTGACGCCACGCCAAGCAGAGATTCTGGCCTTCATCAAGCGCTGCCTCGAGGACAACGGCTATCCGCCGACCCGCGCGGAAATCGCTCAGGAACTGGGTTTCAAGTCGCCGAACGCGGCTGAGGAACACCTCAAGGCACTGGCCCGCAAGGGCGCGATTGAAATGACCCCGGGCGCATCCCGTGGCATTCGTATTCCCGGCTTCGAAGCCAAGGCCGACGAAACCACCTTGCCGATCATCGGTCGTGTGGCGGCGGGTGCTCCGATCCTCGCCCAGCAGCATGTCGAGGAGTCCTGCAACATCAACCCCACCTTCTTCCATCCACGGGCCGATTATCTTCTTCGCGTACATGGCATGAGCATGAAGGACATCGGCATCTTCGACGGCGATCTGCTGGCGGTACACACCACTCGCGAAGCCCGCAACGGCCAGATCGTGGTGGCGCGTATCGGCGACGAAGTCACCGTCAAGCGCTTCAAACGCGATGGCAGCAAGGTCTGGCTGATTGCCGAGAACCCTGAATTCGCACCCATCGAGGTGGACCTGCAAGAACAGGATCTGGTCATCGAAGGCTTGAGTGTCGGCGTCATCCGCCGCTAAAGGAGGCTTTATGCAGTTCCCTCACACACCACAGCACACGCAACTTCCGTTGTTCGAGGCCTTCATGGCCCAGCCGCTGGCTCCAGTCCTGAAAGATGTGATCGAGGCGCCGTGGAGCGTCGAGCCCGAGGCCTTCAGTGAACTGTCACTGCGTGGTGCAGCCGGGAACTGTCTGAATCTGCTGGCACCGATTCTGCGGGAATTAAGCCAGGACCAGGAAGCCCGCTGGTTGACGCTGATCGCACCTCCGGCCAGTGTCACACAGGCCTGGTTGCGGGACGCAGGTCTTAATCGCGAGCGAATCCTGCTGCTGCAACCGCGGGGCACCCAAAGCGCTCAACAGTTGACTTGCGAAGCCTTGCGCCTGGGTCGCAGCCATACGGTGGTCAGCTGGCTCAACCCGTTGAGCTCAACGGCTCGACAACAGTTGATCAGCGCCGCTCGCACCGGGGACGCACAGAGTCTGAACATTCGACTGGGCTAAGACAAACACAGGGGCTTCTCCAGGACAGAGAAGCCGGGCGGCAACACTACTTCCAAGAAACCGACAGACAGGATCAGTGTAGAACCCGCGGCCCCTCGTCTTCCTTGTTGTTGAATTCGCCTTCAACCAGGCGCCCTGCCATCTGGACACCCACGCTCAGCATCGCCTTGGCGACTTCGACGTGTTGGCCTTGCAGGAATGCCTTGGCATCTTCGGAGAAACTCAGAGTCACCAGGGAACCCTCGTCCTCAGCCCTGCGCAGCTCGATACGGCCATCAGGAAGTTCGACAATTTCTAGAAAGGACGTTGGCATAAAAGTCTGTTCTCCACGAAAGGCGAGGATTATATAGTCATCGGCCAGGCTTCGCTCGGGATCTTGACCAAGCGTTATCAATGAGGGTCTTGAGCTGAAAGAAAACTCAGCACTCGTTCAACCCTTCACGGAAGCGCAACGCCAGGCTCTTGAGGTTCTGACGCCAGCTCTCCAGCTCTTCCCGGCTGAGTTCTTGCTCCGGCTCTTCTTCATCCAGATTGACCGCTACGATCAACGGCTGGGTCACGTCACCCTTGGGCTTGCGAGGAGCCCGTGGCGGCTGGAACAGCGCCGCATGGGCTGCCAGCAGCTTGGCCAGCCAGGTTTCCGGGTTTTGAGCCAGTTCAATCATTTCAGCCATTTCCGGAATGGCAATATCCTGCAGCACTTCCCGTGTCAGCAGCAGTTCGGCCCGCGGGGCGCTCGCCAGGGGCAGTCGATAGAAACCGGCTATTTCATGGCACAAGCCCAGTAACGCACCGTACAGGTGAAACAGGGCCGACTCGCGTCCGGCCTGGAGCAGCGCCGGGGAGTTCATCGCACGTCCATCCTCGGTCCTGGCGAGCGCTTCGAGCGACAGGCCGGCGAAGTAGATTTTCTGGTTGGTGCGGGTATAGAGCTCGTGGGCCATGACGGCATTCTCCCAGCGACATGAAAGCTTTACGCAAGAGCGACAGTGTCGTGGATCAACCAAGACCACTGCAAGCCAAATAGAGCCAAAGGATCAAGCGGTGCCCTGTGGAAGCGAGCCTGCTCGCGATAACGGTGTCACGATCAGCATTGATGACTGACCAACCGCTATCGCGAGCAGGCTCGCTCCCACAGTTCTTTGTCTGACTGATTTGGGGAGGCTCCTTGCCTCCATCAATCAGCGCTTGTCTTCCACCGTCCACTTACCGCCGTCGTAGTAGGCCTTCCAGCCCGTAGGCTTGCCGTCGACTTCGGTCTGCACATACTGCTCCTTGGTCTTGCGGCTGTAGCGAATCACCGCCGGGCGGCCATCCGGATCCTTCTGCGGTGCTTCGCAGAGGAAATGGTACTTCGGATCGATCTCGTCCTTGTGCGGCACGATCTCCATCACCAGGGGTGCACGGGTCTCGCGGTTTTTCGGGAACTGACTGGCCGCCAGGAACAGACCGGACGCACCATCACGCAGGATGTAGGTGTCATTGACCTTCTCGCACTTGAGCTCCGGCATCTTCACCGGGTCCATCTTCGGCGGCGCGGCGTCACCGCTCCTGAGCAGCTTGCGAGTGTTCTTGCAGGTCGGGTTGGTGCAGCCGAAGAACTTGCCGAAACGGCCGGTCTTGAGCTGCATCTCGCTACCACACTTGTCGCATTCCAGGCTTGGTCCTTCGTAGCCCTTGATGCGATAGGTGCCCTCTTCGATCTCGTAGCCCGCGCAATCCGGGTTGTTACCGCAGATGTGCAGCTTGCGCTTTTCGTCCAGCAGATAGGCATCCATCGCCGTGCTGCAGATCGGGCAGCGATGCTTGCCGCGCAACACCAGGGATTCGGACTCGCCCTCGTCGTCCGCGGCGATTTCATCGCCTGGCACCAGGTTGACCGTCGCCTTGCAGCGCTCTTTGGGCGGCAGGCTGTAGCCCGAGCAACCCAGGAAGACGCCGGTGGACGCCGTACGGATCTGCATCGGGCGACCGCAGGTCTGGCACGGAATGTCGGTCATCACCGGCTGGTTGGCCCGCATGCCGCTGTCAGGGCTTTCAGCCACTTCGAGTTTTTTCTTGAAGTCGCCGTAGAACTCGTCGAGGACGTTCTTCCAGTCCCGCTCACCCTGGGCCACATCGTCGAGATGCTCTTCCATGCCAGCGGTGAAGCCGTAGTCCATCAGGTTCGAGAAGCTTTCGGACAACCGCTCGGTAACGATGTCGCCCATTTTTTCCGAATAGAACCGACGGTTGTGCAGCGCCACGTAGCCGCGATCCTGGATGGTCGAAATGATTGCCGCGTAGGTCGAAGGACGACCGATACCACGCTTTTCCATTTCCTTGACCAGACTGGCTTCCGAGTAACGGGCCGGCGGCTTGGTGAAATGCTGGGTCGGATCGAGCTTGATCAGCTTCATCACGTCACCCTGGGCCATGTCCGGCAAGACGTCGTCGTCCCCAGGCTTGGTGATCTGCGGCATGACGCGGGTATAACCGTCGAACTTCAGGATGCGGCCCTTGGCGCGCAGCTCGAAATCTCCAGCACCGACGCTGACGGTGGTGGACAGGTACTGCGCCGGCAGCATCTGGCAAGCCAGGAACTGGCGCCAGATCAGCTCGTAGAGACGCTCGGCATCGCGCTCCATGCCCGACAACTTGCTTGGCTCGGTGTTGGCATCGGAAGGACGAATCGCTTCGTGAGCCTCTTGTGCGCCTTCCTTGCTGCTGTAGACGTTCGGCGTGTCCGGCAGGTACTTCTTGCCGAACTCGCTTTCTATATAAGTACGCGCCATCGCCACGGCATCGGCCGAGAGGTTGGTCGAGTCGGTACGCATATAGGTGATGTAGCCGGCTTCATACAGACGCTGGGCCATCATCATGGTTTTCTTCACGCCGAAGCCCAGGCGGTTGCTCGCGGCCTGCTGCAGCGTGGACGTGATGAACGGTGCCGATGGCTTGCTGCTGGTCGGCTTGTCTTCACGCTTGACGATGCTGTAGGTGGAAGCCTTGAGCTTCTCCAGGGCGGCCATGGCCTGGGCTTCGTTAAGCGGCTTGAAGGCTTCGCCCTTTTCCCGGGCCACTTCAAAGCGCACGTTGGCGCCTTTGGCCGTGCCAAGGTCCGCGTGGACTTCCCAGTATTCTTCAGGGATGAACGCACGGATCTCCCGCTCGCGCTCCACCACCAGTTTCACCGCCACCGACTGCACCCGCCCGGCCGACAGGCCACGGGCGATCTTGGCCCACAGCAAGGGCGAAACCATGTAGCCCACCACGCGGTCGAGGAAACGGCGCGCCTGTTGAGCATTGACCCGGTCGATGTCCAGCTCACCCGGTTCGGAGAATGCTTCCTGGATGGCCTTCTTGGTGATTTCGTTGAACACCACGCGCTTGTAGCGGCTGTCATCACCACCGATGGCTTCGCGCAGGTGCCAGGCAATGGCTTCCCCTTCGCGGTCCAAGTCCGTCGCGAGATAGATGGTGTCGGCATCCTTGGCGAGCCGGCGCAGCTCCTCGATGACCTTTTCCTTGCCTGGGAGGATCTCGTACTTGGCTTTCCAGCCGTGTTCCGGATCGACCCCCATGCGTGAGACCAGCTGCTTGCGCGCCTTTTCCTTTGGCGACAGCGCCGGCGCCTCACCAGCGGCCGCCTTGCCGCGCTTGGCGGCTGGCTCCTTGCTGGCGCTAGCCGAACCGCTGGTGGGCAGGTCTCGGATATGGCCGATACTCGACTTCACCACGTATTGGTTGCCCAGATACTTGTTGATGGTCTTGGCCTTAGCCGGGGATTCCACAATGACCAGCGATTTGCCCATGGATCAGAAAATTCCTGAATTCTAAAAAGTGAAAGGCGGTTGGCGCCTGACGCGGCACCGCTATATATAGTGGCTGCAAGGTGAGGTCAAGCGCAGGGTTGTCCGCGGATTGGCCTCAAGGCTTGGAAAAAATGCTCTCTTCGGCCTGCACCAAAGCAAAGCGCGGCACTTGTTCGCCGTCAACCTCGACGGACTCTTCGAACATGCTCAAGGGACGCACCCAAAAGCCGTAATCGCCATACAGGGCTTGATAGAAGACCACTTCTTCCTCGGTCTCGGAATGCCGCGCGATGCTGAATACGCGGTACTGCGGACCTTTGTAATGCTGGTAGAGCCCAGGTTGTATCGGCATGCTTCGGCCCTCGCTGAAATCTTTTCAAAATAAAAACAAATTTTTTTATTAAACCCGGAAAAACAAAAACCGGGGCACTTGGCCCCGGCTTCCATCAACGCAACGCTTAGACGCGTTCGAAGACAGTGGCGATGCCCTGGCCGAGGCCAATGCACATGGTGGACACGCCAAAAGTGCCGCCGTTCTGTTTCATGACGTTCAGCAACGTGCCGGAGATACGTGCACCGGAGCAACCGAACGGGTGACCCAGGGCGATCGCGCCGCCGTGCAGGTTAACCTTCTCATTCATCTTGTCGAGCACTTTCAGATCTTTCAGCACCGGCAGGGCCTGTGCGGCGAACGCTTCGTTGAGCTCGAAGAAGTCGATATCGGCAATGCTCAGGCCGGCACGCTTCAAAGCTTTCTGCGTGGCCGGTACTGGACCATAGCCCATGATCGCCGGGTCCACACCCGCCACGGCCATCGAACGGATCACCGCCATCGGCTGGATGCCCAGGTCCTGGGCACGCTGAGCCGACATCACGATCATGCACGAAGCGCCGTCGGTGATCTGCGACGAGGTACCGGCTGTCACGGTGCCGCCCTTAGGGTTGAAGGCAGGCTTGAGGGCCGCCAGGCTTTCAAGGGTGGTTTCCGGACGAATGGTTTCGTCGTAGTCGAACAGTTTCAGGAAACCGTTCTCGTCGTAACCCTGCATCGGGATGATTTCATCCTTGAACTTGCCTTCCACGGTCGCCTTGTGGGCGAGCTGGTGGGAGCGCACGCCAAAGGCGTCCTGCTGTTCGCGGGTGATGCCGTGCATTTTGCCAAGCATTTCCGCGGTCAGGCCCATCATGCCCGAAGCTTTTGCCGCGTACAGCGACATGTGCGGGTTCGGATCGACACCGTGCATCATGCTCACGTGGCCCATGTGCTCGACACCGCCGACGACGAACACATCGCCGTTACCGGTCATGATCGCCTGGGCGGCGGTGTGCAGCGCGCTCATGGACGAACCGCACAGGCGGCTGACGGTCTGACCGGCCGCGGTGTGAGGGATCTGGGTCATCAGCGAGGCCATGCGGGCGATGTTCCAGCCCTGCTCCAGGGTCTGGTTAACACAGCCCCAGATCACGTCCTCGACTTCGTTCGGATCGACCTTGACGTTGCGTTCCAGCAGTTTGCTGATCAGGTGCGCCGACATGTCCTCGGCGCGAGTGTTACGGTGCATGCCGCCCTTGGAGCGGCCCATCGGCGTACGACCGAAGTCGACAATCACGACGTCTCTAGGATTCAAGCTCATAAATGTTCTCTCGCTCTAGTCGTTGGGCGCTTAACCGAAGAAGCTCTGGCCGTTCTTGGCCATTTCACGCAGCTTCGCGGTGGGGTGGTACAGCGCGCCCAGATCAGCGTACTGGTCAGCCAGGGCAACGAACTCGGCCACACCGATCGAATCGATGTAGCGCAGCGCACCGCCACGGAATGGAGGGAAACCGATACCGTAGACCAGACCCATGTCGGCTTCGGCGGCGGTTTCGACAATGCCGTCTTCCAGGCAACGCACGGTTTCGAGGCACAGCGGGATCATCATCCAGTTGATGATGTCCTCGTCGGTGACTTCGCGCTGCTCGTAAACGATCGGCTTGAGCACTTCCAGCACCGACGGATCGGCCACTTTCTTCTGCTTGCCGCGCTTGTCGGTCTCGTAGGCGTAGAAACCCTTGCCGTTCTTCTGACCCAGGCGCTTGGCTTCGTAGAGCACGTCGACAGCCGAACGACGGTCGTCCTTCATGCGGTCCGGGAAGCCTTCAGCCATGACGTCGCGACCGTGGTGGCCGGTGTCGATACCGACCACGTCCATCAGGTACGCCGGGCCCATTGGCCAGCCGAATTTTTCCATGATCTTGTCAATGCGCACAAAGTCCACGCCAGCGCTGACCAATTTGGCGAAACCGCCGAAATACGGGAACAGCACGCGGTTGACCAGGAAGCCCGGGCAGTCGTTGACGACGATCGGGTTCTTGCCCATTTTCTTCGCGTAGGCAACGGTGGTGGCAATGGCCAGCTCACTGGACTTCTCGCCACGGATCACTTCCACCAGCGGCATCATGTGCACCGGGTTGAAGAAGTGCATGCCGACGAAGTTTTCCGGACGCTTGAGGGCCTTGGCCAACAGCGAAATGGAAATGGTCGAGGTGTTCGACGCGAGGATCGTGTCCTCCTTGACCTTGTCTTCGACTTCAGCCAATACCGCTTGCTTGACCTTCGGGTTTTCGACAACCGCTTCGACCACCAGGTCGACATGGCCAAAATCGCCATAGGACAGGGTCGGACGAATGCCGTTGAGCACTTCGGCCATCTTCGCTGCGGTCATGCGGCCTTTATCGACGCGCCCCACCAGCAGCTTGGCGGCTTCGGCCAGGCCCTGTTCGATGCCGTGTTCGTTGATGTCCTTCATCAGGATCGGCGTGCCCTTGGACGCCGACTGATAGGCGATACCGCCGCCCATGATGCCAGCGCCCAACACGGCGGCCTGCTTCACGTCACGGGCGATTTCGTCGTAGGCCTTGGCCTTTTTCTTCAGTTCCTGGTCATTGAGGAACAGACCGATCAGACTTTGTGCCGCCGAAGTCTTGGCCAGTTTGACGAAACCGGTGGCTTCGACTTCCAGGGCCTTGTCGCGACCGAAGTTCGCGGCTTTCTGGATGGTCTTGATCGCTTCGACCGGCGCCGGGTAGTTCGGGCCTGCCTGGCCGGCCACGAAACCCTTGGCGGTTTCGAAGGCCATCATCTGTTCGATGGCGTTGAGCTTGAGTTTCTCAAGCTTCGGCTGACGCTTGGCCTTGTAGTCGAACTCGCCACTGATGGCGCGCTTGATCAATTCAAGGGCCGCTTGCTGGAGCTTGCCCGGTTCGACCACCGCATCCACGGCGCCGACTTTCAGCGCGTCTTCGGCACGGTTTTCCTTACCGGCGGCAATCCATTCGATGGCGTTGTCGGCCCCGATCAGGCGCGGCAGACGCACGGTACCGCCGAAGCCCGGGTAGATGCCCAGCTTGACTTCCGGCAGGCCGATCTTGGCGCCGGAAGACATGACGCGATAGTCCGCTGCCAGACACATTTCCAGGCCGCCACCCAGGGCGATGCCATTGATGGCCGCGACGGTGGGTACGTTGAGATCTTCGAAGTCGCTGAAGATACGGTTGGCTTCGAGGTTGCCAGCGATCAGTTCGGCATCGGGCAGCTTGAAGTTGTCGACGAATTCGGTGATGTCGGCACCGACGATGAAAACGTCCTTGCCACTGCTGACGATCACACCCTTGATCGAAGCGTCTGCCTTGATAGCGTCCACGGCCTGACGCAATTCGTTCAGGGTTAGACGGTTGAACTTGTTGACGGACTCACCCTTGAGATCGAACTTCAGTTCGACGATGCCACTTTCAAGAGCCTTAACCGTGATGGCTTTACCTTCGTAAATCATCAACTGATCTCCACGATATGGAAGCTGAACAGTACACGTTGAACGCTGACCACTGGTTCGGCATTGACGTTACCGTCGATGCTACGCCAATCCGCCAGGCACACCCGTCAACGCGATAGTCGGGGTTCTGTAGGAACGTTCGGAAAATACAAACGCTCAATTCATACGCCCGTTTGATTTGGGTACGTCACCTTCACGGAATTTCCGACAATTGTCAATCGCCCTAAACAAGGGCTCGGACGCGACTTGACGGTCATTTCCATTACCCTGCAGATCCGCAACACGACGCTGCATGTGCGGACATTCATAAGATCAATAATTAGAAAAGTCGCCCTAATTCCAGACGCAACGAATACAAAGGGCTATGCTGGCGGTACGTTATGAAAGCGCTTGGCGCGAGGACGTTACGAACGAACACCCGGATTGAATTGGTTTACGGCCTGCCTGGCCAACCCGCCCGACGAGACTGTCGGGCTTTTTTATGGTCAGGCCAGGGCCTTGAGCACCGCCGCAATATCCTGCAAAACAGTAGCCTCGCCCTTCTCGCCCCAATACAGGGTGATCATTTGCGGGTCGGCTTCGATCTTGTAGACGTTGGCTGGCAATGTCCTGAAATGCTCGAGCAACGACTCGTCCTGGCAAGTTTCCCGCCACTGATTGACCCAAACGCCAGGCGCGCTTTGCCAGTAACTCCAACAGGCGGGCTGCTTGCCGCGCCGGGGCCGATGGTACTGCGCGCAAGGGTTTGGCGGCTGGGAATCGAGCCAGTGCGGCCATTCCTGGGGCGCCAATTGCATGGCCAGGCCGAGGCGACGGGCCTCCATGCGCAGGGCCATGCGACCACTCTGTACACGGGACGGCCGCAACCATGCCAGGGGGCTCAATACCACCAACAGGATTGACACCACTATCCAGACCGTCATATCAGTACTCCCGAATTCTGATGAGCCATTGACCCATATCGCCGTCAATGCGCTTGAAACCAGCCATACTTAACCGTATCGCCATTCTCTGGAGTGCTTTTCATGTACTACGAACACATCCTGGTCGCCGTCGACCTCACTGAAGAATGCGATCCCGTCATCAAACGCGCTCGCGCCCTGTGCGATGGCCGAGAAACCAAGCTGTCACTGGTGCATATCGTCGAACCGATGGCCATGGCCTTTGGCGGCGATGTCCCCATGGACCTTTCCCAACTGCAACAACAGCAGTTCGATCAGGCCAAGGAACGCCTTGACCGCCTGATCGTGAAGTATCCGGACCTGAAACGGGAAAACAGCCACCTGACCTACGGCCAGCCGCGCCAGGAGATCCATCACCTGGCCAAGGAACAGGGTTGCGACCTGATCGTCGTCGGCAGCCACGGTCGCCATGGGCTGGCGCTGCTGCTGGGCTCCACCGCCAACGACGTATTGCATGGCGCACCTTGCGATGTGCTGGCGGTGCACCTGGTCAAGCGCGCATAACAGCTATGAAGCCCTGAGGGGGTGAGCCTGCTCGCGATGACGTCAGCACAGTCGACATCCCTGTTAGCTGACACACCGCGATCGCGAACAAGCTCGCTCCCACAAAGGGCTGCCTTTCAAATCAGGCGTCCAGCTCTGCCCAACGCTCCACCAACGCATCCAACTCAGCCTGCAACTGCTCCAGATGCGCAATCACCTTGGCGGTTTCCGCGGCCGGCCGCTGGTAGAAGCCGGCGTCGGCCATCTCGGCCTGTACCGCGGCGATCTGTGCTTCCTTGGCATCGATATCGCCCGGCAGCGCTTCCAGCTCGCGCTGCAGCTTGTAGCTGAGTTTTTTCTTGGCCGGAGCCGGGGCCGCCGCAGCGGCAACCGGCGCAGGCTCGGCCTTGACCACCGCCGAATTCAAGTCGGCCTTGCCGGACTTGCTCTCGGTCACGCCCAGCAGGCGCGGCGAGCCGCCCTGGCGCAGCCAGTCCTGATACCCGCCGACGTATTCGCGAACCCGACCTTCGCCTTCGAATACCAGGGTGCTGGTAACCACGTTGTCGAGGAATGCCCGGTCGTGGCTGACCATCAGCACGGTGCCGTTGAAGGTCAGCAACACCTCTTCCAGCAATTCGAGGGTTTCCACGTCCAGGTCGTTGGTCGGTTCGTCGAGGACCAGCAGGTTGGCCGGCTTGCTGAACAGTTTCGCCAGCAGCAGACGAGCGCGCTCGCCGCCGGACAACGCCTTGACCGGGGTCCGGGCACGCTGGGGGCTGAACAGGAAATCACCGAGGTAGCTCAGTACGTGGCGGCTCTGGCCATCGATCTCGATGAAGTCGCGGCCTTCGGCCACGTTGTCGATCACGGTCTTTTCCAGGTCCAGCTGGTGACGCAACTGGTCGAAGTAGGCGACGTCGATCTTCGTCCCCTCTTCCACCTTGCCGCTGCTCGGAACCAGGCCGCCGAGCATCAGCTTGAGCAAGGTGGTCTTGCCGGTGCCATTGGCACCCAGCAGGCCGATGCGGTCGCCGCGCTGCAGGACCATGGAGAAGTCCTTGACCAGGAATGGGCCGCCGGGATGGGCGAAGCTGACGTTTTCCAGCACCATTACCTGCTTGCCGGATTTCTCAGCCGTTTCCAGCTGGATATTGGCCTTGCCGGTACGCTCGCGGCGCTCGCTGCGCTCGACGCGCAGAGCCTTGAGGGCGCGTACACGACCTTCGTTACGGGTACGACGGGCCTTGATGCCCTGGCGGATCCAGACTTCTTCCTGGGCCAGGCGCTTGTCGAACAGTGCGTTGGCGGTTTCTTCCGCCGCCAGTACCGCTTCCTTGTGCACCAGGAAACTGGCGTAATCGCCGTTCCAGTCGATCAGGCCGCCACGGTCCAGCTCAAGGATGCGGGTCGCCAGGTTCTGCAGGAAAGAACGGTCGTGGGTGATGAACAGCACCGCCCCCTGGAAATCCTTCAAGGCTTCTTCAAGCCAGGCAATGGCGCCGATGTCCAGGTGGTTGGTCGGTTCGTCGAGCAGCAGCAGGTCCGGCTCGGAAACCAGGGCCTGGGCCAGCAGGACACGGCGACGCCAGCCGCCGGACAACTCGGCGAGGGTCTTGTCGGCCGGCAGTTGCAGGCGGCTCAGGGTGCTGTCGACCAGTTGCTGCAGACGCCAGCCATCGCGGGCTTCAAGGTCGTGCTGCACATGCATCAGCTTTTCCAGGTCGGCATCGGTGACGATGTTCTGGCTCAGGTGATGATATTCGGCCAACAGCGCGCCGACACCGTCCAGGCCTTCGGCAACCACATCGAATACCGTCCGCTCGTCGGCCAGCGGCAGTTCCTGGGGCAACTCACCGATCTTCAGACCGGGGGCACGCCAGACCGAGCCGTCATCGGGCTTCTGGTCGCCCTTGACCAGCTTCATCATGCTGGACTTGCCGGTACCGTTGCGGCCGATGATGCACACCCGCTCTCCACGGGCGATCTGCCAGGACACCTTGTCCAACAACGGCATCGCGCCGAAAGCAAGGGACACATCGCTGAATTTGAGCAGGGTCATGAGCTTCTCCAAAAACCGGGCGCGCATTCTACCTGAGATGAGACTTCAGGGGTCCGCCATTTTCGTCGTTGAAGCACTCTGCATAACAAATGTTGCGAACTTGCGCCGACGGCCCCGCAAAGCTTTCGCCGGCTGCTGGCAAAAGGCTAAGCTACAGACAGTTACCCTGGGTTACCCCTTGGGCTTTTCATGTTTTTTTCTGCCCGGATGTCTCATGCGCAGTCGCCTTATTACTGTTCTGTCTTGTTTTTTCGTGTGTGCCACTGCCGTTCAAACCGCTCAAGCGGTGGATATTTCCACCCAGCGCCAGTATTACGATGAAGCCAAGCGAGCCTTGGCCAAGGGTGATACCGGCCCCTATTTCCGCTATAGCGAGGCCCTGCGCGATTATCCGCTGGAGCCGTACCTGGCCTACGACGAACTGACCGCTCGCCTCAAGAGCGCGAGCAACGCCGAAATCGAGAAATTCCTCGCCGAACACGGCGACCTGCCCCAGGCCAACTGGATGAAACTGCGTTGGCTGCGCTGGCTGGCCGAACGCGGCGACTGGGCGACCTTCGTCAAATATTACGACCCCAAGCTCAACTTCACCGAACTGGACTGCCTCAATGCCCAGTACCAGCTCAGCCACGGTCTCAAGGCCGAGGGCTACGCCAACACTGAAAAGCTCTGGCTCACCGGTAAATCCCAACCACAGGCCTGCGACGCGCTGTTCGGCCTGTGGGCCTCCCAAGGCCAGTTGACCGAGCAGAAGCGCTGGGAGCGCGCAAAACTGGCGGCCCAGGCCCGAAATTATCCACTGGCCAACAGCCTGGTCAGCGGCCTGGTCACCCTCGCCCCTCGCGGCAAATTGCTGGTAGACGTGGCGCAGAAACCTGAACTGCTCAATCAACCCTCGCGCTTCGTCCCGGCCGATGAACCGATGTCCGATATCGTCAGCCTCGGCCTGCGCCGTCTCGCCCGCCAGGATCCGGATAAAGCCATGGCATTGCTGGACGGCTATGCCAGCACCATGCATTTTTCCCGCGACGAAAAAGTCGCCATCGCCCGGGAGATCGGCCTGACCCTGGCCAAGCGCTTCGACAGTCGCGCCCTTGAGATGATGACCCAATATGACCCCGAGCTGCGGGACGACACCGTTTCGGAATGGCGCCTGCGCCTGCTGCTGCGCCTGGGCCGCTGGGACGACGCCTATCAGTTGACCCGTCGCCTGCCCGAGTCGCTGGCCAGCACCAACCGCTGGCGCTACTGGCAGGCCCGCAGCCTGGAACTGGCTCAACCGCAGAACCCCGAAGCCTTAACGCTCTACAAACATCTGGCTCGCGAGCGGGATTTCTATGGTTTCCTGGCCGCTGACCGCTCCCAATCGCCCTACTCGCTCGCCAACAAGCCCCTGGTGCTGAGCCAGGCATTGATCAACAAAGTGCGCAATACACCGGGCGTTCGCCGGGCCCTGGAATTCCACGCCCGCGGGCAGATCGTAGATGGGCGTCGCGAGTGGTATCACGTCAGCCGGCATTTCAGCCGGGACGAAATGGTCGCCCAGGCGAAGCTGGCCTACGACCTGAAATGGTATTTCCCGGCCATCCGCACCATCAGCCAGGCCAAGTACTGGGACGACCTGGACATCCGTTTCCCGATGGCGCACCGCGATACCCTGGTGCGCGAAGCCAAGGCTCGTGGCCTGCATTCGAGCTGGGTGTTCGCGATCACCCGCCAGGAAAGCGCCTTCATGGATGACGCGCGCTCCGGCGTGGGTGCCGCCGGCCTGATGCAATTGATGCCCGGCACCGCCAAGGAAACCGCGCGCAAATTCAGCATCCCCCTGGCTTCGCCCCAACAGGTGCTGGATCCGAACAAGAACATCGAGCTCGGCGCAGCGTACCTGAGCCAGGTCCACAGCCAGTTCAACGGCAACCGCGTCCTGGCCTCGGCCGCTTACAACGCCGGCCCCGGCCGCGTACGCCAGTGGCTGCGCGGTGCCGACCACCTGAGCTTCGACGTCTGGGTCGAAAGCATCCCCTTCGACGAAACCCGCCAATACGTGCAGAACGTCTTGTCGTACTCGGTGATCTACGGCCAGAAACTCAACTCGCCGCAACCGCTGGTGGACTGGCACGAGCGGTATTTCGACGATCAGTGAGCCTCAAGCGGCAAGCCATGCCTGAAAAGAAAAATGCCCGTATCAAACGATACGGGCATTTTTTTAGTCAGCTTTATCCCCACAGGGGGGGTGCGATCAGTCGACCACCGCCGCATGCCCCACATTGAACTGCAACGCCGCCAACCGCGCGTACAGCTCATTGCTGGCCACCAGCTCCTGATGCGTGCCCACCGCCACCACCCTGCCCTGGTCCATCACCGCGATTCGGTCGGCGTTCTTCACCGTGGCCAGGCGATGGGCGATGACCAGGGTGGTGCGGTTTTTCATCAGGTTGGGCAGGGCTTGCTGGATCAGGTGTTCGCTTTGCGCATCGAGGGCGCTGGTGGCTTCGTCCAGCAACAGGATCGGCGCGTCCACCAACAGCGCCCGGGCGATGGCCAGGCGTTGGCGCTGGCCGCCGGATAGCCCCAGGCCACCGTCGCCCAGGTGGGTCTGGTAACCATCGGGCATTTTGTCGATGAAGTCGTGGGCATGGGCAATCCGGGCCGCCTCGCGCACCTGCTCGGCAGTCGCGTCGGGATTGCCATAGCGGATGTTTTCTTCCACGGTGCCGAAGAACAGCGCCGGATTCTGCGAAACCAGGGCGAAATGACGGCGCAGGTCCAGCGGATCGAGTTGGGTCAGCGGTACCCCATCGATGAAAATCCGGCCTTGTGCCGGATCGTAGAAACGTAACAACAAGTCATACACCGTCGATTTACCCGCGCCCGACGGCCCGACGAGGGCAAGGGTTTCGCCAGCATTGACCGTCAGGTCCAGGCCGTCGACCGCATAGCTTTCCGGTCGGGACGGATAGGAGAACCGCACGCCTTCAAGGCGCAGATCGCCCCGGACCCGCTCCGGTAACGTCACCAGGTCCGAGGTCGGTGGCTGGATAATGTTCTGCGAACGCAACAGCTCGGCGATACGCTCGGCCGCGCCGGCGGCCCGTTGCAATTCGCCGATCACCTCGCTCAGCGTACCGAAGGCGCTGCCGACGATCAGACTGTAGAACACGAACGCCGCCAGCTCACCGCCGGAAATCCGCCCGGCGATCACATCCATGCCACCCACCCAGAGCATCACACCCACCGCCCCCAGCACCAGCACGATCACCAGGGTGATCAGCCAGGCCCGCTGGGCGATGCGTTTGCGGGCGGTGTCGAACGCCTGCTCCACCGTGACAGCAAAACGTCGCTCATCCTGGACCTGATGGTTGTAGGCCTGCACGGTCTTGATCTGGCCCAGGGTTTCGGAAACGTAACTGCCGACATCGGCGATGCGGTCCTGGCTCTGGCGGGACAGGCTGCGCACCCGACGCCCGAACACCAGGATCGGTGCCAACACCAGCGGCAGGGCAATCACCACGATGCTGGTGAGCTTGGGGTTGGTGATGAACAACAGCACGATGCCGCCGATCACCATCAGGGCGTTGCGCAGGAACAGTGACAAGGACGAACCGATCACCGATTGCAGCAACGTGGTATCGGCGGTCAGGCGTGACTGGATCTCCGAGCTGCGGTTGTTCTCATAGAACCCCGGGTGCAGGTACACCAGATGATTGAAAACCTGTCGCCGGATGTCGGCCACCACGCGCTCGCCAATCCACGACACCAGGTAGAACCGGGAGAAGGTTCCGATCGCCAGGCCTATCACCAGCACCATGAACAAGCCGATGGACTGGTTCAGCAGCTGAGGAGAACGGGTCATGAACCCCTGGTCCACCAGCAGCCGGATGCCCTGACCCATGGACAAGGTAATGCCCGCCGTGACGATGAGCGCCAGCAACGCGCCGACGACCTGCTTGCGGTAAGGAGCGATAAAACCACTGGCCAGGCCGATGGCACGGCGATGTTGGGAGGAAAGCATCAGTAACGTCCGATAATGCAACAGGGAAAGGGCCGGTCAACGGCACCGAAGCGCGGCGGAACCTTATTGAATCAGAATGAGTCAGGTTAAATATGAACGCGACGACTACCCGCTAGATGGTATCGGTCTAAAGTCTGACTGGAAACGTACAAGTATTTCTGTTTGAGTAGAGCTGTCGTCATGACCGACAAGGAGTGTCATTTCTCAGTCACCTGACGACAGTACAGTAGACATTAAAACCTGATGAGGAGACAGGCCATGTCCTTGCAACACAGCAGCGACGACAAGATTCAAGTGATCCGCACGCAACCGGACCAGTCCCTGGGCTGCTCGTTCATCGACGCCCAAGGGCGCGAAGTACCGATCACCGAAGAGATGATCCAGAAAGCCTGCAGTGAACTGGAACAACGACTGGTCAAGCCTGCCGAACAAAAGTGATACAGCCCGTCTTCGATTGAACCCGACCTTGATGTCGGGTTTTTTGTGCCTATGGACTCTACCACCCTGTGGCGAGGGGATTTATCCCCGTTGGGCTGCAAAGCAGCCCCGATACTGTCACTGCATTGTGCCAAGTTGATTGCATTCGGATTTTGTGGGGCTGCTGCGCAGCCCAACGGGGATAAATCCCCTCGCCACAATGAACCAGACGAATCTTAAGTAGACAGTATTACGCGCCTAGACGAGGTTGGCCCCCAGCGCGGTCACGATCTGCTGCAACGCCGCTGATTGCCCTTCAATGCGCACCTTCAAGCTGTCGATCTCCCGGCGCGGCGGGTAATGTTTGCGCAGGGCGTCGAAGGCACTGCGCTGCTCGCTGACGGTTCCCACCAGACTACGGCGGAAGTCCGCATCGTCACGACGCGGGTCGTATACGCCGCGGCACAGCGCGGCCAACGCCCAGGCCGGGTCGGTGGCGGCGTCCAGGGTGATGCCGCCCAGCCAGGGCCGAGGCAGCAGATCACCGAGACAGACTGTAACCGGTGTCTCCAGGAACGCGCATAGCGCTTCATAGATCTGCGCCGTGCCGCGCTGGCGGCCATCGAGGCTGTAGCCGGCAATGTGCGGCGTAGCGATCACGCACAGGTCGGCCAGGTCCACATCCACCGTGGGCTCCTGTTCCCAGACATCCAGCACCGCTTGCAGGTCTTCGCGTTCCAACAGCACATTGCGCAACGCGGTGTTATCGATCACCGGCCCGCGAGCCGCATTGATCAACCAGGTGCCAGGCTTGAGGTTGTTCAGGCGCTGCTCGTCGAACAGATGCCAGGTCGGTTGCTCGCCGTCGCGCGTCAGAGGGGTGTGCAGACTGATCACATCGCACTGCTCGATGATCTGTTCCAGGCTCACATAGTCGCCGCCCTCGGCCGCCTGGCGGGGTGGATCGCACACCTTCACGTCCCAGCCCAGGCCCTTGAGCACATCGATCAAGCGACCGCCCACCTGCCCTGCACCGACCACACCGTAGGTGCGCTGGCGCAGATCCGCGCCTTCGATTTCAGCCAGGGTCATCAGGCTGCCCAGCACGTAGTCCACCACGCCCCGGGCATTGCAGCCCGGCGCACTGGCCCAGCGGATACCGGCCTCGGCAAAGTAATCCAGATCCAGGTGATCGGTGCCTATGGTGCAAGTGCCAACGAAACGCACGTTGCTGCCTTCCAACAAGTCACGATTGACCCGGCTGACGGAGCGCACCAGCAACACGTCGGCCTGCGCGACCATCTCCCGATCGATGCCGCGCCCCGGTACCCGGCGGATCTCACCGAAACCCTTGAAAAAGGCATCGAGCAGGGGAATGTTTTCGTCGGCGACGATCAGCATGGCAAAGCTCCTTTGGCGGGGTGAGCAGTGTAGGCGTTCCGGTGTGTCTGCGCATTACCGGAAGTGAATGACGGTGAGCGGGCAGTCGCAGCTCTCTGGGGAGCAAGGCCTATCCCAATGTCGGTCAGTTAAGCCGTGGGAGCAAAGCTTGCTCGCGATAGCGACAGGCCAGCCAACATTATTGCTGGCTGACTTACCGCTATCGCGAGCAAGCTTTGCTCCCACGGTTTTTGCCGACATTGGGATAAGCCTTGCTCCCGCAGGTTGCGCACCCAAGGGACCGCTTACAAATCCCCAACACAGCTTTTTTCCTGACCATGGCGTCAACGCGTAGAATCCGCCGCCTTGCGCTTAATCTTTCGGACGCTTCGCCTGTGAATCCCGTGATCGACACCCCCACCCTTCTCTCCCGCCCGGCCCGGGTTCGCCTGGAGGTCAGGACATTGCTGGCCCTGGCACTGCCAATCATGGTGGCGCAACTGGCAACCACCGCCATGGGCTTCGTCGATGCGGTGATGGCCGGTCGTGTCGGCCCACGGGACCTGGCGGCGGTAGCATTGGGCAACTCGATCTGGGTGCCGGTGTTTCTATTGATGACTGGCACGCTGCTGGCGACTACGCCGAAAGTCGCCCAACGCTTCGGCGCCGGAACCTTCGACGAAATCGGTCCACTGGTGCGCCAGGCCCTGTGGCTGGCGCTGGTGGTCGGGTTGATGGCAACGCTGGCGCTGTTCAGTGCCGAGCCGATCCTGCACATCATGAAGGTGGACCCGGAGCTGATCGGCCCTTGCATGGAATACCTGCGAGGGATCGGCACCGGCCTGCCGGCCGTGGCGCTGTACCATGTACTGCGCTGCTTCAGCGACGGCCTGGGCCGCACGCGGCCGGCGATGGTGTTGGGGTTGTGCGGGTTGGCACTGAACATTCCGCTCAACTACATCTTCATCTACGGGCACCTGGGCGTACCGGCCATGGGCGGCGTCGGGTGCGGCTGGGCCACCGCTATTGTCATGTGGGTGATGGCCCTGGGCATGGCCGTCTGGACACGCTGGGCGCCGGCCTATCGGTCGAGCCATTTATTCAGCCGTTTCGATTGGCCGCGCTGGGCAGTCATCCAACGCCTGCTGGGCATCGGCCTGCCGATTGGCATCGCGGTGTTTGCCGAGTCGAGCATTTTTGCGGTGATCGCGCTGCTGATCGGCAGCCTCGGCGCCACGGTGGTGGCCGGGCATCAGATCGCGCTGAACTTCAGTTCCCTGGTGTTCATGATTCCCTACTCCCTGGCCATGGCCGTAACGGTGCGGGTCGGCCAGACACTGGGACGGGGCCAGCCTCGCGAGGCGCGTTTCGCCGCCGGCGTGGGCATGGGCGCGGCCCTGGCGTATGCCTGCCTGTCGGCGAGCCTGATGTTCGCCCTGCGCGGGCCCATCGCCGCGATCTACACCGCCGACCCGGTGGTGATCGACGTCGCCTCGATGTTGATCGTATACGCAGCGCTGTTCCAGTTTTCCGATGCGATCCAGGTCACCGCGGCAGGCGCGTTGCGCGGCTACCAGGACACACGAGTGACGATGATCCTGACCCTGTTCGCCTATTGGGGTATCGGTTTACCGGTGGGTTACACCTTGGGGCTGACCAACTGGTTCGGCGCGGCCAACGGCCCGAGCGGGTTGTGGCAAGGCCTGATCGTGGGCCTGAGCTGCGCGGCGCTGATGCTGTCGATCCGTCTGGCCCGCAGCGCGCGCAAACAGATCCGCATCAGCCGTTCGATGGGCTAAGCGAGCTTCTTGCGGATCCAGTAGCGGTACGTACCGTCCACTTCGTCCTGGGCCACCAGTTCGTGGTCGAGAAACACACAGAACTTGGGGATGTCGCGGCGGGTCGAGGGGTCGGTGGCAATCACCTTCAACAGCCCGCCCGGCACCAGGTCGCGGATGTGCTGGTGCAGCATCATCACCGGCTCAGGGCAGTTGAGGCCCGTGGCATCCAGCGTGCCGTCGACCGGCGTATCGTTCATTTCACTCATGTTCTACTCCTGAAACTGGCCGGCATTGTCGCGCAATGTCGGGTTGGAACAAAGCCCGCATATTTCGGTTCTGTGGGAGCAAGGTTGTGGGAGCAAGGCTTGCCCGCGATGCGGGCGCCGCGATTCTGAAAGACCGCGTTGACTCATCGCGAGAAAGCTTTGCTCCCACCAGGCTTGGTTCCCACAGGCTTCTTGCTGTCCAGCCGGCGCAAATGGCACGTCACCTCTTCACGGTCGTGGTACAGCTGCTTGCACCCGATCTCCACCTTGATCCCCCGGGCCTTGAAGCCATCGGCAATGCGTTCGAGCAGGCGTTTCACTTCGGCATAACGCTGCTTCATCGGCAGCTTGAGGTTGACCACTGCCTCGCGACAATGGCCCTCGCCGATCCACTCCTCCAGCATCGCCGCATTGCGCGCCGGCTTCTCGACGATGTCACAGACCATCCAATCCACCGGCTGCCTGGGCTTGAAGGTAAAACCATCCGCCATCAGGTGTTGCACCAGACCGGTGTCCATCAGGCTTTCGGCCATCGGGCCGTTGTCGATGGCGGTCACCAGCATGCCCCGATTCACCAGTTGCCAGGTCCAACCACCCGGCGCGGCCCCCAGGTCGACGCCGGTCATGTCACTGTGCAGGCGCTCGTCCCACTCTTCCCGTGGAATGAAGTGATGCCAGGCCTCTTCGAGCTTGAGGGTCGAGCGGCTCGGTGCTTCCCGAGGGAACTTCAGGCGGGGTATCCCCATTGGCCACATCGCCGAGTTGTCCGCTTCCGCCAGCCCCAGGAACACTTCACGGCCACTTTTGAACGTCAGCAGCAGGCGCGGCTGGTGCGGATCATCCACCAATTTGCCGGCGCCGGTCAGCGCCTGGCGCAGCGGGCCTTCGAATTTCTTGCAGAAATTCGACAGTTCCTTGCCATCGTTGGTGTCGACCACCTCCAGCCACAAACTGCCGCAGACCGGAAACTGCGCCATGTGGGACAGGATGACGCTGATACGGTCGGTTTCCGGCAAGTCAATGAAGGTGCCACGGGCCCATTGGCGCGGAAAAATCAGGCCGGCGAAACGCTGGCCACGCATCAACCGCTCGGCACCGTCCTCTTCGGTGCAAACGAATTCAGCGCAGGCACTGGCCGGCTTGGCCTTGGCATAACCGGCCACATTGAGTCTGGCGGCGTGTTCGGCGATCTCGGAACAGACCTCGCCTTCGAAGCCCGGGCGGCAGTGCATGAAAAGCGTGTTCATTGAAACTCCGTAGCAAAGCCTGTCACGAAAATCGGCGCATGATAGCGGACTTCGGAACCCCGAACCTGCCCATAGAGTCCAGTGATTAGTCATACGCTCGAAACAGGGCTAGGTTAAAGGCTCTGTCCGTCCCGTCAGTCCGTAACCGTGCGGACTCAAAGGAGTGATTTCAATGCCATCCCTCGATAGCCTGAAAACCCTTAAAACATTGCAGGTCGACGCCAAGGTCTACCACTATTTCAGCCTGCCGGATGCCGCCCGCAGCCTCGGTGATCTGGACAAGCTGCCCATGTCCCTGAAAGTGCTGCTGGAAAACCTGCTGCGCTGGGAAGATGAAAAAACCGTCACCGGCACCGACCTCAAGGCGCTGGCCGGGTGGCTGAAAGAACGTCGTTCCGACCGCGAGATCCAATACCGCCCGGCACGAGTGCTGATGCAAGACTTCACCGGTGTCCCGGCCGTGGTCGACCTGGCCGCCATGCGCGCCGCCGTGGAAAAGGCCGGCGGCGATCCCCAGCGGATCAACCCGCTGTCGCCGGTGGACCTGGTGATCGACCACTCGGTGATGGTGGACAAGTTCGCCAGCCGCCAGGCGTTCGAGCAGAACGTCGACATCGAGATGCAGCGCAACGGCGAACGCTACGCCTTCCTGCGCTGGGGCCAGAGCGCCTTCGCCAATTTCAGCGTGGTGCCGCCGGGCACCGGGATCTGCCACCAGGTCAACCTCGAATACCTGGGGCGCACCGTGTGGACCAAGGAGGAAGATGGCCGCACTTATGCTTTCCCCGATACGCTGGTGGGCACCGACTCCCACACCACCATGATCAATGGCCTGGGTGTGCTGGGCTGGGGCGTCGGAGGGATCGAGGCGGAAGCGGCCATGCTGGGCCAGCCGGTGTCGATGCTGATTCCCGAGGTCATCGGCTTCAAGCTCACCGGCAAGCTGCGCGAGGGCATTACTGCCACCGATCTGGTCCTCACCGTCACACAGATGCTGCGCAAGAAAGGCGTAGTGGGCAAATTCGTCGAGTTCTATGGCGATGGCCTCGCCGACCTGCCCCTGGCCGACCGCGCCACCATTGCCAACATGGCCCCGGAATACGGCGCCACGTGCGGCTTCTTTCCGGTGGACGACGTCACCCTGGATTACCTGCGCCTGTCTGGACGCCCGGCGGAAACGGTGAAACTGGTAGAGGCCTATTGCAAAGCCCAGGGCTTGTGGCGCTTGCCTGGCAAGGAACCGGTGTTCACCGACACCCTGGAGCTGGACATGGGCAGCGTCGAAGCCAGCCTGGCCGGGCCGAAACGCCCACAGGACCGGGTTTCACTGCCCAATGTCGGCCAGGCGTTCAGCGACTTCCTGGGGCTGCAGGTCAAGCCCACCAGCAAGGAAGAAGGTCGCCTGGAAAGCGAAGGCGGCGGTGGCGTGGCGGTGGGCAATGCCGATCAGGTGGGTGAGGCCGAGTACGAGTTCGAAGGCCATACGCATCGCCTGAAAAACGGTGCGGTGGTGATCGCGGCCATTACCTCCTGCACCAACACCTCCAACCCCAGTGTGATGATGGCCGCCGGGCTGCTGGCGAAAAAAGCCGTGGAAAAAGGCCTGACCCGCAAGCCCTGGGTCAAGAGCTCCCTGGCCCCGGGCTCCAAGGTGGTGACCGATTACTACCAGGCCGCCGGCCTGACCGAGTACCTGGATCAACTGGGCTTTGCCCTGGTGGGCTACGGCTGCACTACCTGTATCGGTAACTCCGGCCCCTTGCCGGACCCGATCGAAAAAGCCATCCAGAAAGCCGACCTGACCGTGGCCTCGGTGCTGTCGGGCAACCGCAACTTCGAGGGCCGCGTGCATCCGCTGGTCAAGACCAACTGGCTGGCCTCGCCGCCCCTGGTGGTGGCCTATGCCCTGGCCGGCACGGTGCGTATCGACATCAGCAGCGAACCGCTGGGCAATGACCGCGACGGCCATCCGGTGTACCTGCGGGACATCTGGCCCAGCAGCAAGGAAGTCGCCGACGCCGTGGCCCAGGTAGACACTGGCATGTTCCACAAGGAATACGCTGCCGTGTTCGCCGGTGACGAGCAATGGCAAGCCATCGAGGTGCCGCAAGCGGCGACTTACGTCTGGCAGGCGGACTCGACCTATATCCAGCACCCGCCCTTCTTCGACGGCATCGACGGACCTCCACCGGCCATTCGTAACATCGAAGGCGCCCGGGTACTGGCCCTGCTCGGTGATTCGGTCACCACCGACCACATCTCCCCGGCCGGCAATATCAAGGCCGACAGTCCGGCCGGGCGATACCTGCGCGAACAGGGCGTGGAGCCCCGGGATTTCAACTCCTATGGCTCAAGGCGCGGTAATCATCAGGTGATGATGCGTGGCACGTTCGCCAATATCCGGATCCGCAACGAAATGCTCGGCGGCGAGGAAGGCGGCAACACGATCTACATTCCCAGCGGCGAAAGAATGCCGATCTACGACGCCGCCATGTTGTATCAGGCCAAGGGCACGCCGCTGGTGGTGATCGCGGGACAGGAATACGGCACCGGCTCCAGTCGGGACTGGGCGGCCAAGGGTACCAACCTGTTGGGGGTCAAGGCGGTGATCGCCGAAAGCTTCGAGCGCATCCACCGCTCCAACCTCGTGGGCATGGGCGTATTGCCGTTGCAATTCAAGCTCGATCAGAACCGCAAGAGCCTGAACCTGTCCGGCAAGGAAACCCTGGATATCCTCGGCCTGAACGACGTCGAACTGACGCCGCGGATGAACCTGCCACTGGTCATCACCCGCGAGGACGGTAGCCAGGAGCGGATCGAGGTGTTGTGTCGGATCGATACCTTGAATGAAGTGGAATATTTCAAGGCGGGCGGGATCCTGCACTATGTCCTGCGGCAATTGATTGCCGGTTAACGCGTAATCCCTGTGGGAGCGGGCTTGCTCGCGAAGGCAGTCGGTCTGTTGTTGCTGCATTGACTGGACCAGCGCTTTCGCGAGCAGGCCCGCTCCCACAGCCCTGTTCATGACTGAAGAGTATCAATCACAAGATCAATCACCGCTTTTTGTATCGCTCCGCTTATACTCTCCCCCGCCGGCACTCAAGGATCTGAGTCAGCTGGCTGATTTTCCACGCCTACGCATGAATCTGCATGGATACAAATATGTGCTCTTTGCGCGACATGGCAACGTCGTAGACGCGCCGGCCATTTTCGCCAAAGCTTCACAGCCTTAAAAGGATGTTATATGCCTGCTCTGCCCTGGCCCTACCTGGCCTTCCTGTCCGTTGGCTATTGCCTGGCCCTGGCCTACGGAAAGCTGGCCTGGACCGCCGCCATCTCAATCGCACTGTTGCTACTGGCCGGTTATGCAGTCCGCCAGCGGCAGATACCGGTCGGCCGGTTTCTCGGTCACGCTCTTTTCCTCGTCCTAGCCCTGGCACTGGCCCTGCACTGGATGCCGGGCTTTTTCAACGGACGGGCGATCCCGGCCCATCGCCTGACCGATGACGCAGCACCGTTTGCCATGTATTTGAATCAGGACAAGCCGCTGATCGGTTTCTGGCTGTTGCTGGCGTGTCCATGGATCGTCGGCCGGCGCCCGTTTGGCCTATCGATCCTGGCCACGGCCCTGGGTCTGACGCTGAGCGCGATATTGGCCCTGGGTGGGGCGATCGTGCTGGGGATGATCCACTGGGCACCGAAGTGGCCGGACCATGCATGGCTCTGGATCGCCAACAACCTTTTACTGGTGACAGTAGTGGAGGAAGCGCTGTTTCGTGGCTACATTCAAGGCAGCCTGAGCCGGCGCTTCAGTCATCTGGCCCATGGTGACAACCTGGCGTTGCTCCTGGCCTCGCTGCTGTTCGGCCTGGTACACGCCGGCGCGGGTTGGCAATGGGTGCTGCTGTCCGGCCTGGCGGGGATCGGCTACGGCCTTGCCTATCGCTTCGGCGGCCTGGGCGCGGCAATTGCCACCCACTTCGGCCTCAACCTGCTTCATTTCGCCTTGTTTACCTACCCGATGCTGGCGTGATACCGACGGGGAAAATAACTTCAATAAAAACCCGACGTTGCCGACAACCTTTCAAAGCCTTGCGGATTAGCACACGATGCGTAACAACCAACCCGTCACACAACGCGAAAGGACCTTCCCGGCCCAGCAACGATTGATCTCCACCACCAATGCCAAGGGCGTGATCACCTACTGCAACGACGCGTTCGTTGAAATCAGCGGGTTTTCCAAGGAAGAACTGATTGGTTCGCCTCACAACCTGGTGCGCCACCCCGACGTCCCGTCGGCCGTGTTCGCCCATATGTGGAATACCCTGAAACAAGGCTTGCCATGGATGGGCATCGTCAAGAATCGCTGCAAGAGCGGCGATCACTACTGGGTCAACGCCTACGTCACTCCGGTGTTCGAAGGCAACCAGGTGGTCGGCTACGAGTCGGTTCGGGTCAAGCCCAGCGCCGAGCAGATCGCCCGAGCCGAAGCCCTCTACCAGCGCATCAACCAAGGCAAGTCGGCAATCCCCCGTAGCGATAAGTGGGTGCCCCTGCTCCAGGACTGGCTGCCGTTCATCCTGGTCAGCCAGTTGAGCTTCATCGTGGGCGCCTTCCTAGATTCCTCCTGGGGTTTTGCCCTGGCCGCCCTGCTGTCGGTACCCCTGGGGTTGATGGGCCTGCAATGGCAGCAACGCGGGATCAAGCGCCTGCTGCGCCTGGCCGAGCAGACTACGTCCGACCCGCTGATCGCCCGGATGTACACCGACAGCCGTGGCGTCCAGGCACGCCTGGAGATGTCGATCCTCAGCCAGGAGGCTCGCCTGAAAACCTGCCTGACCCGTCTGCAGGACACCGCCGAGCACCTCAACGAGCAGGCGCGACAGTCCAACACCCTGGCGCACAACAGCTCCAGCGGCCTGGAACGCCAGCGCGTGGAAACCGAACAGGTGGCCACGGCGGTCAACCAGATGGCCGCCACCACCCAGGAAGTCGCCAGCCACGTGCAACGCACGGCCGACGCCACCCAGGAAGCCAACCGCCTGACCGGTCGCGGACGCGACATCGCCGGGGAAACCCGCGAGGCCATCGAACGCCTGTCCGTGGTGGTGGGCGAAACCGGCCAGACCGTGACCCAACTGGCCAAGGACAGCGACGAGATCGGCGGCGTGGTGGACGTGATCAAAGGCATCGCCGACCAGACCAACCTGCTGGCGCTCAACGCCGCCATCGAAGCGGCCCGTGCCGGCGAGATGGGCCGCGGCTTTGCCGTGGTGGCCGATGAAGTCCGGCAACTGGCGCAACGCACCAGCGAATCCACCGGGCAGATCCACGCCCTGATCGCCAAGCTCCAGCAAACCGCCACCAATGCCGTGCAGACCATGGACGCCGGCCATCGCCAGGCCGAAGAAGGCGTGGCGCGGGTGATGGAAGCGGACGCAGCGCTGGTGGGCATCAGCGAAGCGGTGGCCAACATCACCGACATGACCACCCAGATCGCTGCCGCCACAGAGGAACAGAGCTCGGTGGCCGAGGAGATCAGCCGCAACATCAGCAACATCTCGGAACTGGCCGACCAGACCTCGGGACAGGCTCACAGCTCGGCGTTACTGAGCGAAGAACTGACCCGTACGGCCAACACCCAGTACTCCTTGGTGGAGCGGTTCAACCGCTGACCGATGCCTGCTCGATAAAAAACCCGGACAGCGACAGCTTCCGGGTTTTTTATTGCCTGTCCTGGCCCCATCGCGAGCAGGCTCGCTCCCACATTTGGAATGCAATTCCCTGTGGGAGCGAGCCTGCTCGCGATGAGGCCCGCCCAATCACCTCACACCTGAAAAAGAAATCCCGACACGCCCAGCGCCGCTGCCTCGAGATGCTGCTCATGACTAAACCCTGAAGCTTTCAGCGGCTTCAAATCATGATCCCCCGCCGCCAACCACATCACCTCGATGGCAGGTGATAAGACATACCCTCGCACGGTCTCACGATTGCCCAATGCATCGCGCTCGCCCTGGACGATCAAGGTCCGGGTCTTCAACCCGGCCAAATGCTCGACCCGTGGTTTCTCCGGCTTGCCCGCCGCATAAAACGGATAGCCCAGGCACACCAACGCGTCCCCCCCCAGCTCGTCGGCGAGCAGGCTGGCCATCCGCCCGCCCATGGACTTGCCGCCGATGGCCAGCCGACCAGCGACATAAGGCCGCACCGTGGCGTACACCTCACGCCAGCATTCCAGCAGCCTGGGGGCCGGGTTGGGTGGTCGTTTGCCACCGTCCAGGCGCCGTTGGGCCATGTAGGGAAATTCGAAACGCAGCACGTTGACCCCATGCGCAGCAAGGCGCGCGGCCATTTCGTTCATGAAGCCGCTGTCCATCGGCGCACCGGCACCGTGGGCAAGAATCAAGGTGGGCGCCCCGGCACCGGCGCCCGATTGCGCGGCCGTCCACAGCCAGCCATGTTGCGCCACGCACCGCGCCCATTGATCCCCGTCAATACTGGCCTTGTGCTGTTTGTCCATGCTTGCCTCGCTTTCAGTCTGCCTATAACTCCAGGCGAAGATGCCGCGCTGCCTTGCGCAGGCGGGCTCTTCGGCTGAACCGTGGATGGGGAACCATGAACACTTCTATCAGTACCGCCTACAACTACAAGGTGGTCCGCCAATTCGCCATTATGACGGTGGTGTGGGGCATCGTCGGCATGGGGCTCGGGGTTTTTCTCGCCGCCCAATTGGTCTGGCCGCAGCTCAACTTCGATTTGCCCTGGACCAGCTTCGGTCGCCTGCGCCCGTTGCACACCAACGCGGTGATCTTCGCGTTCGGTGGCTGCGCCCTGTTCGCCAGCTCGTTCTATTCGGTACAACGCACCTGCCAGACCCAGCTGTTTGCGCCGAAAATCGCTGCGTTCTGCTTCTGGGGCTGGCAACTGGTGATCCTGCTGGCGGCCATCAGCCTGCCTCTGGGCTACACCAGTTCCAAGGAGTACGCCGAGCTGGAATGGCCGATCGACATCCTGATCACCATCGTCTGGGTCGCCTACGCCATTGTGTTCTTCGGCACTGTCGCCAAGCGCACCACCAAGCACATCTACGTGGGCAACTGGTTCTTCGGCGGCTTCATCCTGACCGTGGCGATCCTGCACATCGTCAACAACCTGGAACTGCCGGTGAGCTTCACCAAATCCTACTCGGTGTACGCCGGGGCCACGGACGCGATGGTGCAATGGTGGTACGGGCACAACGCCGTAGGCTTTTTCCTCACCGCAGGCTTTTTGGGGATGATGTACTACTTCGTGCCGAAACAGGCCGAGCGTCCGGTGTATTCCTATCGCTTGTCCATCGTGCATTTCTGGGCGCTGATCACCTTATATATCTGGGCCGGCCCCCACCACCTGCACTACACCGCGCTGCCGGACTGGGCGCAGTCCCTGGGCATGGTGATGTCGCTGATCCTGCTGGCACCCAGCTGGGGCGGCATGATCAACGGCATGATGACCCTCTCGGGCGCCTGGCATAAGTTGCGCAGCGACCCGATCCTGCGCTTCCTGGTGGTGTCCCTGGCGTTCTACGGCATGTCGACCTTCGAAGGCCCGATGATGGCGATCAAGACCGTCAACGCCCTCTCCCACTACACCGACTGGACCATCGGCCACGTCCACGCCGGCGCACTCGGCTGGGTGGCGATGATTTCCATCGGCGCGCTGTATCACATGATCCCGAAAGTCTTCGGCCGGCCACAGATGCATAGCATCGGCCTGATCAACGCGCACTTCTGGCTCGCGACCATCGGCACCGTGCTCTACATCGCTTCGATGTGGGTCAACGGTATCGCCCAGGGCCTGATGTGGCGCGCGGTGAACGAGGACGGCACCTTGACCTACTCCTTCGTCGAAACCCTGGCGGCCAGCCACCCCGGCTTCATCGTGCGGCTGGTGGGCGGAGCGATCTTCCTCAGCGGCATGCTGCTGATGGCCTACAACACCTGGCGCACCGTGCGGGCCTACCAGCCTGCCGAAGCCGCCGCTGCCGCGCAGATGGCTTGAGGAGTCCGCCATGAAACACGAAACAATCGAGAAAAACGTCGGCCTGCTGATGCTGCTGATGGTGCTGGCCGTGAGCGTCGGCGGCCTGACCCAGATCGTGCCGCTGTTCTTCCAGGACGTGACCAACAAACCGGTGGATGGCATGAAGCCCTACACCGCCCTGCAACTGGAAGGCCGCGACATCTACATCCGCGAAGGTTGCGTCGGCTGCCATTCCCAGATGATCCGCCCGTTCCGCGCCGAGACCGAGCGCTACGGCCACTACTCGGTAGCCGGCGAAAGCGTCTGGGACCATCCGTTCCTGTGGGGCTCCAAGCGCACCGGGCCGGACCTGGCCCGGGTCGGCGCGCGCTACTCCGACGACTGGCACCGCGCGCACTTGTACAACCCGCGCAACGTCGTGCCCGAGTCGAAGATGCCGGCCTATCCGTGGCTGGTAACCCAGGCGGTGGACAGCAGCCACACCGAAACCAAGCTGCGCGCCATGCGCACCCTCGGCGTGCCCTACACCGATGACGACATCGCCGGCAGTGTGGCCTCGCTCAAGGGCAAGACCGAAATGGACGCACTGGTGGCCTACCTGCAAGTGCTCGGCACTGCCATCAAGAGCAAGAGGTGAGCCCCATGTTTCTTGAAATGAGCACTGGAATGATCCGCGGCCTGGGCACGGTCGTGGTGTTCGTGGCCTTCATCGGCCTGCTCCTGTGGGCTTTCAGCAGCAAGCGCGGCCCGGAGTTCGCCGAGGCGCGCCTGCTGCCGTTCGCTGACGAACCACCCGCCGACATCGCCAATCCCCAAGACCCTGCAACAAGGAGTACCCGGCCATGACCACCTTCTGGAGTACGTGGATCTGCGTACTGACCCTCGGCAGCCTGATCGGCCTGACCTGGCTGTTGATCGGTACCCGCAAGGGCGAGACCAAGGGCAGCGTCGACCAGACCATGGGCCACAGCTTCGATGGCATCGAGGAGTACGACAACCCGCTGCCGCAGTGGTGGTTCCTGTTGTTCGCCGGCACCCTGGTGTTTTCCGTCGGTTACCTGATCCTTTACCCGGGCCTGGGCAATTGGAAAGGCATCCTGCCTGGCTATGAAAACGGCTGGACCGGCGCCCATGAATGGGAAAAGGAAATGGCCAAGGCCGACGCCAGGTTCGGGCCGATCTTCGCCAAGTTCGCCGCGATGCCCGTGGAAGAAGTCGCCAAGGACCCGCAGGCCTTGAAAATGGGCGGCCGCCTGTTCGCCTCCAACTGCTCGGTCTGCCACGGCTCGGACGCCAAGGGCGCCTTCGGCTTCCCCAACCTGACCGACAACAATTGGCGCTGGGGCGGCGCGGCCGACACCATCAAGACCACCATCCTGGGGGGGCGCATGGCGGCGATGCCGGCCTGGGGCGAAATACTGGGGGATGCCGGGGTCAAGAACGTAGCAGCGTATGTACGTCACGACCTGGCCGGCCTGTCGCTGCCAGCTGACAGCGGCGCCGACCTGGAAGCCGGCAAACAGACGTTCAGCACCACCTGCACCGCCTGTCACGGCGCCAACGGCCAAGGCACCGAAGCCATGGGCGCGCCGAACCTGACGCAACCGGCGGGCTTCATCTACGGCACCAGCCTGGCGCAGTTGCAGCAAACCATTCGCCATGGCCGCCAGGGCCAGATGCCGGCGCAAAACGAACTGCTCGGCAATGACAAGGTGCAACTGCTCGCGGCTTACGTCTACAGCCTGTCCCACCCTGCCGGTGCCGAGCGCCTGCAAGCCGAACGCAAAAGCGAATAAATCCTGCCCCCATGAACAGCCGCATCCATCGGATGCGGCGACTCCATGCCTGCGCGCGACGCATTGTCGCACCCTCCCAAGGTCTTTCTTTCGGTTCCTCGGAATCGGGTCTAAGCTTGCCTCTGCGTGTACTGGCGACTGCCGGTTTCAGGTCGACCCGACCCGATGTGTTCGACAATCGTTCGACAAAAACGCCGTAAAGACAGGCAGATACCGGCTGTGACGACAATGGCCCGGTGTCACCCGAACGCCGGCTTTGAACACACCCCGTTACAACCGACCTGACCCCCTCGCCTCATTCCTTCGGCGCGACACTTTGTCGAGGGCCCATTTTGTCCTTACGCGGCGCATGGAAAGGCCGCAGAATCAGCTTTTGAAAGCATTGACCCAGGTCATGGCGCGTTGCAATGACCCCCCGCTTTCTCCATACTTGCGGCCGATTTTTATCCTAATAAAACACCCAAACCGTGGAACCTTAGAATGAGCACAGCAATCAGTCCGACTGCTTATAACTATAAGGTAGTCCGCCAGTTCGCCATCATGACGGTGGTCTGGGGGATCCTTGGCATGGGGCTCGGTGTCTTCATCGCCTCGCAACTGGTCTGGCCGGAGTTGAACTTCGATCTGCCATGGACGACCTTTGGACGCCTGCGCCCGCTGCACACCAACCTGGTGATCTTCGCCTTCGGTGGTTGTGCATTGTTTGCCACTTCCTACTACGTCGTGCAGCGAACCTGCCAGACGCGACTGATCTCCGACAGCCTCGCGGCCTTCACCTTCTGGGGTTGGCAAGCGGTCATCGTCGGCGCGATCGTGACCTTGCCCATGGGTTTGACCACCACCAAGGAATACGCGGAACTGGAATGGCCCCTGGCTATTCTGCTGGCCATCGTCTGGGTGACCTACGGCCTGGTGTTCTTCGGCACCATCGTCAAGCGCAAGACCAAGCACATCTACGTCGGTAACTGGTTCTACGGTGCCTTCATCGTCGTGACGGCGATGCTGCACATCGTCAACCACATGTCGCTGCCGGTCAGCCTGTTCAAGTCGTACTCGGCCTACTCGGGCGCGACCGACGCGATGATCCAGTGGTGGTACGGCCACAACGCCGTGGGCTTCTTCCTGACCACCGGCTTCCTGGGGATGATGTACTACTTCGTGCCGAAACAGGCCGAGCGTCCGATCTACTCCTATCGCCTGTCCATCGTCCACTTCTGGGCGCTGATCACCCTGTACATCTGGGCCGGTCCGCACCACCTGCACTATACCGCGCTGCCGGACTGGGCGCAGTCCCTGGGCATGGCCATGTCGATCATCCTGCTGGCGCCAAGCTGGGGCGGCATGATCAACGGCATGATGACCCTCTCGGGCGCCTGGCATAAGCTGCGCACCGACCCGATCCTGCGCTTCCTGGTGGTATCCCTGGCGTTCTACGGCATGTCGACCTTCGAAGGCCCGATGATGGCCATCAAGACCGTCAACTCCCTGAGCCACTACACCGACTGGACCATCGGCCACGTCCACGCCGGCGCGCTCGGCTGGGTAGCGATGATTTCCATCGGCGCCATCTACCACATGATCCCGAAACTGTTCGGTCGTGCGCAGATGCACAGTACTCCCCTGATCAACGCGCACTTCTGGCTCGCGACCATCGGTACCGTGCTCTACATCGCTTCCATGTGGGTCAACGGCATCACCCAGGGCCTGATGTGGCGTGCGATCAACGACGACGGCACTCTGACCTACTCGTTCGTCGAAGCGCTGCAAGCCAGCCACCCTGGCTACATCGTCCGTGCCCTGGGCGGCGCGTTCTTCGCCAGCGGCATGCTGTTCATGGCCTACAACGTGTATCGCACCGTTCGTGCTTCTGACCCGGCTGAAGCTGAAGCCGCCGCCAAGATCGCCGTAGTTGGAGCTCACTGATGAAGCACGAAGCAGTAGAGAAGAATATCGGCCTGCTGGCCTTCTTCATGGTCATCGCCGTGAGTATCGGCGGCCTGACCCAGATCGTTCCGCTGTTCTTCCAGGACGTGACCAACAAGCCGGTCGAAGGCATGAAGCCGCGTACCGCCCTTGAACTGGAAGGCCGCGACATCTACATCGCCAACGGCTGTGTCGGCTGCCACTCGCAGATGATCCGTCCGTTCCGCGCCGAGACCGAACGCTACGGCCACTACTCGGTCGCTGGCGAAAGCGTCTGGGACCACCCATTCCTGTGGGGTTCCAAGCGTACCGGTCCGGACCTGGCCCGCGTTGGCGGTCGTTACTCCGATGACTGGCACCGTGCGCACTTGTACAACCCGCGCAACGTGGTACCCGAGTCGAAAATGCCGGCCTACCCGTTCCTCGTGGAAAACAAGCTCGACGGCAAGGACACCGCGAAAAAAATGGAAGTCCTGCGTACCCTGGGCGTGCCTTACACCGACGAAGACATCGCCGGCGCCAAGGATGCCGTGAAAGGCAAGACCGAAATGGACGCGCTGGTGGCCTATCTGCAAGGCCTGGGCACCATCATCAAAAGCAAACGGTGATTCTTAATGGATATCGGGATGATTCGCGGCCTGGGCACCGTCGTCGTGATGGTGGCTTTTATCGGTCTGGCCCTGTGGGTGTTCAGCCCCAAGCGCAAGTCGGAGTTTGACGACGCGACCTTGCTGCCGTTCGCGGATGATCCCGAAGCCATCAAGCACGTCGAGCAAGCTTCTAGGAGTAACAAAGAATGACAACGTTCTGGAGTCTGTACGTCACAGTCCTCAGCCTGGGAACGATCTTCTCCCTGACCTGGCTGCTGCTGTCGACCCGCAAGGGCCAGCGCAGCGAGGCCACCGAAGAGACGGTTGGCCATTCCTTCGACGGGATCGAGGAATACGACAACCCGCTGCCGAAATGGTGGTTCATGCTGTTCGTGGGCACCATCGTGTTCGCCCTCGGCTACCTGGTGCTCTACCCGGGTCTGGGCAACTGGAAAGGCCTGCTGCCAGGCTATAACTACCTGGATACCGAAAAGCAGACCGCGTTCGCCAACGGCCAGACCGGCTGGACCGGCGTGCATGAGTGGGAAAAGGAAATGGCGCGCTCGGATGCCAAGTTCGGTCCGATCTTCGCCAAGTTCGCCTCCATGCCGATCGAAGAAGTTGCCAAGGACCCGCAAGCCCTGAAGATGGGTGGCCGTCTGTTCGCCTCCAACTGCTCGGTCTGCCACGGTTCCGACGCCAAGGGTGCCTACGGCTTCCCTAACCTGACCGACGCCGACTGGCGCTGGGGCGGTGAGCCAGAAACCATCAAGACCACCATCATGGGCGGTCGTCATGCCGTGATGCCGGGCTGGGCTGCCGTGGTCGGCGAGCAAGGTGTCGCCGACGTGGCGTCGTACCTGGTGACCAGCCTGCACGGTCGCAAACTGCCGGAAGGCGCCAAGGCCGATCCGGCCAACGGCCAGAAAATCTTCGCTGCCAACTGCGTGGCCTGCCACGGTCCGGCAGGCCAGGGTACTCCCGCCATGGGCGCACCCAACCTGACGCACCCGGCCGCGTTCATCTACGGTTCGAGCTTCGCTCAACTGCAGCAGACCATCCGCTACGGTCGCCAGGGCCAGATGCCTGCCCAGGCCGACCTGCAAGGCAACGACAAGGTCCACCTGCTGGCCGCCTATGTCTACAGCCTGTCCCACGGCGAAAAGGCTCCGGCCGCTGACGCCCAGTAAGGCTTGCGCCTGATACACGAAAGGCCCCGTCAATGCACATTGACGGGGCCTTTTTCATGGCCGGTCCGATAGGGCGCAGCCGTTTCTCTTGCCGCCAATCAGTCAAGGTAGTAACGTGCCTACATCAACTTCAATGAGGGCATGCCCATGTCCATCACTACCATGTCCAGCCGCGAATTCAACCACGACACAAGTGGTGCCAAAAAAGCGACCCGCGAAGGGCCCGTCATCATCACCGACCGTGGCAAGCCGGCTCATGTGCTGCTAAGCATTGAGGAGTACCAGAAACTGACCGGCATCGGCGCCAGCATTGTCGAGCTGCTGGTCATGCCCGATGCGCCAGATATCGATTTCGACACCGAGCGCGCCGTCATCACTCCTCGAGCGGTAGACCTGTCCTGATGTATTTACTCGATACCAATGTCATTTCGGAATTGCGCAAACCCCAGGCCGACAGAAACGTGCAGGCCTGGGCCCGCAGCGTAGCCGCGCCCAGCCTGTATGTTTCGGCGATTACCGTATTGGAACTGGAAACCGGCGTGTTGCGCTTCGAACGCAAGGACCCGAGCCAGGGAAGCCGCCTGCGGGCCTGGCTGGACAACCACGTCCTGCCCGCCTTTGCCGGCAGGATCCTGGCGGTGGACCGCGCCGTGGCGCTGCGCTGCGCCCGGCTGCACGTACCTGATCGCAGCAACGAATGCGACGCGCTGATCGCTGCCACGGCGCTGATCCATGGCCTGACCGTGGTCACCCGCAACGTAGCGGACTTCGAGGCCAGCGGGGTTACGTTGCTCAACCCGTGGATGGCCTGACTACGCGGTGCGGCTGGCCGGGATGAAAAACCGGCCGATTGCCTGATGCGTCCGAAGCTGATCAAATGCCCGGTGCGCACGGAGACGCGGGCCATGACTGACAAGGAGAAGATGCAATGGAAGGCATCACAACGCTTGAACCGATAGAAGCCGGCGGCTCCCACTGCACGGGCAACGTGCATGTCTGACGCGCTCTGGGCCGCTCGCCTGGGCGATGCGCTGGATCACACCTCGATGATGGCCGACATCCTCGGCGGTGTGCTGGAAGTGGCGGCCAACATCGCGATCACGGCCGTCGCCACCGCTGCCGTGGTTGCGGCCACGGGCATCACGGTCGCGACCGGCGGCCTCGGTTGCTTCCTGCTCGGCGCCGTGGTCGGCGCGGTCGTCGGCCTCGCCATGAGCAAGACCGGCGCCGACAAGGGCCTGAGCAATATTTGCGAGGGCATCGGCAACGCCCTCTTTCCGCCCACGGTGCAGGCCAACATCCTCACCGGTTCCACCGACACCCTGACCAACAACATTCCCGCCGCCCGCGCCGCCGGGGCCATCGAATCCCATGTCGCACCGGCCGGCACCGAGCTGGAAGCGCCCGAGCCCAGCTACCTGGACATGGCCGAGAGTTTCTTCTCGCAGATGTGGCGGCCCACCGTCGCCACACCCGCCCCCGGTGCCGTGCCCAAGCCGCTGGACATGATCACCTGCCTGAAGCATCCGCCGATGCCGCCGCAGTTCCTGGCCGAAGGCTCGGACAAGGTCACCATCAACGGCCAGCCCGCCGTGCGCAGCGGCGACCGCAGTACCTGCGAAGCCAAGGTGGTGTCGTCCGGGCTGATTTCCCCCGACGTGACCATCGGCGGCGGCACCGTGGTGGTACGCGAGATTCGCAGCGGCAAGACGCCGGGCGTGGGCCTGGCAGTAACGGCCCTCTTGATGCTCAAGGGCAGCAAGGGCAAGTTCTTCAGCAAGCTGCCATGCATGCTGGCCGGCGCAGCGGCGTCGATGGCGGTCAGCAGTGCCATGGGCGCGGCGGCCAACGCGGCCATGGGCTCGTCGAACCCGGTGCATGCGGCGACCGGGGCCAAGGTCCTGGGCGGCGATGAAGAGCTGGATTTCGTACTGCCGGGGATTCAGCCGATCGATTGGCAGCGCTTCTATAACAGCCGTGACGAGCGCGGCGAAGGGCTGTTCGGCGTCGGCTGGAGCGTGCCCTACGAGGTGTGCGTCGAGATCCGGCCTCACCCCGAGGGCGGCGAGACCCTGGTCTACACCGACGAACAGAGCCGCCCCATCGACATGGGCTCAATCCCCTTGGGCGGTGCGGTGTTCAGCGCCGGCGAAGGCCTCGCCGTGCGGCGCCATGCCAACGGGCAATTGCTGATCGAAAGCGCGGACGGCCCGTATCGCCTGTTCGAACCGGCGCCAGGAAATGCGGCTTTGCTGCGCCTGAACCAGTTGGGCGACCGCAACGACAACCGCATCCACCTCGACTACGACGAAACCGGGCGCCTGGTACGACTGCGCGACGCTTTCGACCTGGTACAGGTCGAGCTGGCTTACGAACGTGAACGTGTCAGCCAGATCGAACGCCTGTACCCCGACCAGCAACGGGAAGTGCTGGTCAGCTACGGCTATGACGCGACGGGCAACCTGACCGAAGTACGCGACGCCACCGGCCAGGTGCAACGACGCTTCGCCTACGACGCGGGCCGGCGCATGGTGGAGCACCAGTTGCCCACGGGCCTGCAGTGCTTCTACGACTGGGCCTTGATCGAGGACCAGGAATGGCGCGTGGTCCGACACTGGACCGATGAGGGCGATGCCTACCAGTTCGACTATGACCTCATGGCCGGCATCACCCGCATCAGCGATAGCTTGCAGCGGGTCAGCACCCGCCACTGGAACAGCCAGCACCAGATCACCCAATTCACCGACACGCTCGGCCAGACCTGGTCGTTCGAGTGGAACGACGAGCGCCAGATGCTGGCCGCCACCGACCCACAGGGCGGGCACTACACCTACAGCTACGACGAAGCCGGCAACCTGATCAGCGAAACCGACCCGCTGGGTCGCAGCGAATCCACCCTCTGGCTCGAACACTGGGCCCTGCCGCAGGTGGACACCGACGCCGCCGGCCACAGCTGGACGTACCGCTACGATCAGCGCGGCAACTGCATCGCCGAAACCGATCCGCTGGGCCATGTCACCCGCTACCGCTACGACGCCCACGGCCAGGTCATCGAAATCATCGACGCCACCGGCAAGAGCAAGAAGCTGCGCTGGAACCCGTTCGGACAACTGGTGGAGCATGTCGACTGCTCGGGTTACCCGACGCGGTTCAGCTACGACCATCGGGGCTATCTGCAGACCATCACCGACGCCCTCGGCGAGCGCACCCAGTTCAGCTACGACGCCCAAGGTCGCTTGCTCGGCAGCCAATTGCCGGACGGCCGCAGCGAGCTTTACCAGCGTGACGTCGCCGGCCAGTTGACCGGCTACACCGACCCGGCCGGACACACAACTCTTTACCAGCACAACCGCCGCGGCCAGGTCCGGCAGCGAACCGACGCCCAGGGCCGGCAGGTGCAGTTTGCTTACGACAGCTATGGGCGACTGCAGGCGCTGGTCAATGAGAATGGTGAACGCTATCGGTTTGCCTGGGATGCTGGCGACCGCTTGGTCGAACAGCAGGACCTGGACGGCAGCGCCAAGCGTTACGCCTACGACCGGTTGGACAACGTCGCCGCCGTGACAGCCGTTCCGGCCCCTCACGGCACCGGCCTGGCGGTGGTCCCCGAAGCGCCACCGCCGCCCATCGTCCATCGACTGGAGCGCGACGCCGTGGGCCGGCTGATCGCCAAGGTCACCGACGATGGCCGCACCGACTACACCTACGACCCGCTGGACCAGCTCACCGCCGTCACCTTCACCGACCACCAGGGCAATGCCCAACGCCTGAGCTTCGCCTACGATGCCCTCGGCCAACTGTTGGCCGAAGACAGCGCCGCCGGCAGCCTGCAACACCACTACGACGAACTCGGTAACCTGATCCAGACCCAACTGCCCGATGGCCGCTGGCTCAACCGGCTGTACTACGGCAGCGGCCACCTGCACCAGATCAACCTCGACGGCCAAGTCATCAGCGACTTCGAACGCGACCGCCTGCACCGTGAAGTGCTGCGCACCCAAGGCCAGATCAGCACCCGCAGCGAATATGACCGCAGCGGCCGCCTTCGCTCGCGCCAACGCCGCCACACCAGCCAACCGTCGCTCCTGCCGGCAACGGTGCAAAAACACTTCGAGTACGACCCCGCCGGCAACCTGATCGGCAAACTCGACCAGCAACCGGCCGCACAGCACCGCCAATTGCTGCACTACGACACCACCGGCCGCATTATCGCCAGCCAGGACAGCCTTCACGGCCAACGCGAAACCTTTATCTACGACGCCGCCGCTAACCTGCTGGACGGCACGCAAGCCGGTGCCGGCCGGGTGGTGCATAACAAATTGCTGACGTATGAGGACAAGCGGTACCGCTACGACGCCTTTGGCCGGGTGATCGAAAAACGCAGCGCAAAACGCGGCCTGCAACGCTTTGCCTACGATGCCGAAAGTCGCCTGATCGAAGTGCGCAACGAAAACGGCAGCATTGTGCGCATGACCTACGACCCCCTGGGCCGACGTATCGTCAAGAACGAGCATGACAATAACGGTTATCCGCTCGGTGAAACCCGCTTCACCTGGGACGGCCTGCGCCTGTTGCAGGAGCATCGCCACCAGCAGAGCAGCCTGTACCTCTACGACGATAACAGCTACGAACCCCTGGCCCGCGTCGATGGCACCGGCCCACTGCAAAAGGTCCGCTACTACCACATCGACCTCAACGGCCTGCCGGAACAGCTCACCGAGGCCGACGGGCACAGCGTCTGGCAGGCGACCTATCGTGTCTGGGGCAACACGCTGGAAGAGGTGCGCGAGCCGTATTACATCGAAGAGCAGAACCTGCGGTTCCAGGGGCAGTACCTGGACCGGGAGACGGGGCTGCATTTCAATACGTTCAGGTTTTATGATCCGGATGTCGGAAGGTTTACGACGCCGGATCCGATTGGGTTAGCGGGGGGAATCAATTTCTATGTCTACGCGCCAAACCCCGCCAGTTATGTCGATCCATTAGGCTTAAGCTGTGCAACGGCGAAAGGCTTCGCCAGAAAAAACACGATCACTAAAAGATGGGTTGGGAAACTGTCCGGTAAAACCCCCGCCGATGTTGATGGATACCTGACAGCCCGAGGCTGGACAAAAAACTATCCCCAGGCAGGCAGACCTGATGCTATCCAACACGTTCAATATGTTCGCACCACAAAATCCGGAGCCACCTACAAACTTGACTACCATCCAGGTGGTAGCCCCACCCAGCCCAATATTCACGGCAATGACTATTGGAAAGTGTACAAATCCAACAAAGCCGGAGAAGATGTCGTATTCGGCCGAATTGGCCACGGCGACTTTAAAAATTACGACCTTATCAAAGACTCCCCTGTCTATGTAAACGGTACACTGATGAACGGATCATAAAATGATTGATTTTAGAGCAGAGATAAAATCAAAACATTCCGCAGCCAATATATTGCTTGGGGAAAACATTTCAATCTACACCAATGAGCTGTATGAAAAACACAAAGTCGAAGTAAAACTCTACAACCTGCCCAATAACGAAACGAGAACAGCCTACGTGGTAGATAACACCATCACTATCTCGACACTTCCCGACGGAAAAATTTTCTCCATTGGTTGCAATACCCACTACAAGGGACTGTATAGAGATGCACTTTCTACAGGCATGTCGTTTGGTCAAATAAAAAATCTCACCGAGCGCCAAAGAATCTTCAACGGCTCACTTATCCTCAATGAGGACTTCGGCTTTTCTTACGTATTACCTTCCCCCTATGATGAAATCGCTGACAGTATTGAAGACATACCACCAGACTTGACGCTAGATGAAATTTACATCTCTGACTTTTCTTCATGGCTTGGTGGTCAGCGATAATGTTAGCGGCATCATTACTGGCATTTACGGTAGCGGGCAGACTGCACAGCGGTTAGAGGCCACGGCTATGTCAGCAGACATTCATACTATCTTTTGAAGGCAAGCATCGGTATGCGACTTACGTGAACGGATGAAGACGGCGAATTCTCAGATTGGTAAAGGACGCCCGGCAGCTAAATGGACCTGTTCAACCTTCTTTCCTACAAACTTGAAAACTTCCTGAACGCCCGCCCTTACCCCAAGGCGCTGGGCGCCATTTTCTATGAAGAAGACGAGCCCTTATTACTCCGAGTCGTGGCCAGGAGAAGCAACGGCTCAGCCTTCAGCGTGAGCCGTTGGCACGACTTGTTTTCAGCAAGCGCTTTCGAAAAATCCATGGCGAAAATCGGATTCACGGAATCGGATTGCTATGCCCTGCTCCTGGTCCTGTCACGCCTTGGCTACCTGCTCGAGATCGACAACCGCCAACGAACCAACAAAGACTATTTTGTTTTCTTCTACTTGATCCAGTTGATCAGCTTGAAGAACAGCCCGATCGATTCCAATGCACAACTCAGAAACCACATGTTCAGGTTCCTGCTTTTCGAGTTGAGCATCGACGACGAGGTGTATCGTCGGTTCAGCATCGAGGGTTATCAGTTGATGATGGCGACCGATGCCTTGGGGCCTGTGCCTTTTCTGGAGATCATCGATCTGGTTTACAAGGCAATCAAGGCGGACGCCAGGAAAGAGCATGAGCTGCTGAGCCATTTGAAAAGCTATCAGACAGCCGTTATCCGATTACTGACCGAAGCTGACGGAGACACTTACCGCTTCAAGCTCAATGATCGCCACAGCGAACTCATGTACCCCGACCTTTTTCTGAATACCTATGCCCAGAACAGGCGGTGGGTACTCAACGCTGTGATCGATACGCTCAATCCACTCCAATCAACGGAAAACCTGTTCGTCTCGAACATGATTCTGATGAACTACTCCTTCCACATACTGAAAAACCGGCCTCGTGAAATCCTGAAACTGAAGAAATACGTCAATGATGAGGTGCTGTTCGGCAAATTGCTGGAGGCCATCATCCTGCGTCGTATGACCGTCACCAAAGCGCTGTTCGAAAAGATTCCTACGGGTCATGATCTGACCTCGATCAATAACGATTCAGCGTCGTTCTATAACATCCTGTATAGCCACTAGCTCCCCCGCCACCTAGTGCAGCCTCAGGCGTTGCCTGCATTCACCGCTGGCGGCAAAACCAAAGGGACCAGCAACGCCCATGGACTGTCTATAGTCAATTGATCTGGGTCATGACTTGTTACATCCGCTACACCATTCGCCCCTTGCGCCCAACGCGACCAAAGGTCGCACCCTTGGGCTAGAGCGACAGGCGTATCATTGGGCCATTGCAGCACCCTTTCTGACCGTGGTCGGCACGCACTGGCCTCGGCACTTTTCCACTGCCGTGGGATGCATTTGATGAGCAATCAGATTCCGGTACATGACGTTACCCCGCCTGCCAAGGATGCCAACAAGAGCGTCGACTTGTATGCCTCTCGGGAAAAAATCTACACCCGAGCCTTCACCGGTCTGTTCCGCAACCTGCGGATGGTCGGCGGAGCCTTTTTGTTCCTCCTGTACTTCGGTACCGTCTGGTTGAACTGGGGCGGTCATCAGGCCGTCTGGTGGAACCTGCCGGAACGCAAATTCTTTATTTTTGGCGCGACCTTCTGGCCCCAGGATTTCATCCTGTTGTCCGGACTGCTGATCATCGCCGCTTTCGGCCTGTTCTTCATTACGGTGTACGCCGGTCGGGTGTGGTGCGGCTATACCTGCCCGCAGAGCGTGTGGACCTGGATCTTCATGTGGTGCGAAAAAGTCACCGAAGGCGACCGCAACCAGCGCATCAAGCTGGACAAGGCGCCCATGGGGGCCAACAAATTCCTGCGCAAATTCGCCAAGCACAGCCTCTGGCTGCTGATCGGTTTCGTCACCGGCATGACCTTCGTCGGCTACTTCACGCCGATCCGCGAGCTGGTGTTCGAGTTCTTTACCGGTGAGGCCGACGGCTGGTCGTATTTCTGGGTCGGTTTCTTCACCCTCGCCACCTATGGTAACGCCGGCTGGCTGCGCGAGCAGGTGTGCATCTACATGTGCCCTTACGCCCGCTTCCAGAGCGTGATGTTCGACAAGGACACGCTGATCGTGTCCTATGACCCACGTCGCGGCGAAGGCCGTGGCCCTCGCAAGAAAGGCATCGACTACAAGGCCTTGGGCCTGGGGGACTGCATCGATTGCACCATGTGCGTCCAGGTCTGCCCCACCGGCATCGATATCCGCGACGGCCTGCAGATCGAGTGCATCGGCTGCGCCGCCTGCATCGATGCCTGCGACAACATCATGGACAAGATGGATTACCCTCGCGGCCTGATCAGCTACACCACCGAACACAACCTGTCCGGGCAGAAAACCCATAAACTGCGCCCGCGCCTGATCGGCTATGCCCTGGTGCTGCTGGCGATGATCAGCTTGTTGGTGACGGCGTTCTTCATGCGCTCGCTGGTGGGTTTCGACGTCAGCAAGGACCGCGTGCTGTTCCGCGAAAACGCCGAAGGCCGGATCGAGAACGTCTACAGCCTGAAGATCATGAACAAGGACCAGCGCGATCACACCTATGTGCTGGAAGCCACCGGCCTGCCTGACTTGAAGCTGCAAGGCCGACGGGAAATCAAGGTCGCGGCCGGCGATATCTTCAGCCAGCCAGTGGAGTTGTCCAGTGCACCGGACCAGCTGCCGTCGAGCACCAACGAGGTGACCTTCATCCTCAAGGATGCCGATGACGACAGCGTTCATGTCGAAGCCAAGAGCCGGTTCATCGGCCCACAAATTCGTTGAGAGAACTGAACATGCCTGCAGCAACCGCCACCAGCCCTTGGTACAAGCACCTCTGGCCGTGGATCATTATCGGGATCCTGACCTGCTCGGTGACCTTGAGCCTGACGATGGTGACCATTGCAGTGAAGAATCCGGACAACCTGGTCAACGACAACTATTACGAAGCCGGCAAGGGCATCAACCGCTCGCTGGAGCGCGAACTGCTGGCCCAGACCCTGCAGTTGCATGCCAACGTGCAGATGGATGATGTCACTGGCGAGGTGGACCTGCGCCTGAGCGGCAACAGCCGGCCGCAGACCCTGGAACTGAGCCTGATTTCTCCGACCCAGCCGGAGAAGGACCGCAAGATCGTCCTGACCCGCAACGACAGCGAGCCGGGGCGGTACATCGGCCAGTTGACGGACAAGATCGAAGGCCGGCGCTTTGTCGAATTGCTGGGCATGGAGAACGACAAGACCTGGCGACTGTTCGAAGAGGAACAGGTCAACCACGACCAGGCCATCCTGCTGGGCGATGAGCCGCTGCAAGGTGCTGAAGACCTGAAGAAGTAGGCCGTCTTTCTGTCGTTCTGATTGTTCCCACGCTCCGCGTGGGAACACAGCCCGGGACGCTCCGCGTCCTCCCGCAAGCGTGACGCGGAGCGTCACAGGATGCGTTCCCACGCAGAGCATGGGAACGATCATTGGACAACGTCTGTGAAAACGCAATGACTACGCCCCTGCCCTGCTACCACTGCGCCCTGCCCGTCCCTCCCGGCAGCCGCTTCATCGCCGTTGTCCTGGGTGAAACCCGTGAGTTCTGCTGCCCGGGTTGCCAGGCGGTGGCCGAGGCGATTGTCGCTGGCGGCCTGGAGAGTTATTACCAGCATCGCAGCGAAGCATCGGCCAACCCCGAAACCCTGCCTGTCCAATTGACCGATGAACTGGCGTTGTACGACCGCCCCGACGTGCAGCAATCGTTCGTGCGCCACGAAGGCGAGCTGGCCGAAACCACCCTGTTGATGGAAGGCATCAGTTGCGCCGCCTGTGGCTGGTTGATCGAAAAACAATTGCGTGGCCTGCCGGGCGTGGCCGAAGCGCGATTGAACCTGTCCAATCATCGCCTGCAGGTGCGTTGGGCCGACGCTGAACTGCCGTTGAGCACCCTGCTCGCCGAATTGCGCCAGATCGGCTACGTTGCCCACCCGTACCAGGCCGACCAGGCCAGCGAGCAACTGGCCGCGCAAAACCGCCTGGCCCTGCGCCAGCTCGGCGTGGCCGGGCTGCTGTGGTTCCAGGCCATGATGGCAACCATGGCGACATGGCCGGAATTCAATATCGATCTGAGCCCGGAGATGCACACCATCCTGCGCTGGGTCGCGCTGTTTCTCACCACCCCTATCGTGTTCTATAGCTGCGCGCCCTTCTTCAAAGGCGCGATGCGTGACCTGCGCACCCGCCACCTGACCATGGACGTTTCCGTGTCCCTGGCGATCGGCAGTGCTTACATCGCCGGGATCTGGACCTCTGTCACCGGCGTGGGCGAGCTGTATTTCGATGCCGTGGGCATGTTCGCGCTGTTCCTGCTGGCCGGCCGCTACCTGGAGCGACGGGCCAGAGAGCGCACCGCTGCGGCCACCGCGCAACTGGTCAATCTGTTGCCGGCCTCATGCCTGCGCCTGGCAAGCGACGGCCAGAGCGAACGCATCCTGCTCAGCGAGTTGCGTACCGGCGACCGGGTCCTGGTGCATCCAGGGTCGGTCCTGCCGGCCGACGGCAGGATCCTCGACGGCCAGTCCAGCATCGACGAGTCCCTGCTGACCGGTGAATACCTGCCGCAAACCCGCCAAGTGGGCGATGCGGTTACCGCGGGCACGTTGAACGTCGAAGGCGCCTTGACCGTCGAGGTGCAGGCATTGGGGCAAGACACCCGATTGTCCGCCATCGTGCGGCTGCTGGAGCGAGCCCAGGCCGAAAAGCCGCGACTGGCGGAAGTCGCCGACCGGGCAGCCCAATGGTTCCTGCTGCTCTCCCTGGTCGCCGTTGCCGCCATCGGCCTGTTGTGGTGGCAGCTGGATGCATCCCGCGCCTTCTGGATTGTCCTGTCGATGCTGGTCGCCACCTGTCCTTGCGCGCTGTCCCTTGCTACGCCAACCGCCCTCACTGCCGCCACCGGCACCCTGCACAAGCTCGGTCTGCTGCTGACCCGGGGTCATGTGCTGGAAGGCCTGAACCAGATCGATACGGTGATTTTCGACAAGACCGGCACCCTCACCGAAGGTCGCCTGGCCTTGCGCGCCATTCGCCCCCTGGCAGGCCTCGACGGCGACCAGTGCCTGGCGCTGGCCGCCGCCTTGGAAAACCGCTCCGAACACCCCATCGCACGGGCTTTTGGCCGCGCGCCGCTGGCCGCCGAGCAGGTACAGAGTACACCCGGGCTGGGGCTGGAGGGCCAAGTCGGCGAACAGCGCCTGCGCATCGGCCAACCCGGCTTTGTCTGCGAATTGAGCTGCGCGGCAATACCGCCGATGCCGGACGAGCCCGGCCAATGGCTGCTGTTGGGCGATACCGGCGGGCCCTTGGCCTGGTTCGTCCTCGACGACCGCCTGCGCGCCGACGCCCCGGCCTTGCTGGCGGCTTGCAAGGCGCGCGGCTGGCGAACACTCCTGCTGTCGGGCGACAGTTCGCCAATGGTTGCCAGTGTCGCCGCCGAACTGGGCATCGACGAGGCACGGGGCGGACTGCGCCCGGACGACAAACTGGCGGTGCTGCAGCAGTTGCACCAGCAAGGCCGCAAGGTGCTGATGCTCGGCGATGGGGTCAACGATGTGCCGGTGCTGGCGGCAGCGGACATCAGTGTGGCCATGGGCTCGGCCACCGACCTGGCCAAGACCAGCGCCGACGCGGTGTTGCTGTCCAACCGTCTCGATGCCCTGATCCACGCCTTCAACCTGGCCCGGCGCACCCGTCGGGTGATCATCGAGAATCTGGTGTGGGCGGCGCTGTACAATGGCCTCATGTTGCCGTTCGCCGCCCTCGGCTGGATTACCCCGGTGTGGGCCGCCGTCGGCATGTCCATCAGTTCGTTGACCGTGGTGTTGAATGCGCTGAGGCTGACTCGCCAGCCCAAGCTGCAGGTTTTCGACGCCGCGCCCGATACCCGCCCGCTGCCGGCCTGAGCCGCGCGGGCCTGGAGTTCCGAGAATGCCAGCTCTCTACGTGATGATCCCGGCCGCGCTGCTGATCGTGGCCATCGCCGTGTACATTTTCTTCTGGGCCGTGGACAGCGGCCAGTACGACGACCTCGACGGTCCGGCCCACAGCATCCTGTTCGATGATCAGGACCCCAATCACAAGGCCGCCGTGGACGAAGCCGACGGCCAAGCCCAGCGGCCGGACGACAAGGCCCCGCCCCATGCTTGATCTGGCGCCATTACTGGTTTCAGCGGTAATCCTCGGCCTGCTGGGCGGCGGCCATTGCCTGGGCATGTGCGGCGGCCTGATGGGCGCCCTCACCCTGGCGATTCCCAAGGAACAACGCAGCCGGCGCTTCCGGCTGTTGCTGGCGTACAACCTGGGGCGAATCCTGAGCTATGCCACTGCCGGGCTGTTGATCGGCCTGGCTGGCTGGGCGGTCGCCAACAGCCCGGCAGCGATGTTCATGCGGGTATTGGCCGGATTGCTGCTGATCGCCATGGGCCTGTACCTGGCGGGCTGGTGGAGCGGCCTGACCCGCATTGAAGGCGTCGGCAGGGGCTTGTGGCGACATATCCAGCCGATCGCGAATCGCTTGCTGCCCGTATCGAGCCTGCCCCGAGCCTTGTTACTTGGCGCACTGTGGGGCTGGCTGCCCTGCGGCCTGGTCTACAGCACCCTGCTGTGGTCCGCCAGCCAGGGCAACGCATTGGACAGCGCGCTGCTGATGCTGGCTTTCGGCCTCGGCACCTGGCCGGTACTGCTTGCCACCGGCCTGGCCGCCGAACGCGTCACCGCCCTGCTGCGCAAGCGCAGCGTGCGCACGGCCGGCGGCCTGCTGGTGATCATTTTCGGCATCTGGACCCTACCGGGGCCGCACCAGCATTGGCTCATGGGGCATTGATCGGGATTCCCTGTCACTGCCACCTGTGGGAGCCGAGCTTGCTCGCGATCGAGGACGGCACCATCAATACTCAATTGACTGACCCACTGCTATCGCGAGCAAGCTCGGCTCCCACAAGTTGTACTCCACACTTAGCCCCCATCCGACAGGGTCTTGTACAGCACTCCCCCGTTGATGCAAATCAACACGCCCCAGCGTCCACCCTCCTAGACTCGCGCTCATGCCAGCCTATCCGGGGAACGCCCGCATGCTCGACGCCATTCGTTGGGACTCTGATCTGATCCGCCGCTACGACGTAGCGGGGCCTCGCTACACCTCGTACCCGACTGCGGCGCAGTTCGCCGGCCAGGTGGGGACCTTCGACCTGCTCCACGCCCTGCGCGACAGTCGCAAGGCCATGCGGCCACTGTCGCTGTACGTACACGTGCCGTTCTGCGCAAATATTTGCTACTACTGCGCCTGCAATAAGGTCATCACCAAGGACCGTGGTCGCGCCCACGCCTACCTGCAACGCCTGGAACAGGAAATCCAGCTGATCGGCTGCCATCTGGATCCCGCCCAGCGCGTGGAACAGTTGCACCTGGGCGGCGGCACTCCGACCTTCCTCAGCCACGACGAGCTGCGCCAGTTGATGGCCAAGCTGCGCAAGCATTTCAACCTGCTGGATGACGACTCCGGTGACTACGGCATCGAAATCGATCCCCGGGAAGCCGACTGGTCGACCATGGGTCTGTTGCGGGAACTGGGTTTCAACCGGGTCAGCATCGGCGTGCAAGACTTCGATCCGGCCGTGCAACGCGCCGTCAACCGCCTGCAAAGCCTGGAGGAAACCCGTGCGGTGATCGAAGCCGCCCGGACCTTGCAATTCCGCTCGATCAACATCGACCTGATCTACGGCCTGCCCAAGCAGACCCCGGACAACTTCGCCCGCACCGTTGCAGAAGTCATCGACCTGCAACCAGATCGCCTTTCGGTGTTCAACTACGCTCACCTGCCGGAACGCTTCATGCCCCAGCGGCGCATCAACAGCCAGGACCTGCCGAATCCGGAACAGAAACTGGCGATGTTGCAAGGCACCATCGAACAACTGACCGCCGCCGGTTACCGCTACATTGGCATGGATCACTTCGCCCTGCCCGACGACGACCTGGCCATCGCCCAGGAAGAGGCCACCCTGCAACGCAACTTCCAAGGCTATACCACCCATGGCCACTGCGACCTGATCGGCCTCGGCGTGTCAGCCATCAGCCAGATCGGCGACCTGTACTGCCAGAACAGCAGCGACCTGAACCAGTACCAGGGCATCCTCGCCGACGGACAACTGGCAACCAGTCGCGGGCTGGTGTGCAATGCCGACGACCGGCTGCGGCGGGCGGTGATCCAGCAATTGATCTGTCATTTCGACCTGGCCTTCGCCGAGATTGAGCAAACCTTCAATATCGATTTCCAGGGTTATTTCGCAGCGTTGTGGCCGCAGTTGCAGGCCATGGCCGAGGACGGGTTGATCGAGCTGGATAATACCCACATCAAGGTATTGCCTGCCGGGCGCCTGCTGGTGCGTTCGGTGTGCATGGTGTTCGACAGCTACCTGGAGCAGCAAAACCGGCAGCGCTTCTCCCGCGTCATCTGAGCGCGACAATTTGACGAGGAACCACGCTGGCCCAGGACCCGGAGCTGAGTTACCCTTACGGCCTATGTGTGTTTTCCCACAAGGATTAAAGAAATGTCCGAGCCAGTCAAACTGCGCGCCCACAGCCAGGCCCATTGCAAGGATTGCAGCCTGGCTCCTCTCTGCCTGCCATTGTCGCTGAATCTGGAGGACATGGACGCGCTGGATGAAATCGTCAAACGGGGCCGACCGTTGAAAAAAGGTGAATTCCTGTTTCGCCAGGGTGACACCTTCGATTCCGTCTATGCCGTGCGCTCGGGCGCGTTGAAAACCTTCAATCTGAGCGACAGCGGCGAGGAGCAGCTCACCGGTTTCCATCTGCCCAGCGAGCTGGTGGGACTGTCCGGCATGGACACCGAGAGCCATCCGGTCTCGGCCCAGGCGCTGGAAACCACCTCGGTGTGCGAGATTCCCTTCGAACGCCTCGACGAACTCGCGCTGCAACTGCCGCAGCTACGCCGCCAGTTGATGCGAGTGATGAGCCGGGAGATCCGCGACGATCAGCAGATGATGCTGCTGCTCTCGAAAAAGACCGCCGACGAGCGCATCGCGACCTTCCTGGTCAACCTCTCCGCCCGCTTCCGTGCCCGTGGCTTCTCGGCCAACCAGTTCCGCCTGAGCATGTCGCGCAATGAAATCGGCAATTACCTGGGCCTGGCCGTGGAGACCGTCTCCCGGGTGTTCACCCGTTTCCAGCAGAATGAGTTGATCGCCGCCGAAGGCAAGGAAATCCACATCCTCGACCCGATCCAGCTCTGCGCCCTGGCCGGCGGCTCGATCGAAGGCTGATGAACACGCGCGGCTGAGGGATTCCCTTGGCCGCGCTATACTGCCGCGTTTGCAGCCCTGCCAGGACATTTCGACGATGGTCTTCGACTCCTTCGACATCAAATCCCTGATCCGCCCCGTAATCGACTTCCCCAAACCCGGCGTGATCTTCCGCGACATTACCCCGCTGTTCCAGTCCCCCACGGCCCTGCGGCTGGTGATGGACAGCTTTGCCCACCGCTACGTCGAGGCCGAGTTCACCCACATCGGCGCGATGGATGCCCGGGGCTTCCTGATCGGTTCGATCCTCGCCTACCAGTTGAACAAACCATTGGTGCTGTTCCGCAAGCAAGGCAAGCTGCCGGCCGATGTGCTGGCCGAGGGTTACCAGACCGAATACGGCGAAGCGTTCCTGGAAGTGCATGCCGACAGCCTGTGCGAAGGCGATTCGGTGGTGATGTTCGATGACCTGATCGCCACCGGCGGCACGCTGATCGCTGCCGCCAACCTGATCCGCCGCATGGGCGCCAAGGTCCACGAGGCGGCGGCGATCATCGACCTGCCGGAATTGCTGGGCTCCCAGCGATTGATCGACATGGGGATTCCAACGTTCTGCCTGACGCAGTTCTCCCTGAGCGAACGATAACCGCCCGACCATCATCGGTTCGGTGGGAGCGGGCTTGCTCGCGAAAGCGGTGTATCAGTCACATTATCGCCAACTGACTTACCGCCATCGCGAGCAGGCTCGCTCCCACAGGGTTTGTGTTCGGCCGCAGAATACTAAAGCTACCCCCGACCAATGTGGGAGCGAGCCTGCTCGCGATTGCAGAGTGCCAGTCGCCTCTTGACTGACTGATACTCCGCTATCGCGAGCAGGCTCGCTCCCACAGGTCTCCCACAGGTATTTGTATCGTGGTTACAGCGTAATCGGCTTGCGCCCGGCAAACGAGTGCGCCAGCGTCCCGCCATCGACCAACTCCAGCTCGCCCCCCAACGGCACGCCGTGGGCGATGCGGGAGGCGACCAGGCCTTTGTTGCTCAGCAACTGGGCGATGTAGTGGGCGGTGGCTTCGCCTTCCACCGTCGGGTTGGTGGCGAGGATGACTTCGGTGAAAGTCCCCGCCTCTTCGATCCGCGCCATCAACTCTGGAATGCCGATGGCCTCCGGCCCCAGGCCATCGAGGGGCGAGAGATGTCCCTTGAGCACGAAGTACCGCCCACGGAAACCGGTCTGCTCCACCGCATACACGTCCATGGGCCCTTCCACGACGCACAGCAGCGTGTCGTCCCGACGCGAGTCGGCGCATTGGGGGCACAGGTCGTCTTCAGTCAGGGTCCGACATAAACGGCAATGCCCGACCCCTTCCATGGCCTGGCTCAAGGCCTGGGCCAGGCGCGAACCGCCGCTGCGATCACGCTCAAGCAATTGCAACGCCATGCGCTGGGCAGTTTTCTGACCCACACCCGGCAAGGTTCGCAGGGCATCGATCAGTTGGCGAATCAAAGGGCTGAAGCTCATCGAGGAAATGTCCGACATAACAACGAGACGCGGTTTATACCCGCGCCTCTGACCAGCGTCAAATACTCAATCCTGCGCCACCCGCACCACCAGCTTGCCGAAGTTGCGTCCCTCCAGCAGCCCGATAAACGCCTGTGGCGCATTCTCCAGGCCATCGACCACGTCTTCGCGGAACTTGACCCGGCCATCCCGCACCCATGGCGCCATGGCGCTGATGAATTCCGGCTGACGATCACCGTAGTCGTCAAACACGATAAATCCCTGCATGCGCACCCGTTTGGTCAGCAAGGTGCGTTGCAACTGCGGCAACCGATCCGGTCCGCTCGGGGCGTGCTGATCGTTGTAGGACGCTATCAGGCCACAGAGCGGGACGCGGGCCTTGGCGTTGAGCAGCGGCAGCACCGCGTCGAAGACTTTGCCGCCGACGTTCTCGTAATAGATGTCGATGCCTTTGTCGCACGCCCGGGCCAGCTCTTCGGCAAAGTGCTCGCTCTTATGGTCGATGCAAGCGTCGAATCCCAACTCGTCGACCACGTACTGGCATTTCTCGCTGCCGCCAGCCACCCCGACGACCCGAAGCCCCTTTATTTTCGCCACTTGGCCGACTACAGAACCCACGGCACCCGAGGCGGCGGCCACCACCAGGGTTTCCCCGGCCTTGGGTTGACCGATGTCCATCAGTCCCATGTAGGCGGTCATGCCCGGCATGCCCAGCACCCCCAAGGCCATCGACGGACTGGGCAACCCGGATGGAATGGGTATGACGTTGCGACCATCGCTGATGCTGTGGCTCTGCCACCCCGTGGCCCCCACTACCAGGTCGCCCTCGTGAAATTTCGGGTGCTTCGAGTGCACTACGCGGCTGACAGCTCCGCCGGTCATCACTTCGTCGATTTCCACCGGCGCAGCGTAGGACGGCGCGTCGCTCATGCGCCCGCGCATGTAGGGATCCAGGGACAGGAACAGTGTCTCGAGCAGGATCTGCCCGTCCGCCAGCTCTGGCAGGGTTACCTGCTCAACCCGGAAATTCTCCGCGGTGGGCGCGCCCTTGGGACGGGAAGCGAGGACGATGCGCTGGTTGGAGGTCGATGCTTGTGACATGGAAACGTCTCCTTGATCGTTGAATGGGCACGTATAGGGAGCAGACCATTGCCTGGGGGGTGGCGTTCGATGTTTATCGCTGTGGGAGCAAGGCTTGCCCGCGATGGATTCAACGCGGTCTTTCAGGGGGCCCAGGCGCTTATCGCGAGCAAGCCTTGCTCCCACAAGGGTTCCGGCCATCACAGCCATGCACCCGAAACAAAAATGCCAGGCGCGATGCCTGGCATTGGGTGTAGCCCATCCCGAACGGGATGGCGAATCAGAACGGCAGTTTCATGCCCGGCGGCAGTTGCATGCCGGCGGTCATGCCAGACATCTTGTCCTGGCTGTTGGCTTCGATCTTGCGCACGGCGTCGTTGACGGCGGCGGCGAACAGGGCTTCGAGCATTTCCTTGTCATCTTCGCTCAGGCCTTCGACCACGCTCGGGTCAATGCTGACGCGCTTGATGTCGTGGCGACCGGTCATGACCACGGTCACCATGTCGCCGCCGGACTTGCCGGTGACTTCGGCGTTGGCCAGCTCTTCCTGCATCTTGGCCATTTTTTCCTGCATCTGCTGCGCCTGCTTCATCAGGCCGGCCATGCCACCTTTCATCATGGGAATCACCTCGAAAGTACTTGGATAAACACCGCGCCCGGCCCTTTCGGCCCGGCGCCTTCAATTATGAGCCCTGGGTGACCGGGGCCTCGACAGGTTCGATAGTATCGTGACGGACCACCGCGCCGAACTGTTGCATCATCTGCTGGATGAACGGATCGCTGTGGATCGACTCCTCGGCCTCGCGCTGGCGGTCGGCACGGCGCCGGGACGCGGCCTGGGCCGGGGTTTCCTGCTCCGGCTTGATCAGTTCGATGCTCAGCGTCAGCGTGCGCTGATGATACTGGTTCAGTGCATCGTTGAGACGCCGCTGCTGGGTCGCGTTGAACAGGGCGCTGTGGGCCGGATCCAGGTGCAGCAGCCAGTGATCGCCCTCTACCGCGATCAGCGTGCAGTTGGCGGCGATGCTACCGGTCATGCCGGTGATCGGCAATTTCGGGAACAGCTCCAGCCATTGCAGGGCCAGCCCGGTGGCCGGCATCGCTGCGGGTTCCGGCTCAGGCTCGGGTGCCGGCTCGGCGGCGTGCTCGCTGGCCAGGTCATCCAGGTAGCTGTAGGCCGAGTCCATGTCCGGCTCGATGTAATCCTCATCCAACGGAGGCTCATCGTCCAGGTCCATGCCCGGCGTGGCCATATCGACATCGGCGGCGGTCGGCTCGGGCATCGGAGCGGCGACCCACTCAGGCGCTTCGGGCACCACGCTGTCGGGCGTCGGCAGGGGCATCGGCGGCAGCTCGGGCTGCTCGGCGACGGTTTCCAGTACAGGCTCCACCATAGGCTGCTGGACGATCTCGGGTTCGACCGGATCATTCCAGGGCAGATCGATGACGGTTTCGGCGACAGGCTCGGGAATCGGCTCAGGCTCGATGACAGGCGCCGGAGCCGGTTCCACGACGGGCGCTACCGCCGCCGGGGCAGAAACCGCTGCCGGCGCAACAACGGGCGCGGCAGCCACTGGCTTGGCGGAATCAGCTGTGGCCTGGCTGATCCCCACTGGCTTTAGCGCCTGCCTCGGCGCATCCGCCGTGTCCGCAGGCCGGAACGCCAGCATTCGCAGCAGCACCATTTCGAAGCCACCGCGCGGATCCGGCGCCAGGGGCAGGTCGCGACGACCGATCAGGCCCATCTGGTAATAGAACTGCACGTCTTCGGCGGGCAACGCCTGGGCCAGGGCCAGCACGCGATCACGGTCGCCATGGCCGTTGTCGACGCCGTCAGGCAAGGCCTGGGCGATGGCGACACGGTGCAATACATTGAGGATTTCCGACAGCACGCCATTCCAGTCCGGCCCCTGTTCGGCCAGGTGGCGCACCGCTTCGAGCAACGCCTTCGCGTCGCCGTCGATCAGGGCATGCAACACGTCATAGACCTGGCCGTGATCGAGCGTACCGAGCATGGCCCGCACATCGGCAGCCATGACCTTGCCTTCCCCGAAGGCGATGGCCTGGTCGGTCAGGCTCATGGCGTCACGCATCGAACCGTCGGCGGCGCGACCCAGCAGCCACAGCGCATCGTCTTCGAACGGCACATTCTCGACACCCAGCACGTGGGTCAGGTGCTCGACGACCCGCTCCGGTGTCATGTTCTTCAGGGAGAACTGCAGGCAGCGGGACAAAATCGTGGCCGGCAGCTTCTGCGGATCGGTGGTTGCCAGGATGAACTTGACGTAGGGCGGCGGCTCTTCAAGCGTTTTGAGCAGCGCATTGAAGGAATGGCTGGAGAGCATGTGCACTTCGTCGATCAGGTAGACCTTGAAGCGCCCACGGCTGGGGGCGTACTGCACATTGTCGAGCAGCTCGCGGGTATCTTCGACCTTGGTGCGGCTGGCGGCGTCGATCTCGATCAGGTCGACGAAACGGCCTTCATCGATTTCCCGGCAGACCGAACACTCACCGCAGGGTGTCGAAGTGATACCGGTTTCACAATTCAAGCACTTGGCGATGATTCGCGCGATCGTCGTCTTGCCCACGCCGCGGGTCCCGGTGAACAGGTAGGCATGGTGCAGCCGCTGGCTGTCCAAGGCGTTGATCAGAGCCTTGAGCACATGGGTCTGGCCGACCATTTCGCGGAACGAGCGCGGACGCCATTTACGTGCAAGAACCTGATAACTCATCGAAAACCATCGCAACGAAGGAACATAAGCGGCTAATGCTAGCGGAGCAGGGGCGAAATTGCATCCGGTGCACCGTTCTAATCTGACTAAGCTTGGATCAAGGACTCGGTTGTCGACACGTTTTCATACCGTCAGGAGAGCTTATGCGCTTGGCCATGGGGGCTTTGCTGTTATTAGGGACAGAATGTTCCGCCGCCGAATTACCCTTGCGCTTTGCCGTGACTGACGGCTGGGCCATGCCCATGGTGCAGATCGAACAGGGTCGCCCGACCCAGGGAATACTCCCAGACGTCATGACCAGCCTGGCGACCCAGGTGGGCATGCCGGCCGAGTTCCATGTCCTGTCCCGGGCCCGGCTCGACGGGGCCATGCGACACGACGAAGTCGACATGCGCTGCTACGTCAGCCCCAACTGGGTAAAGGACGAAGGAGCAGGTTTCCTCTGGAGTGTCCCGCTGTTCTTCCAGCGTGACCTGCTCGTCGGCACAGCCAGTGCCCCCAGACAAGTGGTGCCGGCGACGCTGGGGCAGCAGCCGATCGGTACCGTGCTCGGCTATACCTATCCGACCTTGCAGCCGCTGTTCGACAGCGGTCATCTAAGGCGCGATGACGCACGGAGCCAGGAACAAGTGCTGACAAAATTGCTTGCCGGGCGCTATCGCTACGGCGTGAGCAACCAATGGGCGCTGGACTGGTTCAACCAACGGCACACCGCTGACTACCAACTGCATGAGGTGGCCGTTTTGCAGGAACAGCAGTTGGGCTGCTACCTGCGCAATGATCCGAAAATCCCGGCACAACGCATCCTGCGCACCTTGCAGAACATGAAATCCTCCGGAGAGATCGACGCGATCATCCAGCTTTACACCGGCCGCAATGCGCAATCCGAGCCTGAAGCCGGCTCTCCCTGAATGCCCGGACGCTGCTGCCATTGCGACGGCGGAACAAACCTCGCCACCCAGCCCGGTATCTGCTCGGCTGGCATGGGTCGGGCGATGAAGTAGCCCTGGGCGACTTCACACCCCAGGCGCAGCAGCAATTGCCCATGCTCGAGACTGTCCAGCCCTTCGGCGACGACCTGGCGATCGAACGCCTGGGCCAGACCGATCACGGCCTTGGTCAAGGCCAGGTCATCCCGATTCACAAGAATGTCGCGGATAAAGGTCTTGTCGATCTTGATGGTCTGGATGCGCAAATGCTTGAGGTCATTGAGGGAGCAGTAGCCCGTCCCGAACCCGCCCAGGGAGAAACCCACCCCCAGGGCCTGGCAAGCCTGGAGGCAGGCGCTGACATGTTGGAGATTTTCCACCGCGACGGATTCGACGATTTGCAGGTCGAGCATGCGCGGCGCCACGTCCGGGTGTCGCTCCAGCATCTGCCGCAGCCGCTCGACAAAGTCTTCGCGCTGGAAATGCCGTGCCGAGACATTGATGCTGACCGGCCACCCCTGCCCCGCTTGCTGCCACAGCTGCAACTGAATCATGACCTGTTCCATGACCCACTCGCCGATCTCGACAATCAGATCGGTCTCCTCCGCCAGCGGCAGGAACTCACGAGGCGGCACCAGGCCACGTTGCGGGTGCTTCCAACGCAATAACGCCTCAAGGCCGACCACGGTGCCGCTGCGCATATTGACCTTGGGCTGGAAATGCAGCCGCAGCTCACGGGCGGCCAATGCCTGCCGAACCCGCTCGACGGTCTGGTAGGTGGCCCGCACCTCCTTGTCCCGGGATACATCGAACAGATGGAAGCGATTGCGGCCGCTCTGCTTGGCCATGTACATCGCCTGGTCGGCATGGCGCAGCAACGTCTCGGCGTTTTCGTTGTCCCAGGGGAACAGCGTGACGCCGATACTTGCGAAGACCTTGATGCTTTTACCGTCAATGGCATAGGGCGTGGAAACAGCAACCAGCACCCGGTTCAAAGCCCCATGCAACTCATCCATCCCAGGCACATGACGCAACACCAGCACGAACTCGTCCCCCGCCAGCCGCGCAACCACATCTTCGCCTCGAACGATGCTGCGCAGCCGCCTTGCGACCTCGACCAGCAGCTGGTCGCCACTGGCATGGCCGTGACCGTCATTGACCGCCTTGAAGCCATCGAGATCAAGCATACAGACCGCGAGGGGGAAGCTTTCCGCCTGGGAAAACGCCAGGGCCTGGTCCAGCAGGTCAGACAAATAGGTGCGATTGGGCAGCCCGGTCAGCACATCGTGCCCGACTCGCCATTGCAGGGAGTGCAGTTGCCGGCGCTTGTCGCTGACGTCGAAACGAATCGCCAGGTAGCGCTCGACCTGTCCTGTCGCGTCATCTGTCAACGGTACCAGGGTGGTATCGACCCAATGCAAGGTACCGTCCTTCGCGCGATTACAGATATCCCCCTTCCAGACCTGCCCCAACGAGATGGTGTGCCACATGGCACTGAAGAATTCCCCGGGGTGGTGACCGGAATTGAGCAGGCGATGGTTCGCCCCCAGCAGTTCATCGCGCCGGTAGCCAAAGAGGTTACAGAACTGGTCGTTGACGTAGGTGATACGCCCGCTCGCATCGGTCTCGGAAAAAATCGCGGCGGCGTCAACGGCTCTGCGGTACTTCTTATCCATCGAAGCAGTCATCCATGAGTCAGGCTCATTTGGCGCGCGCGGTTGCACCGCCTTCGGACAGGCGAAAATCAACTAGGCTCAAATACCGTGAGAGAAGTGGGAGCACGGCTTTGTCGGTGCCGCTCGAAAGCCCAGAACGCCTGCCCTGTGCCACGACCATGAACCCGCGACCCATTTCTTTTTGCATCTTTTGGTATCTGAAGCAGGTCACCAAATGCCCGTCCCAAACGCTGATTCTACGAAACACATCACATTTTGCAAAGCAAGGTGATGGATCACGCGGTTGCCTAATGCGAAAATCTATCGTTAAGTTCTTGATTCTAAATGGGAATTGAGCGATGCAAATTTCAAGTTTGGGTGCAGCCATCAGACGCTACCGCAAAGTAGCGGGGCTGACTCAGGCTGAACTGGGCGAAAGAACCGGTTTTGACCCCAAAACCATCAGCCGTTTCGAAACCGGCACCTACATGCCCAGCATCGAAGCCCTGTTCCTGCTCGCCAACGTGTTGGACGTGCAACTGAAAGCCTTTTTCGCCGACATGAACGATGAAGACGAACAGCGCGCCTATCTGTTCGGTGTCATACACAAGGCCACTCCGAAGGACCTGGGCAAGCTGATCGCGGCGGTGGATCAAGCGCTGTCCAAACCTTGAGTCGGGTGTGATGGCTCCCCGGCTCCCCGGACCTGATGCACACAACCTGTGGGAGCAAAGCTTGCTCGCGATAGCGGAATCTCAGGCAACATCAATGCAAGCTGACCCACCGCCATCGCGAGCAAGCTCAGCTCCCACAGGGGATCGGTGACGAACACTGGGTTTATGGGCATCCAGAAAAATGACCTGCCAATCAGCGCCCACCCTTCGCCCGATCCACCGCGACCAGCACCAGTGAAATCACCACGAACCCCACCAACACCAACATCGCATTAACCAGCACCTGTGAATAACCCAAGTTGTTCACCTCGATGAACGGATAGGGGTAGGAGCCGATCATCTCGCCACGTATCAGGGCGTAAATGAAATAGACCAGTGGATAGATCAGCCACGCCCATACATTGCTCCAGTGCAGGGTTCCCTTTGGCACACAGAACCACCAATAGATCATGAACAGCACAGGCATCACGTCGTGCAGCAGCTCATCAGCCACCCACTGCCAGCCTTGAGGGTTCCATGTCTGGCGTAACAACAGGTTGTACGCCAGCCCGACCAGCACGATGGCAGCCGCCACCCCCGTTTGGGTCGAGGGCCGGAGAAAGAAACGTCGCAGCGCCGAGTCACCTGTCGTCGCCGCGCAGGTCAGCACGATCGCCACCAGGATATTGGTCAGCACCGTGAAGTAGCTGAAAAAGATCTCCACGCCACCTGACAGGCTCTTCTCGGCCTGCCAACGTGAGGCCAGGATCAGGTAAAGCTGGAGAAGCAATGCAAACCATCCCAGCGCCGCCGCGACCTTCACGGCGATTGCCCCCCTGCTTCGCGTCAACACCATGTCGTTGTTCATCACATTGCCCTCTGGCCGTCTACACGAACCCTAGAAAGGCACAACGTGAAATTCTACTGTCAGAAATGACAGTGCCGATCAACGGTAATAGAGCAGACAGCAGAAGGCATCAACCGAATTCGATCAGAACAAGAAAGGCAGGGGGAAATCTGACAAACCTTGCGAATGAAGGCCTGGGGCGTTATGGAGGCAACCCCACCAGCCACACCCCGGCACACAATGTTCCCGCTGTGGCTGCTTCCTTCCGGATCTGACCAGGTTCACGGGTAATCGTTGCGGGGGGACCGATGGGGTCACCATAACGACGCCCGCCTGACGGCGAGCCGCGCCATTGTACCTATCTGACGGGAAGTTACAACCGTTCGCGCCGGATTAAAAAAGCGAAGATGTTCAAGCACTTGCCATGGGGGTGGATATGCGTTTTGCAGCCATCCCGAGGAACCCTGTGGGAGCGAGCCTGCTCGCGAAAGCGGTGGGTCGGCTTGCATCAGGGCTGAATGAGCTGCCGCCATCGCGAGCAGGCTCGCTCCCACAGTAGATCGAGGGTGCGCAGCCATCCTGGCAAACCCCGTCGCTACAGCAGCACCTCATCCGCCCGGCCGCCCTCCTCCTGGATCACCAGATGGATGAAATGCAGTTTGGTGATGACGGCTGCCGGCACGACGAACGGGTAGAAATCCGGTTGGCCCATGCTGCGGGACAGTTCGTTGAGCATGCCTGCCAGTTCGATCCAGGCGTTGACGAACGACAGGAACGCCGTGCCTCCGGCGTGCTCCGGATCGAACAGGGTGTCGGGTGGGAACGGTTGGTAGTCGAAGTCCATGTCCTGGGCACTCATGCCAAAGCCCAGCGCCGTGTCCACGGCGTCCATCATGTGCAGGTAGTGAGCCCAGGTTTCGGCCCAATCCTCCCAGGGGTGCATGGTGGCGTAGGCACTGACGTAACGGGTTTGCCAGTCCAACGGTGCTCCTTGCTGGTAATGCCGCTCCAGCGCGTCGGCATAACTGGTCCGCTCATCGCCGAACAATCCGCGGAATGCTTCGAGCCAGTGGCTGTTGGCAACCAGAAGATCCCAGTAGTAATGCCCCACTTCGTGACGAAAGTGCCCGAGCAAGGTGCGATACGGTTCGTGCATCTGCTGGCGCACGGCCTCACGGTGGGCGTCGTCCGCTTCCTTGATGTCGAGCGTGATCAAGCCGCTGGCATGGCCGGTGGTCGGTGGCGTGCCGTCAGGGTCGACGCCGATGAAGTCGAAGGCCAGGCCCGTGGATTCGTCGACGCTTTTCGGCGCGACCGGCAGACCGAGGGTGATCAGTTGCGCCACCAGCCTGCGCTTGGCCGTCTCGACCTTGCGCCAGCGTTCAGGGTTCTCCGGGATCGACAGGTCGGGGATGGTGCGGTTCAGCCGGCAGGCGATGCACAAGGTGTCGCGCCCCCCGGCCGGCAGCAGCCAGTTGCACGCTGCCGCGGTATCGAGGTTGGCACAGCGACGGAACAGACCGGCCTTTGGGTCGGCATCCAGGGTCCAGGTGTCGGGCAGATCACCGGGTTGCAGTGACGAAAGACGACTCTGCTCCGGCTGGTAGCCCAACGCCGCCAGGCAGGCCAGGCACTGGCTGTTGCGGAAAAACAGCGACTGGCCGCAGCGACACGGCCAGACCTTGCTGTTGCGCGAACGGTCGCCCAGGAACGGCGCGGCGATGCGTGAGCTCAGTTGTTCGAAGAAGCGGTACATGGCGATCTCTCCCTGGGGCCTGCAACACTAGATCGTCTTCTGGCACAGACGTTCAGCCTGGTGACACACCCTTGTGGCGAGGGGATTTATCCCCGCGCCACAAGGGCTAGACCGTGATGCCGTGCTTGCCAAGGAACGCTACGAACGCCTCTTCATCCAGCACCTTGAGCCCGAGTTCATTGGCCTTGGTCAGTTTCGAGCCCGCACCCGGGCCGGCCACGACGCAATGGGTTTTCGCCGACACGGAACCGGCGACCTTGGCCCCAAGGCTCTCCAGCTTGTCCTTGGCGACGTCTCGGCTCATCAATTCCAGCGAACCGGTCAGTACCCAGGTGTGCCCCGCCTCCGGCAAGCCTTCGACCACCTTCTTCTCGCTTTGCCAGTGCATGCCGAAGTCCCGCAACTGCTGTTCCGCGGCCTCGGCCTGCTGGCGGTTTTCGGTGATGGCAAAGAATTCCCGCACAGCGTTGGCCTGCTTTTCCGGCAGGGCCTGGCGCATGTCCAGCCAATCTGCGTTCATCACTGCCTCGAGGGAGCCGAACTTGTCTGCCAGTTTCTGCGCACCACCCGGTCCGACCGACGGGATGTAAAGCTTGTCGAGGAAGCCACCCAGGGTGGTGCTGGCGGAGAATTCGGCGCCCAGCTCGCCCTGGTCCTGGATATCGAGACCATGACGCAGCAGGTCCGCGATCACCTGACGGTTGTGCGGGTCCTCGAAGAAGCTGTGGATCTCATGCGCCACTTCCAGGCCCACGTCCGGCAGGTACGTGAGCACCTGGGGCAACGCTGCTTGCACGCGTTCCAGCGAGCCCAGGGAGCGCGCCAGGACCTTGGCGGTTTCCTCGCCGACGTCCGGGATGCCGAGGGCGTAAATGAAGCGCGCCAGACTGGGCTTCTTACTGTCGACGATGGCCGCCAACAACTTCCGGCTCGACAATTCGGCAAAGCCTTCCAGGTCGACCACTTGTTCGAAGGTCAGGGCATACAGATCGGCCGGCGATCCCACCAGGCCCTCGTCCACCAGTTGTTCGATGCTCTTTTCCCCCAGCCCTTCGATGTCCATGGCCCGGCGCGAGACGAAGTGAATGATCGCCTGCTTGAGCTGCGCTCCGCAGGCCAGGCGCCCGACGCAGCGATACACCGCGCCTTCGCTGATGGTTTCGCGACCCTTGCTGCGCTTGATCAGTTGCGTGCGCTCCACGTGGGAGCCGCACACCGGACACTGCTGGGGCACTTCCACCGGGCGGGCATTTTCCGGGCGACGCTCGGTGACGACTTGCACCACCTGTGGAATCACGTCCCCGGCGCGGCGGATGATCACCGTGTCGCCGATCATCAACCCCAGGCGCGCCACTTCGTCCATGTTGTGCAGCGTGGCGTTGGCCACGGTCACGCCTGCCACCTTGACCGGCTTGAGCCGCGCAACAGGCGTCACCGCCCCGGTGCGGCCCACCTGGAACTCGACGTCGAGCAACTCAGTGAGTTCTTCGCTGGCAGGGAATTTATGGGCGATGGCCCAGCGCGGCTCGCGAGCGCGGAAGCCGAGCTCACGTTGGGAAGCAATGCTGTTGACCTTGAACACCACGCCATCGATCTCATAGGGCAACGCGCTACGCCGCTCGCCGATGTCACGGTAGTAATCCAGGCATTCGTCGATGCCATGGGCCAGTTTCAGCTCGCGGCTGACAGGCATGCCCCAGGCTTTGAGCTGCTTGAGATTGCCGATGTGGGTATCGGAGATATCCGCCGTCACCTGGCCGATGCCGTAGCAGCAGAACTCCAGCGGACGGTTGGCGGTGATCTTCGAGTCCAGTTGCCGCAGGCTGCCGGCCGCCGCGTTGCGCGGGTTGGCGAAGGTCTTGCCACCCGTTTCCAACTGCGTGGCGTTGAGACGCTCGAAGCCGGCCTTGGACATGTACACCTCGCCGCGCACTTCCAGCACGGGAGGCCAGCCGCTGCCCTGCAGCTTGAGGGGGATGTTGCGCACGGTGCGCACGTTGACGCTGATGTCTTCGCCTGTGGTGCCGTCGCCGCGAGTGGCACCGCGTACCAACAGGCCGTCCTGGTACAACAGACTGACCGCCAGGCCATCGAGTTTCGGCTCGCAGCTGTATTCCACCGCCGCACCGCCGCCCAGCAGATCACCCATCGGCAGATCGAGGCCTTCAGTCACCCGGCGGTCGAACTCACGCATGGTGGCTTCATCGAAGGCGTTGCCCAGGCTGAGCATCGGGATTTCGTGACGGACCTGGCTGAACGCCGACAACGCCACGCTGCCGACCCGTTGGGTCGGTGAGTCGCTGGTCACCAGCTCCGGGTGCTGCGCCTCCAGGGCCTTGAGCTCGTGGAACAGGCGGTCGTACTCAGCGTCCGGGATGGTCGGTTCATCGAGGACGTGATAGCGATAGTTGTGCTGATCCAGTTCGGTTCGCAGCTCTAGGATGCGGGTTTCGACGGCATTCATGGGTGTTCTCTCATAAAGCAAAAGAGCAGCCGAGGCTGCTCATTTCAATCAGTCAAGTAACGCTCGGCAGAGAACCTGTGGCGAGGGGATTTATCCCCGCTCGAGTGCGCAGCACTCGCAAACTCTGTGGCAACACAACATTTTGAGGGCTGCTTGGCAGCCCAGCGGGGATAAATCCCCTCGCCACAAAAGCGGTTTGCCACAAGCGGCTACCAGAGGCGCTCTGATCAGCGCTTCTGGGTCAATGCCCGACGCTCAAACTCGACGATACGCTGGCGGTAGTGCTCGATGGTCTGTGCGGTCAGCACGCTGCGCTGGTCATCCTTCAATTCGCCATTGAGTTCCTGGGACAACTTGCGAGCCGCCGCCACCATCACGTCAAAGGCCTGTTTGGGATGACGCGGGCCCGGCAGACCGAGGAAGAAACTCACCGCCGGCGTGCTGAAATGATCGATGTCGTCCAGATCGAACACCCCTGGCTTGACGGCGTTGGCCATGGAGAACAGCACCTCACCGTTGCCAGCCATGCTTTCGTGACGATGGAAAATGTCCATCTCGCCGAAACGCAGGCCGCTTTCCAGGATGTTCTGCAACAACGCCGGGCCCTTGAAGCCGGCCGGATCGCGGCAGATCACGCTGATCACCAGGACTTCTTCAGCCTGGGCCTGATCCTTGTCGCTGCTCGACGCCTTGCTCTCTTCCGGGAAGTCGTCGCGACTGCTGAAGCTCGGGCCGCCATCCAGGTCCAGGTTGAGGTTCAGGTCACCCTGGGACGGTTCGTTGTTGCGCTTGCCACGTTTGGAACCCGATTCACGGGGCTCGCGCACCGGCGCGCTCATCGACGGCAGGTCATGCTCGTCCAGTTGCGGCTCCTTGTGGGTGTCCAGCACCCGGGGCGGGCCCAGCAGCTCGGCATTGTCATCCTCGTCCGGCAGGTTCGACAGGCTGCGATCAAGGCGGAACTTGAGTTTCCCCTTGCCACCGCGCATGCGGCGCCAGCCGTCGAAAAGAATACCGGCAATGACAATGATGCCGATGACGATCAGCCACTCGCGCAGACCGATTTCCATGTAATCCCGTGCCTCTATAAAAATGCTGAAAAATAAGGGGCTTAGCTATTTGCAAACCGCTTTAAAACGTGGCGCCAACTCTATGTTCTGAATGGCGTTTTGCCCACGCACACGAAAAATTGACATTAAACTAGCATGACCAACAGCTTGAAGCTACATAACAGCAGCTACAAGCTACAGCTGAGCTGCATCGCTTGCAGCTCGCCACTTTAAGCTCGCCGCTCGCCGCTAGGCATCCACCATCGCCATGGCCTCCTCGACATCCACCGCCACCAGCCGCGAACAGCCCGGTTCGTGCATCGTCACGCCCATCAGTTGATCGGCCATTTCCATGGCGATCTTGTTGTGGGTGATGTAGATGAACTGCACCGTTTCAGACATTTCCTTTACCAGGCGCGCATAACGGCCCACGTTAGCGTCGTCCAGCGGTGCATCGACTTCGTCGAGCATGCAGAACGGCGCCGGATTCAACTTGAAGATGGCAAATACCAGGGCCAACGCGGTCAGCGCCTTTTCACCACCGGAGAGCAAATGAATGGTGCTGTTCTTCTTCCCGGGAGGACGCGCCATGATCGTCACCCCTGTATCGAGTAGATCTTCGCCCGTCAGTTCCAAGTAAGCGCTGCCACCACCGAAAACTTTTGGAAAAAGCGCCTGCAAACCGCCATTGATCTGATCAAAGGTATCCTTGAAACGGTTGCGGGTTTCCTTGTCGATCTTGCGAATGACGTTTTCCAGGGTTTCCAGCGCTTCCACCAAGTCAGCATCCTGGGCATCCAGGTAGCGCTTGCGCTCGGACTGCTGTTCGTATTCGTCGATGGCCGCCAGGTTGATCGCGCCCAGGCGCTGGATCCGCGCAGCAATGCGCTCCAGCTCCTCCTCGGCGTCTTTCTCATTGGCCCCGGGCACCAGGGTGGCGAGCACGCCGTTGAGGTCGTAGCCGTCCTCCAACAGTTGATCCTGCAAGGCCTTGCGGCGTACGGTCAGGGCCTGCCATTCCAGGCGTTGCTGTTCCATCTGGCCGCGAATCAGCTGGGATTGCTGCTCGGCCTGGCTACGGCGCTTCTCGGCATCGCGCAGCTCACGGTCGGCGTCCTCCAGGGCGATCTGAGCGGTCTTGAGCTCTTCATCGACACTCATCCGCTTGTCGAGCAGCTCCTCGAGTTTGAGGCGCAACTCTTCCAGCGGCGCCTCGCCCTCTTCCAGGTTCAGGCTCAACTGTTCGCGTTTTTCGGTCAGGCGTTCGGACTGCATTTCCAAACGCTCGAGAGCCTGGCGCGTGGAATCGTACTGCGCCTTGAGCGAGCCCAGGCGCACCGCCAACTGATGGGCATGATCCTTGTGCTGACGCGCTTCCTGGCGCACCCGGTCGAGGCGTTCGCGCAAGCTGTCGCGCTGGGCCAGCAACAGCTCACGCTGCTCGGTGTCCAGCGCCATGGCATCAAGGGCCTCCTGCAGTTGCAGACGCGCCTCGCCGACCTGCTCGTGCTCCAGCGCCCGTTGCTCGCCCAGCTCGGCAATTTCTTCTTCCAGACGAGTACGACGCAAGGCCAACTGCTCGGCCTTGGCCTTGCCGGCCGACAGCTGTGCCTTGAGTTCGCCCTGCTGGCGCGCCTCATCCTGAAGCAGCCGGCGCAGGTGTTCGCGGCCGTTTTCCTGTTGACGCTGCTGCGCCCGCAGATTCTGCAATTCGGTTTCCAGGGCTTCGACACTGGCTTCGCGCTCATCGCGCTCGGCGCCCAGACGCTGGATCTCCTGGCCCCGGGCGAGCATGCCGCTCTCGGCTTCGCTGGCCCGGCGCACCCGCAGGAAATGCCGGCCGACCCAATAGCCGTCGCGACTGATCAGGCTCTCGCCCGCCGCCAGTTGCCCGCGCAGCGCCAGGGCCTGTTCGAGGTTTTCCACCGGCCTGACCTGCCCGAGCCAGGGCGACAGATCGACCTTGGCCTCGACTTTGTCCAGCAGGCTGCCCGGCATCCGCACGCCGTCACCGGCCGGGCTGAGCAGGCGCAGGTCGCCCTGGGTGAAACCCGAGAGGTCGAAGCCCGCGAAATCGTCCACCAGCACCGCTTGCAGATCGGCGCCCAGCACGGTTTCCACCGCCAGTTCCCAACCGGCGTCGACCTTCAGTCCTTCGGCCAGTCGCGGGCGCTCGGCCAGATGCTGGTCGCGCAGCCATTCGGCGGTGCCGGTGCCCGGGTCCAGCGCCGCTTGCTGCAAGGCTTCCAGCGACGCCAGACGACCGTTGAGTCGTTGCAGCTCGCCCTGGGCCTGCTGCTGATTCTGAAGGGCCAGTTGCAAGGCCTGGCGCAGTTGTTCGAGCCGTTCGACCTGGGCGTCTTCGCTGGCCTGCAAATCTTCCAGGGTGGCTTCGCTGGCAGCCAGTTGCTCGCTCAGGTCGAGGATCGCCGCGTCTTCCGGGTCCGCCGCGAGCAAGGCGCGCTCCTCGGCCAGGCGGCGCTGGCGCTCGGCCAGGCGTTCCATGCTGGTTTCCAACTGCTGGATGCGCGACTGCTGGACCTCGGCCTGACGCCGCGGTTCGGCAGAAGTCAGGTTGAATCGGTCCCACTGCTCTTGCCAGCCATGCATGGTCAACTCGGCTTCTTCCAGAGCCGCGGCGGCTTCTTCGGCAGCGGCGCTGGTGATCTCCTGCTCTGGCGTGAGCCGGTCCAGTTCTTCACCGAGGGTCAGCAGCAAGGTACGGTCGTGCCCCAGGTGAGACTCGGTCTCCAGGCGCGCGCGCTCGGCCTCTTTCAAGTCGTCCTGTAACTGGCGCAACCGTTGCTGGCCATGCTGGATGCTCTGCTCGACCCTGGCGATGTCGCCACCGACCGAATAGAAGCGCCCTTGCACCAGGTTGAAGCGCTCGGACAGTTCGTGGTGCCCATCACGCAGGCGCTCGATGGCCGCATCGGCATTGCGCTGTTCGGCCACCAGCGCTTCGAAACTGACCTCCTGGTTGCCAATGATCGCTTCACGCTGGCCGACCTGTTCATTCAACGCCTGCCAGCGCAGGGCCGAGAGCTGGGCCTTGAGCTGGCGCTCCTCGCCCTTGTATTCCTGGTATTTGCGCGCGGCCTCGGACTGGCGGTGCAGGCGTTCGAGCTGACGATCGAGTTCTTCGCGCAGGTCGGTCAGGCGAGCCAGGTTTTCGTGGGTGCGACGGATTCGGTTCTCCGTCTCGCGCCGGCGCTCCTTGTACTTGGAGATACCGGCAGCCTCTTCGATGAAGTTGCGCAGGTCTTCAGGCTTGGCCTCGATCAGCTTGGAGATCATGCCCTGCTCGATGATCGAGTAGCTGCGCGGCCCCAGGCCGGTGCCGAGAAAGATGTCGGTGATGTCGCGACGCCGGCACTTGGCACCGTTGAGGAAGTAGCTGTTCTGGCTGTCGCGGGTCACCTTGCGGCGGATGGAGATTTCCGCATAGGCCGCGTATTCGCCGATCAAGGTGCCGTCGGAGTTATCGAACACCAGCTCGATGCTCGCCTGGCTGACCGGCTTGCGGCTGGTGGAGCCGTTGAAGATGACGTCGGTCATCGACTCGCCGCGCAGGTTCTTGGCCGAACTCTCGCCCATCACCCAGCGCACGGCGTCGATGATGTTCGACTTGCCGCAACCGTTGGGTCCCACCACCGCCGCCATGTTGCTGGGGAAGTTCACCGTGGTCGGGTCGACGAAGGACTTGAACCCCGCCAGCTTGATGCACTTGAGGCGCACGTTCAGGCCTTCGTCAGGGCGGCAACCACCAGATCGCAACTACGCTGACAGTAAGCCATCAGCACAATGCGAATCTGCGGCAGATCACGGGCCAGCACCGCGACGAGCAGGCGCTGGAACAGATCGAGGAATTCGCTCATTTCGGCCTTGCGCTGTTCCAGGGCCAGGAAATAGGCGCGGCTCATGGCCGGTTGCAGGTTCTCGACGGTTTCCTGCAAGTACGGGTTATTGGCAAATGGATAGGCCGCGCGCATCACGCTGAAGCTCTCGTCGACGAACATGCGGATGTCCTGGCGCTCGAAGGCCTCCTTGAGGCGCTGCTGGATCTGCAGGAACGGCGCCATGTCGGCCGAATCCCGCCAACCATGGGCAACGGCGTTGCCCAGCAGGATGTACAGCTCGCTCATCAGCGTACAGAGGCTACGCACATTATGTTCGGTAAGTTCGGTAACGTGAGCACCACGGCGCGGCAGGATCGCAATCAGATGGCGTCGCTCCAGGATCAGCAGGGCCTCGCGGACCGAGCCGCGGCTGACGTTGAGCGCCAGCGTGACCTTTTGCTCCTGGATGCGCTCTCCTGGCTTCATTTCACCGCGGATGATGCGTTCGGCGAGATGATGGGCGATTTGCTCGGCGAGGCTGTCCGGGGCCTTGAACGTCATGGTTGTCCTTCAAACTCTTCGATCTGCACAAGCGGCGCAGTGTAGCGCACTCGATACGTCATGGCGCAGGGCCTGTACCGGGTTTTTGGCACGATTCAAGCAAAAAGGTTCTGTGGGAGCCGAGCTTGCTCGCGATGGCGGCATGCCAGCCTCCATCCCTGTTTAATGTGCCACCGCCATCGCGAGCAAGCTCGGCTCCCACAAGGTTCTACAGTGTCTATAGAACGTTGCTCATCGACAAACCGGATTTTCCTGACCTTTAAGTCAGAAAAACGTTGACCGAAAAGTCAGACCTGCTAAATTCGGCCTACGTCGATACAACAATAATGAATCTGCGAGGCCTTCCGTGATCCAGTTTTTACTCAACCAGGAACTCCGTAGCGAGCACACCCTGGACCCGAACCTGACCGTGCTCAACTATCTGCGCGAGCATGTCGGTAAATCCGGCACCAAAGAAGGTTGTGCCAGCGGCGACTGCGGTGCCTGCACCGTCGTGGTGGGCGAATTGGACACAGACGAAAGCGGCCGCTCGCGCATTCGTTATCGCAGCCTCAACGCATGCCTGACCTTCGTCTCGTCCCTGCACGGCAAGCAACTGATCAGCGTCGAAGACCTCAAGCACCAGGGCCAGTTGCACAGCGTCCAACAGGCGATGGTCGATTGCCACGGCTCGCAATGCGGCTTCTGCACACCGGGCTTCGTCATGTCGCTGTTCGCCCTGCAAAAAAACAGCGATCAACCTGATCCCCATAAGGCCCATGAAGCGCTGGCCGGCAATCTGTGTCGCTGCACCGGCTACCGGCCGATCCTGGCTGCCGCCGACCAGGCCTGCTGCGGCAAGCAACCCGATCAGTTCGACGCCCGCGAGGCCGAGACCATTGCCCGTCTCGAAGCGATCGCGCCCAAGGAAACCGGCGAGCTCAACTGTGGCGACAAACGCTGCCTGGTGCCGTTGACGGTGGCCGACCTGGCCGATCTCTACGACGCCTATCCCCAGGCGCGCCTGCTGGCCGGCGGCACCGACCTGGCCCTGGAAGTCACCCAGTTCCACCGCACCCTGCCGGTAATGATCTACGTGGGTAACGTCGCAGAGCTCAAACGCATCGAGCGTTTCGACGACCGCCTGGAAATCGGCGCCGCTGCCGCGCTGTCCGATTGCTACGAAGCCCTGAAAGCCGAATACCCGGACTTCGGTGAGCTGCTGCAACGCTTCGCCTCGCTGCAGATCCGCAACCAGGGCACCTTGGGCGGCAACATCGGCAACGCCTCGCCCATCGGTGATTCGCCGCCGTTGCTGATCGCCCTTGGCGCGCAGATTGTGTTGTGCAAGGGTCAGGTCCGTCGCACCCTGGCGTTGGAGGATTACTTCATCGAATACCGGGTCACCGCCCGCCAGGAAAGCGAATTCATCGAGAAGATCATCGTGCCCCGGGCCAGCGCCGAGCAGGCGTTCCGCGCCTACAAGGTGTCCAAGCGCCTGGACGATGACATCTCCGCGGTCTGCGCGGCGTTCAATCTGCGCATCGACAACGGCGTGGTCCGCGATGCCCGCGTGGCCTTCGGTGGCATGGCCGCCATCCCCAAGCGTGCCAAGCATTGTGAAGCCGCGCTGATCGATGCGCCGTGGAACGACAGTACCCTCGAACGCGCCTGCGCCGCCCTGGCCGAAGACTTCACGCCTTTGTCGGACTTTCGCGCCAGCAAGGAATACCGCCTGCTCAGCGCTCGCAACCTGCTGCGCAAATACTTCATCGAACTGCAAACGCCGCACATCGAGACTCGGGTGACCGCTTATGTCTAACCATCACGCCGTAGAGAAGACCCAAGCCGAACTGGCCGAGCTGTTTGCCCACGACCTGAGTACCGGCGTCGGTCGCAGCGTCAAGCACGACAGCGCCGCCAAGCATGTGACCGGTGACGCGCAGTACATCGATGACCGTCTCGAATTCCCGAACCAACTGCACGTTTACGCGCGCCTGTCGGACCGCGCCCACGCCCGGATCCTGCGCGTCGACACCACGCCGTGCTACGCCTTTGAAGGTGTGCGCATCGCCATTACCCACGCCGACATCCCCGGCCTCAAGGACATCGGCCCGTTGCTACCCGGCGACCCGCTGCTGGCGATTGACGATGTGCAGTTCGTTGGCCAACCGGTGCTGGCCGTCGCCGCCAAGGACCTGGAAACCGCGCGCAAGGCGGCGATGGCCGCGATCATCGAATATGAAGACCTGGAACCGGTGCTCGACGTGGTCGAAGCCCTGCGCAAACGACATTTCGTGCTCGACAGCCACACCCACCAACGCGGCGATTCAGCCACCGCACTGGCGAGTGCCGAACATCGCATACAGGGCTCGCTGCACATCGGCGGCCAGGAGCACTTTTACCTGGAGACCCAGATTTCATCGGTGATGCCCACCGAAGACGGCGGCATGCTCGTTTACTGTTCCACCCAGAACCCCACCGAGGTGCAGAAACTGGTGGCCGAAGTGCTGGGCGTGTCGATGAACAAGGTCGTGGTGGACATGCGCCGCATGGGCGGTGGCTTTGGCGGCAAGGAAACCCAGGCCGCCAGTCCGGCCTGCCTGTGCGCGGTGATCGCGCACCTCACGGGCCAGCCGACCAAGATGCGCCTGCCCCGGGTCGAAGACATGCTGATGACCGGCAAGCGTCACCCTTTCTACATCGAATACGACGTGGGCTTCGACAGCCGCGGGCGCCTGCACGGGATCGCCCTGGAACTGGCCGGCAACTGCGGCTGCTCACCGGACCTGTCGGCGTCGATTGTCGACCGGGCGATGTTCCATGCCGACAACGCCTACTACCTGGGCGATGCGACCATCAACGGCCACCGCTGCAAGACCAATACCGCATCGAACACCGCTTACCGTGGCTTCGGCGGCCCGCAAGGGATGGTTGCCATCGAAGAAGTCATGGACGCCATCGCCCGGCACCTGGGGCTCGATCCGCTGGCGGTGCGCAAGGCCAACTATTACGGCAAGACCGAGCGCAACGTCACTCACTACTACCAGACCGTCGAGCACAACATGCTCGAGGAGATGACCGCCGAGCTGGAAGAAAGCAGCCAGTACGCCGAGCGGCGCGAAGCGATCCGTCGCTACAACGCAGGCAGCCCGATCCTGAAAAAGGGCCTGGCACTGACGCCGGTCAAGTTCGGCATCTCGTTCACCGCCAGTTTCCTCAACCAGGCGGGTGCCTTGATCCACATCTACACCGACGGCAGCATCCACCTGAACCATGGCGGCACCGAAATGGGCCAAGGCCTGAACACCAAGGTCGCGCAGGTCGTGGCCGAAGTTTTCCAGGTGGAAATGGACCGGGTGCAGATCACCGCGACCAACACCGACAAAGTACCGAACACCTCCCCCACCGCGGCTTCCAGCGGCGCCGACCTGAACGGAAAAGCCGCGCAGAATGCCGCCGAAATCATCAAGCGGCGCCTGGTGGAGTTCGCCGCGCGACAGTACAAGGTCAGTGAAGAAGACGTGGAATTCCACAACGGCCATGTGCGGGTCCGCGATCACATCCTGACCTTCGAGGCACTGGTGCAACAGGCGTATTTCGCCCAGGTCTCGCTGTCGAGCACCGGGTTCTACAAGACCCCGAAAATCTACTACGACCGCAGCCAGGCCCGTGGCCGGCCATTCTACTACTACGCCTACGGCGCAGCGTGCGCCGAGGTGATCGTCGATACCCTCACCGGTGAATACAAGATGCTGCGCACCGACATCCTCCACGACGTCGGCGCCTCGTTGAACCCGGCCATCGACACCGGCCAGGTCGAGGGCGGCTTCATCCAGGGCATGGGCTGGCTGACCACGGAAGAACTGGTGTGGAACGACAAGGGCAAGCTGATGACCAACGGCCCGGCCAGCTACAAGATCCCGGCCGTAGCCGATATGCCGCTGGACCTGCGGGTCAGGCTGGTGGAGAACCGCAAGAACCCCGAAGACACGGTGTTCCATTCCAAGGCCGTGGGCGAGCCGCCGTTCATGCTCGGCATCGCCGCGTGGTGTGCGATCAAGGACGCCGTGGCGAGCCTGGGAGATTACCGGCACCAGCCGAAAATCGACGCGCCGGCGACACCGGAGCGGGTGCTGTGGGGCTGTGAGCAGATGCGCGGGTTGAAGGTGAAGGCGGTAGAGCCTGAAACCGAGATGGCTTCGCTCTAGACCGCGGCGCGGCCCATCGCGAGCAGGCTCGCTCCCACAGTGGGTCAGTGTTCACAAATCCCTGTGGGAGCGAGCCTGCTCGCGATGAGGCCGCAACAGACAACAAAGAACTTTGAAAGCGGACGCGGAGCGTCCAGAGATGCTTTCCCACGCAGAGCGTGGGAACGATCAATCGAGGTGAACATGTACAACTGGATCAGCGCCCTCGCCGACCTGCAAACCCGCGGTGAACCCTGCGTGCTGGTGACGATCATCGAGGAACTCGGCTCGACCCCGCGCAACGCCGGTTCGAAGATGGTCATCAGCGCCAGCCAGACGTTCGACACCATTGGTGGCGGGCACCTGGAATACAAGGCCATGGAGATCGCCCGGCAAATGCTCGCCAACGGCCAGCAGGGCACGCATCTGGAGCGTTTCAGCCTTGGCGCCAGCCTGGGCCAGTGCTGCGGCGGCGTCACCGTGCTGCTGTTCGAACCCATGGGTCAGGTGCAGGCGCAGATTGCCGTGTTCGGCGCCGGTCATGTCGGCCGGGCCCTGGTGCCGCTGTTGGCGAGCCTGCCTTGTCGGGTGCGCTGGATCGACTCGCGGGAAGCCGAGTTCCCTGAACAATTGCCCCATGGCGTACAGAAAATCGTCAGCGAAGAGCCGCTGGACGAGGTCGATGAATTGCCCGCCGGCAGCTACTGCATCGTCATGACCCACAACCATCAGCTCGATCTGGAGCTGAGCGCGGCGATCCTCAAGCGCAACGACTTCGCCTACTTCGGCCTGATCGGCTCGAAGACCAAGCGGGTCAAGTTCGAACACCGCCTGCGCGATCGCGGTTTCGACAGCGGCACCTTGCAACGCATGCGTTGCCCGATGGGCATTGGCGAAGTCAAAGGCAAGCTGCCTGTGGAAATCGCCATCTCCATCGCCGGTGAAATCATCGCCACCTATAACGCGAATTTCGGCCAGCACACTGCCCGCGCCGAACCCATTGCCAAGCTGCTGCCGGCCTCGCGTCGCAGCCAAGCCAAATTCTGAGATTCCCCATGCCTACAACACGCAAAGCGTACCGCGCCGCCCTGCTCCACAGCCTCGCCGACCCGGCCGAAGTCGGCCTCGAAGCCTCTTATGAATATTTCGAGGACGGCCTGCTGGTGGTGGAAAACGGCCAGATCAGCGCCCTTGGCCACGCCCATGACCTGCTGCCGAGCCTGGCGGCGGACATCGAAATCGCCCATTACCCGGACGCGTTGATCACCCCCGGCTTCATCGACACCCACATCCATCTGCCGCAGACCGGCATGGTGGGCGCCTACGGCGAACAACTGCTGGACTGGCTCAACACCTACACCTTCCCCTGTGAACGCCAGTTCGCCGACCCGGCCCACGCCGAAGCCGTGGCCGACATCTTCATCAAGGAGCTGCTGCGCAACGGCACCACCACAGCCCTGGTGTTCGGCAGTGTGCACCCACAATCGGTGAATGCCTTTTTTGAAGCGGCCGAGAAGCTCGACCTGCGGATGATCGCCGGTAAAGTGATGATGGACCGCAACGCCCCGGACTACCTGACCGACACCGCCGAATCCAGCTACACCGAGAGCAAGGCGCTGATCGAGCGCTGGCACGGCAAGGGCCGCCTGCACTACGCCGTGACCCCGCGCTTCGCCCCCACCAGCACGCCAGAGCAGTTGGCGCTGGCCGGTCAGTTGCTGGAGGAATACCCGGACCTGTACATGCAGACCCACATCAGTGAAAACCTGCAGGAAGTGCAATGGGTCAAGGCGCTGTTTCCCGAGCGCAAGGGCTATCTGGATGTCTACGATCACTACCGGTTGCTCGGCGAGCGTTCGGTGTTCGCCCACGGCGTGCATCTGTGCGACGACGAATGTGCGCGCCTGGCCGAAACCGGCTCGGCCATCGCATTCTGTCCGACCTCCAACCTGTTCCTGGGCAGCGGCCTGTTCAACCTGCCAATGGCCGAGAAGCACAAGGTCAACGTGGGGTTGGGCACGGATGTCGGCGGCGGCACCAGTTTCTCGCTGCTGCAGACCCTGAACGAAGCCTACAAGGTGATGCAATTGCAGGGCGCGCGGCTGAGCCCGTTCAAATCGCTGTACCTGGCCACCCTCGGCGGCGCCCGGGCCTTGCGCCTGGAAGACCGCATCGGCACCTTGCAGCCGGGCAGCGATGCGGACTTCCTGGTGCTGGACTACAACGCTACGCCGCTGTTGAGCTATCGCCTGAAGCAGGCCCGCGACATTGCCGAGACATTGTTCGTGTTGATGACGCTGGGGGATGACCGAACGGTGGCGCAGACCTATGCGGCGGGGCGATTGGTGCATCAACGGTAGGGATCGTTCCCACGCTCTGCGTGGGAATGCCTCAACGGACGCTCCGCGTTCGGCTTTTGGGACGCAGAGCGTCCCAGGCTGCGTTCCCACGCAGAGCGTGGGAACGAGATGAGGTCAGAGCTTGGCCGTCGACCGTCCAGGCTTCTTGCTCTGCAACAGGTGCGAAAACACCGCGTGCAGATCGTCCGAAGCCCCCTCTTCGTCGAGGTTGAGCTTGCTGTCGATGTGATCCATGTGATGCATCATCAGGTCCACCGCCAGGGTGGCGTCGCGGGCTTCGATGGCATCGATCAGTTGGGTGTGTTCATCGTAGGAACAGTGGGACCGGTTGCCACTTTCGTACTGGGCGATGATCAGTGAAGTCTGGGACACCAGGCTGCGCTGGAAGCTGATCAGCGGGGCATTCTTCGCCGCTTCGGCCAGTTTGAGATGGAACTCACCTGACAGGCGGATGCCGGCACCACGGTCGCCACGGGAAAAACTGTCCCGTTCGTCGCTGACCATCTGCCGCAATTCGGCAAGTTGCTCGGCGGTAGCGTGCTGCACCGCCAGCTCGGTGATCGCCCGTTCCACCAGGCGCCGGGCCATGAACACCTGGCGAGCCTCTTCGACACTCGGGCTGGCAACGACCGCGCCGCGGTTAGGCCGCAGCAACACCACGCCTTCATGGGCCAGGCGCGACAGCGCACGACGGATGATGGTGCGGCTGACCCCGAAAATCTCCCCCAGTGCCTCTTCACTCAGCTTTGTACCGGGCGCCAGGCGTTGTTCGAGGATGGCCTCGAAGATATGCGCATAGACGATATCGTCCTGGGTTCCGCTGCGGCCGGCTTTACCTGCTCGCGGTTGTTTCTTGAGGGGCTGCAACTGTTCGTTCATGGGCACTCGGGTCGGAAAAACTGCGGCGAATTGACCGTGACTGTAATACGGCGCAGCGGGTCGCTGGCAAGTATCGCGTAAAAAACACGGCGATTGTACACAACCTCTGATGGCAACACGACTGTATGGCTGTTTGTGGGCTTGGCTGTATTGCAATTGACCACTGGGTTGAGTTTAGGCTTAAACCCTCAATCTGTGACACCTATGACAACTGTGGGAGCATGGCTTGCCCGCGATGAAGCTGACGCGCCGAGCCTTGAAACCCAGGCACCGTCATCGCGGGCAAGCCTTGCTCCCACAGGTACATAATCTATCCAAGGACCCCCGCCCACCATGACCGAAGTCACGACTGCGCCACTTCGCCCAATCGCCGACACCTCGCCCTCAGCCATCGTCGCCGGGTTCATCGCCATGATGACCGGCTACACCAGCTCCCTGGTACTGATGTTCCAGGCCGGCCAGGCGGCGGGGCTGACCAGCGGGCAGATTTCGTCGTGGATCTGGGCGATCTCCATTGGCATGGCGGTATGTTCCATCGGCCTGTCGTTGCGTTACCGAACACCGGTCACCATCGCCTGGTCGACGCCAGGCGCGGCGTTGCTGATCACCAGCCTGGGTGGCGTGAGCTATGGCGAAGCCATAGGTGCCTACATCACCTGCGCGGTACTGGTGACGATCTGCGGCCTGACCGGCAGCTTCGAACGCCTGGTCAAGCGTATTCCGGCGTCGCTGGCGGCAGCGTTGCTGGCAGGCATCCTGTTCAAGATCGGCAGCGAGATTTTCGTCGCCGCCCAGCATCGCACCGGCCTGGTGCTGGGCATGTTCTTCACCTACCTGATCGTCAAGCGCCTGTCGCCTCGCTACGCGGTGCTGGCGGCGCTGTTGATCGGCACCACGCTGTCAGGCCTGATGGGTCTGCTGGACTTCAGCGGTTTTGCCCTTGAGGTCGCGACACCGGTCTGGACCACGCCGCACTTTTCCCTGGCGGCCACCATCAGCATCGGCATTCCGCTGTTCGTGGTGGCGATGACCTCCCAGAATATGCCCGGCATCGCCGTGCTCCGGGCCGACGGCTATCACGTACCGGCCTCCCCCCTGATCACCAGCACCGGCATCGCCTCGCTGCTACTGGCGCCGTTCGGCTCCCATGGCATCAACCTGGCGGCCATCAGCGCCGCCATCTGCACCGGGCCCCATGCCCACGAAGACCATAACAAGCGCTACACCGCAGCGGTCTGGTGCGGGATCTTCTACGGGATCGCCGGGGTGTTCGGCGCCACACTGGCGGCGTTGTTCGCGGCGCTGCCCAAGGAACTTGTGCTGTCCATCGCGGCACTGGCGCTGTTCGGATCGATCATCAATGGCTTGAGCATCGCCATGAGCGAAGCCAGGGAACGGGAAGCGGCGCTGATCACCTTCATGGTCACGGCGTCGGGGTTGACACTGTTTTCCGTCGGTTCGGCGTTCTGGGGGATTGTGGCGGGGGTGCTGACCTTGCTGATTCTTAATTGGCGTAAAGCCTAAGGCTTCGCGAGCAGGCTCGCTCCCACAGGGAAACGCGATCCAATTGTGGGAGCGAGCCTGCTCGCGATAGCGGCCTGAAGATCAACCAAAAACCCAATCGCCAGGCACAAAAAAACCGGCGCCCTATCGGGCCGCCGGTTCAGGACATCACGCCTTGGCGTTGATCGGCATGTCCGGGTGCCACACGTCGATCAGCGGGCTGACCGTCATGTTGGTCAGTTCGCTGCGGCCCTTGAGCCAGGCTTCAACGGCAGCACGTTGTTCTTCGGAAACCGAGCCGCGTTTCTGCAGGCAAACCAGACCGTAGTCGTCGCCGCCGACATAGCCCAGGCCATTGGCTTCCATGGCTTCTTTCAGGAAAGCGTCGAGGAAAGCGTCAATCGCCTCATCGTCCAGATCTTCTTTGAGATCCAGGTTCAGTTCGAAACCCAGCTCCTGAAATTCATCCACACACAGCTTTTTGCGCAGACGCCGGGAACGGTTAGTCGCCATTGGAACAATCCTCATAAGTAATAACGGCCGGCACTTTACCAGTTTGGTGCAACGATTGCCCGGTTGATCGGGCGTATCGACCTACCGTCGGTAAAAAATTGCCTCATCAGAGGCTCAGGCACGGCCCATGCCGGTGCGCCTTGGGGCATAATGCCGACACTTTCTTGACCGTTGAGGACGTTCATTTTCATGTCCTCGTTTTTTCCCCCTCGCCCGTAGGGTTTTATTACACATGATCAAATCTTTGCGTCCACTGCTTCTGGCCAGCCTTCTTCTTCCCCTGGCCCTCCCTGTTTCCACCAGCGCCGCTACGATCAACACCGCCCTGTCGCCCAATGTGCAGAAGGCCCTCAAGACCAGCAAGTTGCAAGACGACGCGTTGTCCCTGGTGATGGTGCCACTCAATGGCCCCGGCACCCCGACCATCTACAACGCTGACGTCTCGGTCAACCCGGCCTCCACCATGAAACTGGTGACCACCTACGCCGCCCTGGAAATGCTCGGCCCCAATCACCAGTGGAAGACCGAGTTCTACACCGACGGCACCCTTAGCGGCGGGATCCTCAACGGCAACCTGTACCTCAAGGGCGGCGGCGACCCCAAGCTGAACATGGAAAAACTCTGGCTGCTGATGCGCGACTTGCGGGCCAACGGCGTCCAGCAGATCACCGGCGACCTGGTGCTGGACCGCGGTTTCTTCATCCAGCCGCAATTGCCGGAGTTCAACGACGACGGCAACGACGAGAACAAGCCTTTCCTGGTCAAGCCCGACTCCCTGCTGGTCAACCTCAAGGCGCTGCGCTTCGTTGCCCGCAATGATGGCGGCCGGGTGTTGGTGTCGGTGGAGCCACCGATTGCCAGCATCCATATCGACAACCAGGTCAAGGCGGTCAATTCCAAGCAATGCGCCGGCGGTGTGCGCTACAACCCGGTGCCACAGGCGGACGGCAGCGTGACCGTGACCGTCGGCGGGCAGTTGGGCGATGGGTGCAGCTCCCAGACCTACCTGTCGCTGCTGGACCATGCCACCTACACCGCTGGCGCGGTGCGGGCGATCTGGAAGGAACTGGGCGGCAGCATCCAGGGCAAGGACCGTCTGGCCGCTACCCCGAGCAACGCCAAAGTGCTGGCCCGGGCGTTCTCCCCGGACCTGGCGGAGATCATCCGCGACATCAACAAATACAGTAACAACACCATGGCCCAGCAGTTGTTCCTGAGCCTCGGCGCGCAGTTCCGCAACGAAGCCGACGGTGACGACGCCAAGGCCGCGCAACGGGTCGTGCGCCAATGGCTGGCCAAGAAAGGCATCACCGCACCGCACCTGGTGATGGAGAACGGCTCCGGCCTGTCCCGCGCCGAACGGGTCAGCGCCCGGGAAATGGCGGCGATGCTGCAAGCCGCCTGGCGCAGCCCCTATGCGGCCGAGTACATCAGTTCGATGCCGATCGCCGGCACCGACGGCACCATGCGCAAACGCCTCAAGACCACGGCCATGGCCGGCGAAGCCCACATCAAGACCGGCACCTTGAACACCGTGCGCGCCATTGCCGGATTCAGCCGTGACATCAACGGCAACACCTGGGCGGTGGTGGCGATCCTCAACGATCCAAAGCCATGGGGCGCTTCATCGGTGCTGGACCAGGTGCTGCTGGACCTGTACCGCCAGCCGAAACTGCCGCAGACGGCGTCGGTGCTCTGATCCAAGCTTGCTCGCGATAGCCGCCATTCAACTGGCATGCGTGGGGCTGAGCTGACGCTATCGCGAGCAGGCTCGCTCCCACAGGGGCCTGATGGGGTGCATGGGTCTGTGTCCGCCGGGGTCAGGGTGGGAGCGAGCCTGCTCGCGATGACGGTGGATCAGTCCAAACAGCCGTCAACTGACACGCCCGCTATCGCGAGCAAGCTCGCTCCCACTCGTTCACCGGTCGTTTACCCCACCTGCATCTCGACCCGATCCCGACCGGCCTGCTTGGCCGCGTACACGCCCGAGTCGGCCCGCAACAGCAGGGCATCCGCGCCCTCCCCGGCGCGCCAGCTGGCGATGCCGAAGCTGGCGGTGACAATCCCCACATCTTCGATCTCCGTACCCCGCAGCCCCTGCCACAACCCAATGGCCAAGGCATAGGCACTTTCACCATCGGTGTCAGGGCACAGCACCACGAACTCTTCACCGCCCAGCCGACAGAAGACGTCGGTACGCCGCAAACGCTGGGTAACGCGCTGGCAAACCGCTTGCAACACCCGGTCACCCACCGCATGGCCATGCTGATCATTGATACGCTTGAAGTGATCGATGTCGAGCATGATGACCGACAGATCCCCGGAGCCGCGTTCGACCCGGATCATTTCCGAGTTCAGGCGCTCCTGGAAATAACGCCGATTGCGAATACCGGTCAAGGCATCGGTCACGGACAATGCGCGCAACTCTTCTTCCACCCGCTTGAGATCGGAAATATCGGAGATATAGCCGTGCCATAACACGCCACCGCCTGGCAGTTGCTCGGGCGTCGCCTCGCCACGCACCCAGCGCAGGCCGCGCTGTGGCAGTTGCACCCGATACTCTTCGCGCCATGGGCTCAGGGTGTCGGCCGAGGCACGGATAGACGCCCGGACCCGCGCGTTGTCCAGCGGATGGATACGGGAGAAGACGACCTCCGCGTTCTGGACCAGCACATTGGGCTCCAGTTCGTAGATGTCACGAATGCCATCGCTGGCATAGATCACACTGAAGCGGCCGTTGAAATCCATTTTGAACTGATAGATGCCGCCCGGCACGTGAGCACTGAGCTTCTTCAACAGCAAGTCCCGGGCCGCCAGGGCCTCGTGGACGCGCTTGCGCTCGGTGATGTCGATGCAAATCGCCAGGTGTCCGACCCAGAGCCCCTGATCGTCGAGCACCGGCGTGGCCAGCATGTTCACAGTCAAGTGACTGCCGTCACGCCTTACCAGGGTCCACTCCCGAGCCTGCTGGCCGCCCGCCTCGCCGCCCTCCAGCAGCATCGCGTGGCAGGTAGGAATCGGCTTGCCGAATCGGGCGCCAAGCTCTGCGGCCCGGGCCTGGAGTTCCCGGGGCACGTGGAGACTCTCGAGGGTCATGCTCTGCAGGACTTCGCAGCTTTGATAGCCCAGCATCTGTTCGGCGCCAGCATTGAATGTGGTGATGACGCCACGCAGGTCCGTGGCGATGATCGCAACCTGGGTCGCGGCATCCAGCACACCGCGCAACTGGCCGTGGGTACCCCGTAGCTCCTGTTCCCGGGCGCGCAGCTCCTGGGTACGTTGTTCCACCAGTGTCAGGGCCCGTTGGCGCTGGCTGACCAGGACGTAGAGTAAGGCACTGAGCAGGAAACTGAGCAAACCGCCCAATACCACCAGGCTCGACATCGTGGAATGGTTGGTCGACAGGAAGATGCGGCTGGGCCGCAACTCTACCCGGTAGTCGTGATCCGCCAGGCGCAACACACGGATCGCCGCCAGGTCACTGTCCCCCGGCGGCCCGGGAGAATCGAACAGCACCTCCTCCTGGTCGGCATCGGACAAGTCCAGGACCCGCATCGAAAGATTGTCATGACCGGCCGTCGGCAGGCCGTCGCCCACCAGTTGGCGCATGCTGATGGCCGCCACCACGTAACCGAAAGGCTCCGTAGAAGAGGCCCGGGTGACCGGCGCCACCAGCAACACGCCACGGACAAAGGCCGGATCGGTCCCTACCAGGTCCAGCGGCTGCGATACCGCCAGGCTGTTCTGTTGACGAGCCCGCTCGAGCACGGCGCGGCGCAATGGATGGGAAAGCAGGTCGAAACCCAGCGTTGACTCCTGGGACCCCTGGCATTGCACATAGAGGATCGGTGCGTACTCGTCCCGTTCTGCGGCCTGCCGCAAGCCGCCTGAATCGTCCACTTCACGGATGATGAAAGGGTTGATTCGTTTATTCCGTTCCCGTTGTTCGAAAGCCTGCCGCTCGTCGCGAAACACTCGTGGCGCCCAGGCGAAGGCCTGGGTACGCCGCAACAACGGTTCGGCATAGCCGTGGAATTCTTTCTCGGAAACCGCCGCCGAATTGGCAAAGAAACGCCTCAGGCTGTCGAGGCGCTGCTCCTGCTCCTGGAGTCTTTCCTCGATACGGCTGAAGCGCTCCTCCGCTTGCAGCTCGAAGCGCTGGCGAAGTTGCTGGTTGAACAGGCTCATCATCGCCCAGCTCACCAAACCGGTCAGGAACGTGCCAGCCAGGAAGACCAGTGAAGCCACCAGCCAGGCCGATACATCTTCGCTGATAAAACCCAGGATCCTGGGACGCACCGGATGCAATGCCATAGGACACAACTCGAAAAAGGGGCAGGCGTCGGTACAGCCCTGGCCACAGCCTAGTTATAGCTATTAGCCATCACTTTGACCAGCCCTAAAATCGGCTGGAAGCCTTGATTTACAAGGCTTCGTGGATCCAATCGAAAAATCTCAACGAGCCATGATTTTCCAGGCACGGTGGATCTTGCTGTTGCGGGCAAAGTCCGGATCGATGGTTGCTGCGGTGATTTCCTCCACTGCGTAGCGCTCGCCGAGGTTGTCCTCGAGCTGGAACTTGCGGAAATTGTTGGAGAAATACAGCACGCCTCCCGGCGCCAGGCGAGCCATGGCCAAGTCCAGCAACTGGACGTGATCGCGCTGCACATCGAACACGCCCTCCATGCGCTTGGAGTTGGAGAAGGTCGGCGGGTCGATGAAGATCAGGTCGTATTCGTCACGGCTAGCTTCAAGCCAGGCCATCACATCGCCCTGCTCCAGGCGGTTCTTGTCGGAAAAACCATTGAGCGACAGGTTACGTCGTGCCCAGTCCAGATAAGTTTTCGACAGGTCGACGCTGGTGGTGCTCCGGGCTCCTCCCTTGGCGGCATGGACGCTGGCGGTCGCGGTGTAGCAGAACAGGTTGAGGAAGCGCTTGCCGGCCGCCTCCTTCTGGATCCGCAGGCGCATCGGCCGGTGATCGAGGAACAGCCCGGTGTCCAGGTAGTCGGTCAGGTTGACCAGCAGCTTCACGCCACCTTCATTGACCTCGGTGAACTTGCCCTGGGCACTCTGGCGCTCGTACTGCTTGGTGCCGCTCTGGCGCTCGCGACGCTTGATCACCACGCGGCTCTTGTCGACATTCAGCGCCTGGGGAATGGCCGCCAAGGCATCGAACAGCCGTGCCGAAGCCTTTTCCGGATCGATGGATTTTGGCGCGGCATATTCCTGCACGTGCACCCAGTCGTGATAAAGGTCGATCGCCATGGAGTATTCCGGCATGTCGGCGTCATAGACCCGATAGCAGTCCACGCCTTCGCGCTTGACCCATTTGCCCAACTGCTTGAGGTTCTTTTGCAGGCGATTGGCGAACATCTGCCCGCCTTCGCTCAAGCGCGCCTGCTCGACCACAGGCGCGGGAGCGGGGGTCGGCTTGATCGGGTTGCCATTCTTGTTGTATTGGCGCTCTTGCGGTACCTCAAGCGCCTGTCCCTGCTCTTCCTGGTCAAGGCGGGCTTGCTCACGCTCGGCCTGACGCTGTTCCGGAGTGCGACGCTCGCCGGTGACAAACTGGTCCGGCAGCACCTTGATCAGCAGCAACTTGCACGGCAAGGCACCGTTCCAGAAGGAATACTGCTTGTGGCTGCGGATGCCCATGCGCTTGCCCAGGTCCGGGGCGCCGGTGAACACCGCCGCCTCCCAGTTCAGGCACGCCTGGCGCAGCCGCTCGCCGAGGTTCTGGTAGAGGTAAAGCAGGCTGGCCTCATCGCCCAGGCGCTCGCCGTACGGCGGGTTGCAGATGACCAGGCCTTTCTGGTTCTGGTCCGGACGCGGCTCGAACGTAGCGACCTCGCCTTGATAGATCTTGATCCACTCGCTCAGGCCGGCACGCTCGACGTTGTTGCGACCTGGCTGGATCAGCCGTGGATCGGCTTCATAACCGCGAATCCACAGCGCAGGCTTGGCCAGCCCGGCGGCGGCGCGGGCAGTGGCTTCTTCGTGGAGTTTCTTCCACAGCGCCGGCACATGGCCCAGCCACGCGGTGAACCCCCACTGCTGACGACGCAGGTTCGGCGCCATGTCGGTGGCAATCATGCCCGCCTCCACCAGGAAGGTACCGACGCCGCACATCGGGTCGGCCAGGGCGCCGCCTTCAGCGGCGATGCGCGGCCAGCCGGCACGGATCAGGATGGCGGCGGCGAGGTTCTCCTTCAGCGGCGCGGCACCTTGCTGCAGGCGGTAACCACGCTGGTGCAGGCTGTGACCGGACAGGTCCAGGGAGAGGATCGCTTCACCGCGGTCCAGGCGCAGGTGAATACGCAGGTCCGGGTTGAGCTTGTCGATGGAAGGCCGCTCACCCGAGGGGGTACGCAGCTTGTCGACGATAGCGTCCTTGACCTTCAAGGCGCCGAAGTGGGTATTGTCGATGCCCGAGCCGTGACCGCTGAACTCGACCGCCAGGGTGCCATCGGCCAGCATGTGGTCCTGCCAGTCGACGTCCAGCACGCCGTGGTACAGGTCCTCGGCGTCTTTCATCGAAAAACGCTTGAGGACCAGCAACACGCGGTTGGCCAGCCGTGACCATAGGCACAGGCGATACGCCGTCTCCATGTCGGCCACGCCGCGAACGGCCGAGGTGTGCTCGCGCGCCTCTTCAAGGCCAAGCCCGATGGCTTCCTCGAGAAGCAGGCCTTCGAGGCCCTTGGGGCAGGTGAGGAAGAGTTCGAAACGATCGGACATGGGGAGTTCCAGAGCCTTTGGCTAAGTGGACCGGGGCAACGCGTTGCCGGGTCAGGTTCAATCAGGTGCTTTTCTCAAGAGCACCCGGTGGCACGAAAGTGTGCCGTCCCACCCTCGCCGCTCAGGTTAAAAGAGCTTAGATGCGGGGGCAGATAAAAAATTCGGTGTAACAAATTGATGAAAAGTCACCCCTTTCGTCGAATAGTACCCGAGTGCAACAGGGGGACATTCTCATCCGAGAAAAGACAGCGCCGTTCAACGCAGGGCCGATCATACAGGGGTCTTGCTCAAAAGCGGACGCTGAACACCCTGTTACTTATCGCCCTAACGTCTTTATTGTTACGTGCTTATGACAAAACGATCATTCCATCCATGTGACGCTTTGGTTAGAACTCAACACAGGTTGACGCCACAACGGCGCCAACACCTTGGCTCGTCACGCCGGCAACGAGCCACCAACGGCAGAATGATTCTGCCCCGGCCTCAACAGAGGCCGACGCGAAGTAACAGTCAACAAGTGAGGGCAATACCCTATGAGAAGACTTAAGCGTGATCCGTTGGAAAGAGCATTTTTACGCGGTTACCAATATGGTGTTGGTGGTAAATCCCGTGAGCTTTGCCCCTTTACTCTACCGTCGGTACGTCAAGCCTGGATCAATGGCTGGCGAGAAGGACGCGGCGACAACTGGGACGGTATGACCGGCACTGCGGGTATCCACAGACTCAACGAACTTCACGCCGTCGGCTGACACAGGGCTCAATACTCAGGAACTCGACAACTTCGATCCACACACCGATTTAACCACGCGCGTCCCATCCGGACGGCGGGCTACGGCCCAGGGGCTCCTTCGAGGAGCCCTTTTTAATGCCCATCGGAAACTAGTTGCGAACACTGTTGTGGCGAGGGGATTTATCCCCGCTGGGATGCGCAGCATCCCTCTTCGATGTATGAATTGATGAAGGTGTTTCGGTCGTGCGATTTTGGGGCTGCTTCGCAGCCCAGCGGGGATAAATCCCCTCGCCACAGATAAATCCCCTCGCCACAGAAGTATCTGACAGCCGCGAAATCAGCCCAACGCCGCAATCGCATCCACCGACTCGCGAATCAGCGCCGGCCCCTTGTAGATGAAGCCGGAGTAAATCTGCACCAGGCTCGCACCCGCGATGATCTTCTCGGCGGCATGCCGTCCCTCGGTGATCCCGCCCGCGGCGATGATCGGCAAGCGTCCCGCCAACTCCCCGGCCAGCACTTTCACGGTGTGCGTGCTCTTGTCACGCACCGGCGCACCGGATAACCCGCCCGCTTCGTCACCGTATTCCAGCCCTTCGACCCCTTCGCGGCCCAGCGTCGTGTTGGTGGCGATCACCGCGTCCATGCCGGTCTCGACCAGCGCCTGGGCCACTTGGGCGGTTTCTTCATCGGTCATGTCCGGCGCGATCTTGATCGCCAACGGCACATGCCGGCCATGGGTCACCGCCAGCTCGGCACGACGCTGGGCCAGGTCGGCCAGCAGTTGCTTGAGGGAATCACCGAACTGCAGGCTGCGCAGCCCCGGGGTGTTCGGGGAGCTGACGTTGACGGTCACATAGCTGGCGTGGGCATAGACCTTGTCCAGGCAGATCAGGTAATCATCGACGGCACGCTCCACCGGCGTGTCGAAGTTCTTGCCGATGTTGATGCCCAGTACGCCCTTGTACTTGGCGGCAGCCACGCGGGCCAGCAGATGGTCGACGCCGAGGTTGTTGAAACCCATGCGATTGATGATCGCCTCGGCCTGCGGCAGGCGAAACAGCCGTGGCTTGGGGTTGCCCGGTTGTGGCCGTGGCGTGACGGTGCCGATTTCCACGAAACCGAACCCCAATTGCGCGAAGCCGTCGATGGCCGCGCCGTTCTTGTCCAGACCCGCCGCCAGCCCGACCGGGTTGGGGAACTGCAGGCCCATCACACTCACCGGCAATGACGCCGGCGCCTTGCACAGCAGACCATTGAGGCCCAAACGTCCGCCCGCGCCGATCAGGTCCAGGGACAGATCGTGGGAGGTTTCCGGGGAAAGTTTGAACAGCAGTTCACGGGCCAGGGTGTACATGGGCGGCTTTGACTCGGGCGACGAAATGAGGCGGCGATTATAGCCGCGCAACAGCGGCTCAAGCGAGGCGCCTGCGCAAAACAGCGTCGATGGCATATGCCTTGCACCCTTTTCGCTCATCGGCGCTCATGCCAACGACGGGATGAGTGCCACACTGTTTTTAGAGGACAACGGCGTCGTCATCCGGCCATGCTCTGGCATTCGTCCGGGTACGGCGCTTTTTTACGTGGAAGGTGATGCCCGATGAATGAAGTTCCAGCCACTCCCCTGGCCTGGGTCAATGGCAGCGACGCTCCGGAAAAAAGCGTGATCGATCTCGGCTTCATGGCCTTGAGTGACTGCGCCCCGGTCGTGGTGGCCGCCACTCAGGGCTTCGCCCAACCCTACGGCCTGACCTTGAACCTCAAGCGCCAGAGCTCCTGGGCCAATCTGCGGGACAAGCTGGTCAGCGGTGAAATCGACGCGGCCCATAGCCTGTACGGCCTGATCTACGCCGTGCACCTGGGCATCGGCGGTGTCGCGCCGACCGACATGGCGGTGCTGATGGGACTGAACCAGAACGGTCAGAGCATCAACCTCTCCCACGGCCTGCAGGCGATGGGCGTGACCAGTCCTGAGGCACTGGAGCGCCATGTGCACCAAACTCGCTCGAAACTGACCTTCGCCCAGACATTCCCCACCGGCACCCACGCGATGTGGCTCTACTACTGGCTCGCCGCCCAGGGCATCCATCCCTTGTCGGATGTCGACAGCGTGGTGGTTCCGCCGCCGCAAATGATTGCGCACTTGCAGGCTGGACGCATCGACGGGCTCTGTGTCGGCGAGCCCTGGTGCGCCAGCGCAGTGAAACAGAACCTCGGCTTCACCCTGGCGACGACCCAGACCATCTGGCCCGATCACCCGGAAAAAGTCCTGGGCTGTACCCGCGCGTTCGTCGAGCAATACCCCAACACGGCGCGCGCGCTGGTGATGGCGATCCTCGAAGCCAGCCGTTTCATCGAACAGAGCACCGAGAACCGTCGCAGTACCGCCCAACTGTTGAGTGCCCCCGAATACCTCGACGCCCCGCTGGACTGCATCGAACCCCGTCTGCTGGGGATCTACGCCGATGGCCTGGGCAACAGCTGGCAGGATCCCCACGCCATGCGTTTTCATGGCAACGGCGAGGTGAACGTGCCCTACCTGTCCGACGGCATGTGGTTCATGACCCAGTTCCGTCGCTGGGGCCTGCTGCGGGAAGACCCGGACTACCTGGCCGTGGCCAAGGAGGTCCAGCAACTCGAGCTGTATCGCCAGGCGTGCACGGCGCTGGGCATTTCATCCACCTTCCAGGCCATGCGCAGCAGCCAGTTGATCGACGGCACCACCTGGGACGGCTCGGATCCGGCCGGGTATGCCCGCCGCTTCAAACTGCACGCCTTGAGCGATGCGGCTCCCCTTTTCGCCAGCCGCTGACAGGAGCCCGACCATGCTGCGTATCCTGCTGATCAACGACACCGCGAAGAAAGTCGGCCGTCTCAAGGCCGCCCTGGTGGAGGCCGGGTTCGACGTCATTGACGAATCCGGGCTGACCATCGACCTGCCGGAACGCGTCGAAACAGTGCGTCCGGATGTAATCCTGATCGATACCGAGTCACCCGGCCGGGATGTCATGGAACAAGTGGTGCTGGTCAGTCGCGACCAGCCACGACCGATCGTCATGTTCACCGATGAGCACGACCCGGGTGTGATGCGCCAGGCAATCAAGTCGGGGGTGAGCGCCTACATCGTCGAAGGCATCCACGCCGCGCGCCTGCAACCGATCCTCGACGTGGCCATGGCCCGTTTTGAAAGCGACCAGGCCCTGCGCGCCCAGCTCCAGGCCCGGGACCAGCAACTGGCCGAACGCAAGCGCATCGAACTGGCCAAGGGCATGTTGATGAAGATGAAGGAATGCAACGAAGAACAGGCCTATACCCTGATGCGCCGCCAGGCCATGAGTCGCCAGCAGAAGCTGATTCAAGTGGCCGAGCAGATCATTGCGATGAATGAGTTGCTGGGCTGAGGCCCAGCGGCGCCTGGCCCGGCGCTATCGCGAGCAGGCTCGCTCCCACAAGGATTCCGAGTACCGCCCAATCCACCTGTGGGAGCGAGCCTGCTCGCGATGACCTCCCCTCGATACCTGCTGTTGGCACAGATCTCGCTTAAGCATCCCCACAGGTAACCAACGGCGGTTGCCCCACCTACGACAAAGACGTCGCACACCCTTCTTGCCTCACTGGCAATCCGGGTTGCGGCGTTTTTTTGTTTTGGCTCTTCGGAGCCGGTGGTGCGACCACAGACGGCGCACTGCTCTAAGCACTGACTCATTTCTCGAGACTTTTACAGCTGAGGTGCGCGATGAATTCAAGCTTCTGGAAATCCGGCCACACCCCGACCCTGTTCGCGGCCTTCCTTTATTTCGACCTGAGTTTCATGGTCTGGTACCTGCTCGGCCCCCTGGCGGTGCAAATTGCCACCGACTTGCATCTGACTACCCAGCAACGTGGCCTGATGGTCGCGACACCGATTCTGGCCGGGGCCGTGCTGCGGCTGTTCATGGGCCTGCTGGCCGACCGGATTTCGCCAAAGACCGCCGGCATGGTCGGTCAGGTGATCGTGATCAGCGCGCTGTTCTGCGCCTGGAAACTGGGCATCCACAGCTACGAACAGGCACTGCTGCTGGGCCTGTTCCTGGGCATGGCCGGCGCTTCGTTTGCCGTCGCCCTGCCATTGGCGTCTCAGTGGTATCCACCACAACACCAGGGCAAGGCCATGGGCATCGCCGGTGCCGGCAACTCGGGCACCGTGCTGGCCGCGATCATCGCGCCGGTGATGGCCGCCGCCTTCGGCTGGGGCAACGTGTTCGGTTTCGCACTGATCCCGCTGGTCCTGACTCTGGTCATCTTCGCCTGGCTGGCCAAGAACGCTCCCGAGCGGCCGAAAGCCAAATCCATGGCTGACTACCTCAAGGCCCTGGGTGACCGTGACAGCTGGTGGTTCATGTTCTTCTACAGCGTGACCTTTGGCGGCTTCATCGGCCTGGCCAGCGCCCTGCCCGGCTATTTCAACGACCAATATGGCCTGAGCCCGGTAACCGCCGGCTACTACACCGCGGCCTGCGTCTTCGGCGGTAGCCTGATGCGGCCGCTGGGCGGTGCCCTGGCGGATCGCTTCGGCGGCATCCGCACCTTGCTGGGCATGTACACCGTGGCGGCCATCTGCATCGCGGCGGTGGGCTTCAACCTGCCGAACTCCTACGCGGCACTGGCGCTGTTCGTCTGCACCATGCTCGGCCTCGGCGCAGGCAACGGCGCCGTGTTCCAACTGGTACCGCAACGTTTCCGTCGCGAAATCGGCGTGATGACCGGACTGATCGGCATGGCCGGCGGCATCGGTGGCTTCGCCCTGGCGGCGGGCATGGGCGCGATCAAGCAGAGCACCGGCAGCTACCAACTGGCGTTGTGGTTGTTCGCCAGCCTGGGCGTCCTGGCCTGGTTCGGCCTGCACGGCGTCAAGCGTCGCTGGAGAACCACCTGGGGCTCCGCAGCCGTCACCGCGGCTCGGGTATAAACAGCGACCATGAGCCTGCAACTGAGTTTTGCCGAAGCCACTGCCATCGGCCCACGGGAGGAAAACCAGGACGCCCTGCGCCTGGTCACCCCGGCCCCGGCCCTGGCCGCCAGCAAAGGCTACCTGTTCGCTATTGCCGACGGCGTGAGTCAATGCGCCGACGGCGGACTGGCCGCCCGCTCGACCTTGCAGGCACTGGCCCTGGACTATTACTCCACGCCGCAAACCTGGGGCGTGGCCCAGGCGCTGGACCGGTTGTTGCTGGCACAGAATCGTTGGTTGCAGGCCAACGGTGGCGGGCAGCCGTTGCTCACCACCGTCAGTGCCCTGGTACTGCGGGGCCGGCGCTTCACCCTCGCCCACGTGGGCGATTGCCGGGTCTACCGCTGGCACGCAGATCATCTGCAACGGGTCAGCGAGGATCACGTCTGGGAGCAGCAGGGCATGCAACATGTGCTCAAGCGCGCCCTGGGGCTGGATCAACATTTGATTCTGGATTTCCTCGACGGCGAACTGCGCACTGAAGAGACCTTCGTGTTGCTCAGCGATGGCGTCTGGGCGGTCTTGGGGGATACGGCCATTGCCGGCATCCTTCGGGACCAGCCGGACCTGAACCTCGCCGCCCAGACACTGGTGAACGCCGCGCACCTGGCCGGCAGCCAGGACAACGCCAGCGCCTTGCTGATACGGGTCGATGCACTGGGCGAAGCGAGCATCGGCGATGCGCTGATCCAACTGCAGCAATGGCCCCTTCCCCCGGCGCTGAAACCGGGCCAGGCGTTCGAGGGTTGGCAGGTCGAAGGGCTGCTCGGCCAGAGCCAGCAATCGCTGCTCTACCGGGTACACGACGGCCAAGGCCAACCGTGGCTACTGAAAACCTTGCCGGGGCAGCTACGGGACGACACCCGGGCCGGGCAGGCATTGCTGTCGGAAGAATGGTTTCTCAAGCGGGTCGCCGGAAGGCAGTTTCCGGAAGTCCACGGCGTTCCCCAGCGCCAGCATCTGTATTACGTGATGCGCGAATATCCGGGCATGACCCTGGCCGAGCTGTTCCACCAGGCCGGCGCCTTGCCCTTGGCTCAATGGCTGGACCTGGCGCAGCGGTTGGTGCGGGCGGTGGGCCTGCTGCATCGACGGCAGATCTACCACCGTGACATCAAGCCGGAAAACCTGCATCTGGGGGACGACGGCGAACTGCGGCTGTTGGATTTCGGACTGGCGTACTGCCCCGGCCTGTCCGAAGACCAGGCCAACGTGCTACCGGGCACCCCCAGCTATATCGCACCGGAAGCCTTCGGCGGTGTCGCACCGACGGCGCAGCAGGACTTGTATGCCGTCGGTGTGACCCTGTATTTCCTGCTGACCGGACACTATCCCCACGGCGAAGTCGAGGCCTTCCAGCGACCGCGCTTTGGCGTGCCGGTCAGCGCCAGCCGCTATCGGCCGGACCTGCCTGAATGGCTGGGACAAAGCCTGGAACGCGCTGTTGCAGCGGATCCGAACGAGCGCTTTGAGACCGCCGAGGAATGGTTGTTATTGCTGGAACAGGGCGAGCGCCGCAGCTTGAGCGTCAGGCCCCGGCCACTGCTGGAAAGGGAACCGCTGAAGGTCTGGCGGACGTTGGCGCTGGTGTCGTTGGTGGTGAATATTGTATTGCTGTTCCTGGTGTTTCATAGCTGAGATCCGGTCGCGCCCATCGCGAGCAAGCTTTGCTCCCACAGAGGATCTGCTCCCACAGAGGATCTGCTGCCACTGGGGATCTGCTGCCACAGAGGGTCTGCTGCCACTGGGGATCTGCTGCCACAGAGGATCTGCTGCCACTGGGGATCTGCTGCCACAGAGGGTCTGCTGCCACTGGGGATCTG
>NZ_JBMDKO010000090.1:0-8425 GCF_057809755.1 Pseudomonas sp. FG13
CGCCGACATTCTGCTTGTAAGGCAGACGCTCTCCCGGCTGAGCTAATCACCCTTCGCTTTCGGTGTGGCGCGCATTCTACGGAGCGTCTCCCAAGCTGGCAAGCACTTTTTAAATTAATTTCCTCAGGTCTTCCAAAGGCTTAGCGAAGGGTTGGCCTATGGCGCCGCGAAGAGAATAATGCGCTCCTTTGTATAAAGGAGAGACTCACCCCATGTGGTTCAAAAACCTGCTTATCTATCGCCTGACCCAAGATCTGCCTTTTGATGCCGAGGCGTTGGAAACTGCACTGGCCAGCAAACTGGCGCGTCCATGTGCAAGCCAGGAGTTGACCACTTACGGTTTCGTCGCGCCGTTCGGCAAAGGCGAAGACGCTCCTCTGGTGCATGTCAGCCAGGATTTCCTGTTGATCGCTGCGCGCAAGGAAGAACGCATCCTGCCTGGCAGCGTCGTACGCGATGCGGTGAAGGAAAAGGTCGAAGAGATCGAAGCCGAACAGATGCGCAAGGTCTATAAAAAGGAACGGGACCAGATCAAGGATGAAATCATCCAGGCGTTCCTGCCCCGTGCATTCATTCGTCGCTCCTCCACCTTCGCCGCCATTGCGCCGAAACAGGGGCTGATCCTGGTCAACTCCGCCAGCCCGAAACGCGCCGAAGACCTGCTGTCCACCCTGCGCGAAGTCATCGGCTCGCTGCCTGTGCGTCCACTGACGGTCAAGACCGCACCGACCGCCATCATGACTGACTGGGTCAAGACCCAGAAAGCCGCGGACGACTTCTTCGTGCTGGACGAATGCGAGCTGCGCGACACCCATGAAGACGGTGGCATCGTGCGCTGCAAGCGCCAGGACCTGACCAGCGACGAAATCCAGCTGCACCTCAACACCGGCAAGGTGGTGACGCAACTGTCGCTGGCCTGGCAGGACAAGCTGTCGTTTGTCCTCGATGACAAAATGGTGGTCAAGCGCCTGAAGTTCGAAGATCTGTTGCAGGACCAGGCGGAACAGGACGGCGGCGATGAAGCCCTCGGCCAACTGGACGCCAGCTTCACGCTGATGATGTTGACCTTCGGCGAATTCCTGCCGGCGCTGGTGGAAGCGTTGGGTGGGGAAGAGACGCCTCAGGGGATCTGACGACATAGCGTTACCCCTGTGGGAGCGAGCCTGCTCGCGAAAGCGGTATGCCAGTCGACATTTCACTGACTGTCACACCGCTTTCGCGAGCAGGCTCGCTCCCACATTGGTTTTGTGTTGTTTCAATTACTAATAACAAGGATCTGGTCATGCGCGCATTGGCTGCACTGAGCCGCTTTGTCGGCAATACCTTCGCTTACTGGGTACTGATTTTCGCCATCGTGGCATTCCTGCTGCCGCAGTGGTTCGTGGATCTGAAAGTCGCCATCGTGCCCTTGCTGGGGCTGGTGATGTTTGGCATGGGCCTGGCGCTCAAGCTGGAAGATTTTGCCGAAGTGGCCCGCCGTCCAGGGCGTGTAGCCCTGGGGGTGATTGCCCAGTTCGTCATTATGCCCGGTACCGCGTGGCTGCTTTGCCAAGTGTTCAGCCTGCCGCCGGAGATCGCCGTCGGTGTGATTCTGGTGGGCTGCTGCCCGAGCGGCACGTCGTCCAATGTCATGACCTGGCTCGCGCGCGGCGACCTGGCCCTGGCCGTGGCGATCTCCGCGATCACGACCCTGCTGGCTCCCCTGCTGACCCCGGCGCTGATCTGGTTGCTGGCCTCGGCCTGGTTGCCGGTGTCATTCTCGGCGCTATTCTGGTCGATCCTGCAAATCGTGCTGTTGCCGATTGCACTGGGCATCATCGCCCAACGCCTGTTGGGTGCACGGGTTCGTCATGCTGTAGAAGTGCTGCCGCTGATATCAGTGGTGAGCATCGTGATCATCGTGGCCGCGGTGGTGGCGGCCAGTCAGGCGAAGATCGCCGAATCCGGCCTGCTGATCATGGCCATTGTGATGTTGCACAACAGCTTCGGTTACCTGCTGGGGTATTTCACCGGGCGCCTGTTCGGTCTTCCATTGGCGCAACGCAAGACCCTGGCGCTGGAAGTGGGCATGCAGAACTCCGGTCTGGGCGCCGCCCTGGCGAGTGCGCACTTTTCGCCATTGGCGGCGGTGCCCAGCGCGTTGTTCAGCGTCTGGCACAACATCTCCGGGGCGCTGCTCTCAACCTACTTCCGCCGCATGAGCGAAAAGCAGGACCGCGAAGCGCTCGCCGCCGGGCAAGCGGCCGACTGAAAGCAGGCTTGATCGAGTGCCCGGGAATGGGCACTCTACCCTTTCAGCGCGGGGACGACCCCGCCACTTGATCCCACCCGCCGATCAAGTGTCAATCCGGGGACGACCCCATCGACTGATGGAGGTGCTCGATGTCCTGGATCATTCTGTTTTTTGCCGGCCTGTTCGAAGTCGGCTGGGCTGTCGGCCTGAAATACACCGACGGCTTCAGCCGCCCTCTCCCCACTGCATTGACGGTTGCAGCCATGGCGATCAGCCTTGGCCTGCTCGGCCTTGCCATGAAGGAATTGCCACTGGGCACGGCCTACGCGATCTGGACCGGAGTCGGCGCCGTGGGCACGGTGATCGCCGGGATTATTCTATTTGGTGAGTCGATGGCGCTGGTTCGGTTGGTCAGCGTTGCGTTGATCATTGCGGGATTGATCGGGCTTAAAGTCAGCGCCTAGACCCTTTTGCAAATAGAGCCTGTGGAAGCAGGGCCTGTGGGAGCAAGGCCTGTGGGAGCAAGGCTTGCCCGCGATAGCGATCTCAAGACCGCCATCGCGGGCAAGCCTTGCTCCCACAGATTGGGGCCTCATAAGGCCTGAGTGTTTACCTGACATTCCCACGCAACTCGCCGACCAGCGCTTGCAGCCTGGCCGGCTCAGCCATCTCCACCGCCACCGCCGACCCCGCCACCAGGGTCACCCGCGACCATAACCGCCGAAACAGGCCCTTGGCCGGATCACGACTGAAGAAACTGCCCCATAAGCCCTGCAACGCCAGGGGAATCACCGGCACCGGCGTCTCCTGCAGGATGCGCGTCAAGCCGCTCTTGAACTCATTGATCTCACCATCAGCGGTCAACTTTCCTTCAGGAAAGATGCACACCAGCTCGCCATCCTTCAGATACTGCGCGATCCGCGTGAAGGCCTTTTCGTAGATATGAATATCCTCCTGGCGCCCGGCAATCGGAATGGTCCCGGCAGTGCGAAAGATGAAATTCAGAACGGGCAGGTTGTAGATCTTGTAGTACATCACGAAGCGAATCGGCCGACGCACCGCGCCGCCAATCAGCAACGCATCGACGAAGGAGACATGATTGCAGACCAACAGCGCGGCGCCTTCATCGGGAATAGCGTCCAGATTGCGGTGCTCCACCCGGTACATGGAATGGCTCAACAGCCAGATCATGAAACGCATGGTGAACTCGGGGACGATCTTGAAGATGTAGGCGTTGACGCCGATATTCAGCAGCGACACCACCAGGAACAGCTGCGGGATCGACAGCTTGGCCAGGCTCAGCAATACGATGGAGACAATGGCCGAGACCACCATGAACAAGGCATTGAGAATGTTGTTGGCGGCAATCACCCGTGCCCGCTCGTTTTCAGCGGTGCGCGACTGGATCAGCGCGTACAGCGGCACGATGTAGAAGCCGCCGAACACGCCGAGGCCCAGGATATCGATCAGCACCAGCCAGGCATGACCGAAGCCAAGCAGTTCGAGCCAGCCATGGCCGTCGACACTGTCGGGGATTCCACCGGAATGCCACCACAACAACAGCCCGAACACCGTCAGGCCGAACGAACCGAACGGCACCAGGCCGATCTCGACCTTGCGTCCGGACAGCTTTTCGCAGAGCAGCGAACCCAGGGCGATCCCTACCGAAAACACCGTCAGGATCAAGGTCACCACGGTTTCGTCGCCGTGCATCCAGTCTTTGGCGTAAGCCGGAATCTGCGTCAGGTAAATCGCCCCGACAAACCAGAACCAGGAGTTGCCGACAATGGAACGGGACACCGCCGGGGTTTGCCCCAGGCCCAGTTTCAAGGTGGCCCAGGATTGACTGAAGATGTTCCAGTCCAGACGCATTTGCGGCGACGCGGCCGCCGCCCGGGGAATGCTGCGGCTGGCCAGGTAACCGAGCACGGCGATGCCGATGATCGCGGTCGACACCACCGGTGCGTAGTGGGCCGAAGACATCATGACCCCAGCGCCGATGGTGCCGGCGAGGATCGCCAGGAAGGTGCCCATCTCCACCAGGCCATTACCGCCGACCAGTTCGTCCTCGTGCAGCGCTTGGGGCAGGATCGAATATTTGACCGGACCGAACAGCGCCGAGTGGGTGCCCATGGCGAACAGCGCCACCAGCATCAGCGACAAGTGATCGAACAGAAAGCCCACCGCGCCGACTGTCATGATGACGATTTCGCCAAGCTTGATCAGACGAATCAACGCATCCTTGGCGAATTTTTCCCCGAACTGCCCCGCCAGCGCCGAGAACAGAAAGAACGGCAGGATGAACAGCAGCGCGCACAGGTTGACCCAGATGGAGCGATCGCCCTCGATGGTCAGCCGATAGAGAATGGCGAGGATCAGCGACTGCTTGAACACATTGTCGTTGAAGGCCCCTAGGGATTGCGTGATGAAAAACGGCAGGAAACGCCGTCGGCGAAGCAAGGTGAACTGCGAAGGGTGACTCATCTTCCATGTTCCTGAGTGGCGTGGACGCTTATTGGAATAACGTTTTTTTATCCAGGCCACACATTAACCTACGGCACGTCGCTTGGGAGCCGCCGGGCAATTATTTCGCCAGCCCGGCAATGCACGGCGACACGAACAACTCGCCGTGCCAGGCACCCGACAGCGTGCGCCAACCGACAATCAGCCACAGCACCACCAGCATCGCCACCAGCAGGCAACCGAACATCGTGAAGAACCCCAGGCCCAACAGGCTCGCCAGTTTCAGCGTCGTCAATGCGTACACGCCCAAGGGGAAAGTAAAGCCCCACCAGCCGAGATTGAACGGGATGCCTTCGCGCAAGTAGCGCGCCGTGATCAGCAGCGCCATCAACATCCACCAGAACCCAAAACCCCATAGCGTGACGCCGGCCACCAGCCCCAGGCCGGCGGCGATTTCACCGACGCCAGGCAAACCGTTGGCCGCAAAGATCATCGGGGCGTCGCTGCCCAGTACCAACATGCCCAGGGCCCCCGTACCGATGGGCCCCAGGGCCAGCCAACTTGAGGCCGCCATGCTTTCGTGGGGCAATTTGTGCAAGGCCATGCGCAGCAACAGGATCGTCAGAATGCTGAACGCCACCGGCAGGGAAAAAGCCCAGAGCACGTAGCTGGCGACCAACATGACCAGTTGCGAATGGACGTCAGCCAGATGCGGCGCCAAGAGCCCGCCACTGGCGGCAGCGACTTCGGCGGCCACCACCGGCAACAACCACACGGCGGTCATCTGGTCGATCCGGTGTTCCTGCCGGGTGAACATCAGGAATGGGATCAACACGCCACAAGCCAGGGACAGCGCCACATCGATCCACCACAACGCCTCAGCCAGCGACACCACGGCCTCTCCCCAGCGCGGCAGGCCGAAAACCAGGAAACCGTTGATGATGGTCGCCAGCCCCATGGGAATGGTGCCGAAGAACATCGAGACCGTTGAGTGGCCGAAAATCCGCCGCGCTTCGTCGAAGAACAACAGCCAGCGGGCAGCGTACAAACCGCTGAACAACACGAACAGCAGGATGTTGAACAACCACAACCCTTCACCCACGACTCGCAGGCCAGGCACATTGCCCGGCCATTGCGCCAAGGCCAGGGCAAGTACGCCGGTCCCCATGGTCACGGCGAACCAGTTGGGCGTGAATTGGCGAATGGCCTCCAACGGCCTGGGCAAATGGCTCAGTGGGCGCAAACGGTTTGTTGCAGGGCAGCATGTCATGACGAACTCCAGTCCCCGGTTGAGGTGGAGTCATCTTAGAGCCGGATCGAATATCGATATAACGGGTAATTTCTCTATATGTTATCCATTTTACAGATAACCCATTAGACGCTGCCTTCGCTTTCGATCACCAGGATTCTCGCCGGTCCCTGGGGCTTGGCCACATGCTCGGTCCCGACCGAGGCGTAGAAAATATCCCCAACCCCCAGCAAGGTATCTTTTTCGATCCCCTCCTCCCGATAGCACATCTGCACAAGCCCATCGAGCACCACGAAGACTTCCTGACCATCGTTGACATGCCATTTGTACGGCTGATCGGTCCAGTGCAGGCGCGTGGTGATGCCGTTCATGTTAGCGATGTCCAACGCGGACCAGGCACGGTCGCCGGTGAAGGACTTGCTGCGAATAATCTTCAAGGGAAATCACCAGAGATAAATGGCAAGACGCCTAGGCTAGCTCAATTCAACCGTCTGCATTCAACGCATCAAGGTCGAACGCCACTGCCTGCCGGCTTGGCGGCCTGACGCAACAGCCCCAGCAACGCAGCGCTCGCCAACAGGATCAGCACCAGGCCATAGCCATCGGTTGTCGGGATCAACCCGAACACCCGTGTCAGGTTCCCGACCAGCAGTGACGGCAAGCTGAAAGCCAGGTAACTGAGCACATAGAAGGCCGACATCAAGCCGGCCCGCTCATGGGGCAAGGCCAGCGGCATGATGCTGCGCAGCGCGCCCAGGAAACCCGCGCCGAAACCGCTGCCGGTCACCAGGGTGCCGATGAAGAACAACGGCAGGCTGCCTGTGTGCGCGGCGATCAATACCAGGGCGAGGCCGGTCATCAATAAGCTGGCGGCAAGCCGCAGCATCTTCTCTGCGCTCTGGTTGCGCAGCGTGTAGATGGACAAGGCCCCGGTAAGCGTCAGGGCTGCCACCAATGCACCGCCAATCAGGTTGGAGGTCGATCCGGTCGCTGCCCGTACCAGGGACGGCGCCAACGACAGATAGAAACCACCCACCGCCCAGGCCGCCAGGTTCAGCGGCAGGACCCGCCACAGGGGCCGTCGCGCCTGCGGCGGCACATGCAAGGTTGGACACAGGGACTGCCAGGCACCGGATTGCGGGCTGACACTTTCTTTCAGACGCCAGAGATAGATCGCCTGGGCCAGGAACAGGCCCAGCAATAACCAATAGGTCAGCTGCAGGGGCAACGGCGCGAACTCCGCCAGCAAGCCACACCCCAGCGCCCCGCAGGCCATCCCCAGCAAGGGCGCGACACTGGTGATCAGTGGGCCCTGCTGGCGATCGAAGTCCAGCAGCGCGGCCCCCAGTACACTGGTGGCCATGCCCGTGGCGAAGCCCTGGATCAACCGGGCCCCGATCAGCCACGCGATGCTGTCGGCGTTGATAAACAGCAGCATCGCCAGCATGTTGAGCACCAGCGCCACGAAGATCACCGGTTTGCGACCCAGGTAATCCGACAACGAGCCCACGGTCAGCAAGGCTGCCAACAGGCTGAAGGCGTATACGCCGAAGATCAGCGTGAGGATGGCCGGGGAAAACTGCATGTGTTCCTGATAGAGGTGATACAACGGCGTCGGCGCGCTGGACGCGGCGAGGAAACCGAGCAAAGTGATTGCCAGGAATATCAGGCTGGCACGGGTCGAAGCTGGACGGGACATGGGCACACTCCGCAGACGCTGTTCCAAAACATCAGCAAAAGCTAATTTTTTGCTTTTGCCGAGTGTGCTACCGATGCGTGCTTAAAGCAAATTCTTTGTGTTAAGGTCCGATTCATGGCTATTAAAGAAGGTTTACGCCCCGGCGGCAGAAGCGCCCGGGTACAAGAGTCGATCCATTCGGCCGTCCGCGCCCTGCTCCAGGAACAGGACCGTGCCACGCTGACCGTGCCGCAGATTGCAGCGCGCGCGGGCGTGACACCGTCCACCATCTACCGGCGCTGGGGTGACCTGCCGGCGCTGCTGGCCGACGTCGCTGTCGCCCGCATGCGCCTCGACAGCGAACCGGCCAACACCGGCAGCCTGCGCGGCGACCTGCGCGCCTGGGCCGAGCAATACCTGGACGAGATGAGTTCCGAACCCGGTCGCAACATGATGCGCGACATCCAGGCCTGCGCCACGCCAGGGCATTGCGTGGGGATCATCAGCGCTCAGTTGCAGATCATCCTGGAGCGTTATCCCGATGAACCAAATCCCGGCATCGAGAGATTGATCAATGTGATGGTGGCGCCAACAGTGTTCCGCATTCTCTTTGCCAGCGCGCCGCTGGAGGTAGAGGAATTGTATCGGTTGATTGATATCGCGTTGGGTCAGTAAGGCAGCCATCGCGAGCAGGCTCGCTCCCACAGGGAACAGGCGGCGCACGCCGGATCTGTGAATGGTCCATAACCCTGTGGGAGCAACTGTCTTACCTTGCCGCCCATCACCGCCATTCAGTGCCGTC
>NZ_JBMDKO010000091.1:0-7699 GCF_057809755.1 Pseudomonas sp. FG13
CATCCGGTAGCGAATGTACGAACGCCTTCGCGGGCAAGCCCGGCTCCCACAGGGGATTTGGGTGGTCGCTGGATTTGCGCCCGACGCCAGTCCCATTGTGGGAGCGAGCCTGCTCGCGATAGCGGTGGGTCAGATTACGAAGATGTTGGATGTGCAGCCGTCATCGCGAGCAGGCTCGCTCCCACAGGGGATTTGGGTGGTCGCGGGATTTGCGCCCGACGCCAGTCCCATTGTGGGAGCGAGCCTGCTCACGATAGCGGTGGGTCAGATGACGAAGATGTTGGATGTGCAGCCGTCATCGCGAGCAGGCTCGCTCCCACGGGGGATTCGGGTGGTCGCTGGATTTGCGTCCGACGCCAGTCCCATTGTGGGAGGGAGCCTGCTCCGGGCAGGGATCCGACGATGAGGCCTTCAGTTTCAGCGAATGTCTCGCTTATTGATGTTGCACCTGCACCATCGAGTTCACCTGCACCCGCGCCTGCATCTGCTCTGCCCCGCCGCCCCGGCGCATGCCGCGTACCGGGCAGGCGTCGAGGTAGTCCAGGCCGACCGCCAGCTTCAGGTGTCGGTCGGGACGGGTCAGGCGGTTGGTCACGTCGAAGCTGTACCACCCGTTGTCCAGCCAGGCTTCGGCCCAGGCATGGCTCGCCAGATGCGTTTCATCTTCGGTGTACAAATAACCGGAGACATAGCGCGCCGGAATACCGAGGCTGCGCGCGCAGGCCAGGAAGGCATGGGTATGATCCTGGCAGACGCCCGCACCGCCGGCAAACGCCTCGGCGGCTGTGCTGCTGACAGCGGTCGTGCCCGGGCTATAGGGCATGCGCGCCGCGAGGCCCTCCATCAGATCGACCAGTGCAGCCCGATCGCGCCGCCCCGCACATTGCTCCATGGCAAAGGCGCTGAGCGCGTCATCCGCCTGGGTCAGACGGCTCGTGCGCAGGAACGGCAGCGGCGACTGCGAGTCCGGCTCCATCTCCACCGCCTGATGGATTTCCACTTCGCCATAAGCGGTCAGTACCAAGGCGCCATGGGGCTCGTCCATGGTCATCACGTGCAGGATGTTACCGTAGGGGTCGAGCTGGCTGCGCACCAGACGAGGTAACTCCAGATGCCATTGCAGGACGCGCTGGCGCTGGCTGTCCCTCGGAGTCAAACGCAGGAACTGGATGCTGGTGCAGACTTCATCGGCATAGCGGTAGGTGGTGTCGTGGCGTATGGACAGTTTCATACGACCTCCAGATAGGACTCGTGAACGGTCTGGCCCAGATGACGGATCTGGTCGATGAGGTCGGTCAGCCAAAGGTGCAGGCCCGATGCCAGGATCTCGTCGATCCCGGAATAACGCAGGCGCGCATTCAGCTCCGCGGCCAGGCGCTGGGCCGGACGGCCGTTGTGGCCTGGCAGGCTGGCGAGGATCTGATCGAGCTCCTCGATGCAGGCATGCAACGAACGCGGGACGTCGGCACGCAGCAGCAACATCTCCGAAACCTGCTCGGCATTCGGCGCATTACGGTAGATCTCGTTGAACGCCTCGAACGACGACAGCGCCCGTAGCAAAGCACTCCACTGGTAGTAGCCGCGCGCCGAATTGTCGCTGACCTCTTCCGACTCTTCGCCAAACATTTCGTAGCGTGCATCCAACAGGCGCAAGGTGTTGTCCGCCCGCTCGATGAACGTCCCCAGGCGAATGAAACAGTAGGCATCGTTGCGCATGATGGTGCCCGACGTCGCCCCGCGAAACAGATGCGAACGCTCCTTGACCCATTCGCAAAAATGACTGATGCCGTAGCGGCCCAGGCCATTGCTGGCGATGTTGCGCATCTCCAGCCAGGTGGCGTTGATGTTTTCCCACATGTCGGCGGTGATGCGCCCACGCACCGCATGGGCATTGGTCCGCGCCGCCCGCAGGCAGCTGTAGATGCTGCCGGGGTTGGTGTCATCCAGGGCGAAGAAATGCAGCATGTGTTCGCTGTTGAGCTCGCCATAACGGGTGTTGTAGTCGTCCAGCGTACCGGCCGCCAGCAGCGACATCGCCAGCTCGGCATGGCCGTCGCTGCGCCCGGCCTGGGGCATCAGCGACAGCGAGTAACTGACTTCGAGCATGCGCGCCAGGTTCTCGGCGCGCTCCAGGTAGCGGGACATCCAGTAGAGGTCCGAAGCGGTTCTTGAAAGCATGTCTTAATCCTCCACTACCCAAGTGTCCTTGGTACCACCGCCCTGGGACGAATTCACCACCAGCGAGCCTTCGCGAAGCGCCACGCGGGTCAGGCCACCCGGCACGAGGCGGGTCTCCTTGCCCGAGAGCACAAACGGCCGCAGGTCGATATGACGCGGCGCGATGCCACTTTCGACAAAGGTCGGGCAAGTGGACAGGCTCAGGGTCGGTTGAGCGATGTAGGCCTCGGGACGGGCCTTGAGTCGTGCACGGAAGTCTTCGATTTCCGCCGCGGTGGCCGCCGGCCCCACCAGCATGCCGTAGCCGCCGGAGCCCTGGGTTTCCTTGACCACCAGATCGGGCAGGTTCGCCAGCACATGGGACAGTTCCTGAGGCTTGCGGCATTGCCAGGTAGGGACATTCTTCAGGATCGGTTCTTCGGTGAGGTAGAAACGAATCATCTCATCGACGTAGGGGTAGATCGACTTGTCATCGGCGACGCCGGTACCGACCGCGTTCGCCAGCACCACATTGCCCGCACGGTAGACGGCGATCAGGCCTGGCACACCCAACATCGAATCGGGATTGAACGACAGCGGATCGAGATAGGCATCGTCGAGACGCCGGTAGATCACATCCACCTGCTGGGGACCAGCGGTCGTGCGCATGTAGACATGGTCGTCGCGCACGAACAGATCGGCGCCCTCCACCAGTTCCACACCCATTTCCCGAGCCAGGAACGCATGTTCGAAGTAGGCACTGTTGAAGCGACCGGGGGTCAGGACCACCGCGGTGGGGTTATCCAGCGGACTCGAGCTCTTGAGGGTGTCGAGCAGCAGGTTCGGGTAATGATCGATGGGCGCTACACGCTGGGCAGCGAAGAGTTCGGGGAACAGGCGCATCATCATCTTGCGGTCTTCGAGCATGTAGCTGACACCGCTGGGGGTGCGCAGATTGTCCTCCAGCACGTAGTAACTGCCGTCACCGTCACGAACCAGGTCGACGCCGGCAATATGGGCGTAAATGCCCCGGTGCAGGTTCAGGCCCTGCATCGCAATCTGGTAACCCTCGTTGGCCAGCACCTGCTCGGCGGGAATGATGCCTTCCTTGAGGATGCGCTGTTGGTGATAGATGTCGTCCAGGAACATGTTCAGCGCCTGGACCCGCTGTATGCAGCCCTGCTCGACCTTTTGCCATTCACTGGCCTTGATGCTGCGGGGAATGATGTCGAAGGGTATCAACCGCTCGGTGCCCTGCTCGTCCCCGTACAGGGTGAAGGTGATCCCCGCTCGATGGAACAGCAGGTCGGCTTCGCGTCGGCGCTGATCGAGCAGTTCGCCCGGCGTGTCCGCCAGCCAACGTGCGAAGGCTTGGTAATGCGGGCGGCAGTCACCCTTGGCATCATACATTTCATCAAAAAAAGCTCGGGGCATAGCCAACTCCCAGCCGCGTTCTACACGGCATTTCTTATTACTTCGTCATTCCAATGGTCCGGCCTTGCCTTGCGTTAATGAGCCCTGTTTTCTCTGAGCACCTCGATAGACATCCGTCTCTGCTGTGGCCTTTGCGTCTGGATGACGTGCGTCGCCGGTTAGATCCGCGCCATGAATGTCTCCGCTTGATAAAGCCGTCGGTGCGATGGCCTCCCCCCAGGAACCATAGCAAAGGCTGTGCCTACGCACGGTATATACGCATACAACTGGAAAAACCGGCGTAAACGTACGCTAAAGCGAAATTTATTTTCGTTCTGGCGACTGAAAAGCCGCTCAAGGGCTGAAACGATTATTTCGGCTTGCGGCAGCGCGTAGCGGAACGAGTCGAATCGGTGCAACGAATCACGTAACTGTCATCAGCTGCCCTGAAATGGGGAAATTTGTACTCACTGGCGGTACCGGAGCCTGGCCTCGCTACAAAAAACAGCCTCAAAGGCTGGCCTTCTGTCGTCTCCTCGCGAACAAACTCAACGGAGGTACTTGCGCCAGCAGTATTATGGTATACCATCATACGCACAGACACCTTTTACCCGTCTACGGAGCAGCTCATGAGTTTCGAAATTCGCAAGATCGTCAGCTATGTCGAAGAAACCTTTATCGAAGGTGGCAAGGTCACTGATAAGCCGGTGACCATGGTCGGGCTGGCGGTGGTCATGAAAAACCCTTGGCTGGGCCGTGGTTTCGTCGAAGACCTGAAGCCGGAAATCCGCGCCAACTGTTCCGACCTTGGTGCACTGATGGTCGAGCGCCTGGTGGGCATCATCGGCGGCGCCGAGAAAATCGAAGCCTACGGCAAGGCCGCCGTCGTCGGCGCCGACGGTGAAATCGAGCATGCTTCCGCCGTGATCCATACCTTGCGCTTCGGCAACCACTACCGCGAAGCGGTCAAGGCCAAGAGCTACCTGAGCTTCACCAACAAGCGCGGCGGCCCTGGCACCTCGATCCAGATCCCAATGATGCACAAGGACGACGAAGGCCTGCGCTCGCACTACATCACCCTGGAAATGCAAATCGAAGATGCACCGCGCGCCGACGAAATCGTCGTGGTGCTGGGTTGCGCCGATGGCGGTCGCCTGCATCCACGCATCGGCAACCGCTACATCGATCTGGAAGAACTGGCTGCCGAAAAGGCGCAGTGATCCAGCCCGGCCCCCACAACAAGAAAAGGTATGCAGGAGCGCTCCATGATTCGGCCCACCGCTGAACTCACCCCGGCAGGCACCAGTTACCTGGCGACCGGCCAAGGCCAGCCCGTGGTCTTGATCCACGGCGTCGGCCTGAACAAAGAAATGTGGGGTGGCCAGGTCGTTGGCCTGGCCTCGAAGTACCGCGTGATTGCCTATGACATGCTTGGCCATGGCGCCAGCCCGCGTCCCGCCAGTGGCACCGGCCTGCTCGGCTACGCCGACCAGTTGCTGGAACTGCTCGACCACCTGCAACTGCCCCAGGCCACGGTGATCGGCTTCTCCATGGGCGGGTTGGTGGCACGCGCTTTCGCCCTCCATTACCCGCAACGCCTGCACGGCCTGGTGGTACTCAACAGTGTGTTCAACCGCAGCCCCGAGCAGCGTGCCGGGGTCATCGCCCGTACCGCCCAGGCGGCCGAGCATGGTCCGGATGCCAACGCCGAAGCGGCACTGTCGCGCTGGTTCAGCCGCGAATATCAAGCGGCCAACCCGGCACAGATCGCTGCGCTGCGCCAGACCTTGGCGAAGAACGATCCCCAGGGTTACCTGACCACTTACGAACTGTTCGCCACTCAGGACATGTACCGCGCCGATGACCTGGGCAGCATCCAGGCACCGACGCTGATCGCCACTGGCGAACTGGACCCGGGTTCAACCCCCGAAATGGCCGAACAACTGGCCGCGCGCATTCCCGGTGCGGCCGTTGCCGTACTCGCCGAACAGCGGCATATGATGCCGGTAGAATCGCCACGCCTGGTCAACCAGTTGCTGCTGGAGTTCCTGGACAAGGCGTACTCCCAACAACATCCAATAAAGGGGATCGTCGCATGACGCTCGCACGTTTCCAGATGTGCATCGGCGGTGAATGGGTCGATGCGCTGTCGGGCAAGACCTTCGAAAGCCTGAACCCGGCCCTGGCCCAAGCCTGGGCCGAACTGCCCGATGCTGGCGAAGCCGATGTCGAACGCGCCGTCCAGGCTGCGCAAATGGCGTTCGAAAGCCCTGCCTGGCGTGGCCTGACCGCGACCGCCCGTGGCAAGTTGCTGCGCCGTCTCGGTGACCTGATCGCCGAGAACAAGGAACAACTGGCTCAGTTGGAAAGCCGCGACAATGGCAAGCTGATCCGCGAAACCCGCGGCCAGGTCGGCTATCTGCCAGAGTTTTTCCACTACACCGCGGGCCTGGCCGACAAACTCGAAGGCGGCACCCTGCCCCTCGACAAGCCGGACATGTTTGCCTACACCGTGCATGAAGCCATGGGCGTGGTGGCGGCAATCATTCCTTGGAACAGCCCCCTGTACCTGACCGCGATCAAGCTTGCCCCTGCACTGGCGGCCGGCAACACCATCGTGATCAAGCCGTCCGAGCACGCCTCGGCGACCATCCTGGAGCTGGCGCGCCTGGCGCTGGAGGCCGGCTTTCCAGCAGGCGTGGTCAACGTCGTGACCGGTTACGGTCCCAGCACCGGCGCCGCCCTCACCCGCCATCCGCTGGTGCGCAAGATCGCCTTCACCGGCGGCGCCGCCACGGCTCGCCATGTGGTGCGCAGCAGCGCGGAAAACTTTGCCAAGCTGTCCCTGGAACTGGGGGGCAAGTCGCCCAACATCATCTTCGCCGACGCTGACCTCGACAGCGCCGTCAACGGTGCGATTGCCGGGATCTACGCGGCGTCGGGCCAGAGCTGCGTGTCCGGCTCGCGGTTGTTGGTGCAGGACGACATCTACGACGAATTCGTTTCGCGCCTGGAAGAGCGCGCCAAGCGCATCCGCATCGGCAGCCCGCAAGACGACAGCAGCGAAATGGGCCCTATGGCCACCGCCCAGCAACTGGCGGTGGTTGAAGGCCTGGTGGCCGATGCCATTGCCGAGGGTGCGCGGCTGCGCCTCGGTGGCAAGCGTCCGCAGAACCTGGGCGAAGGCTGGTTCTATGAACCGACCCTGTTCGAATGCGACCGCAATTCGATGAAGATCATGCAGGAAGAAGTCTTCGGCCCGGTGGCCTCGGTGATTCGTTTCAAGGACGAAGCCGAAGCCCTGGCCATCGCCAACGACTCGCAGTTCGGCCTCGCCGCCGGTATCTGGACCCGCGACCTCGGCCGCGCTCATCGCCTGGCCCGGGACGTGCGTTCGGGCATCATCTGGGTCAACACCTACCGTGCCGTCTCGGCCATGGCGCCCATCGGGGGCTTCAAGAACAGCGGCTACGGACGTGAAAGCGGCATCGATTCGGTGCTGGCCTATACCGAACTGAAAACGGTGTGGATCAACCTTTCTCAGGCACCGATGCCTGACCCCTTCGTGATGCGCTAGGAGACTGCCGCCATGATCGAACCCGGCATTTACAAAGAAGTCATGGGCTCGTTCCCCTCCGGCGTCACGGTGGTCACCACCCTGGACCCTGAAGGGAACATCGTCGGCATCACCGCCAGTGCGTTCAGCGCACTGTCGATCGACCCGGCGCTGGTCCTGTTCTGCCCCAACTACGCTTCCGACACCTACCCGATCCTGCGGGACAGCAAGCAGTTCGCGATTCACCTGCTGTCCGCCGACCAGACTGCCGAAGCCTACGCCTTCGCCGGTAAAGGCAAGGACAAGGCCAAGGGCATCGACTGGCACCTGAGCGACCTTGGCAACCCGATCCTCGCCAAGGCCACGGCGATCATCGAGTGCGAACTGTGGCGCGAATACGACGGTGGCGACCACGCGATCATCGTCGGCGCGGTCAAGCACCTGATCCTGCCCGAACAGCCGGTCACGCCGATGATCTACCACAAGGGCAAGTTGGGCGCCTTGCCCACCCTGGCCTGAACGGCGCAAGGAGAACCTGAGCCGAACACCGTTGTGGGGGGGGGGGGGGGGGGG
>NZ_JBMDKO010000092.1:0-7690 GCF_057809755.1 Pseudomonas sp. FG13
TGTGCCACCGCTATCGCGAGCAGGCTCGCTCCCACAGGGTTCGATGCCGTACACAAACCCTGCGCACACCAAAAATCCATTGTGGGAGCGAGCCTGCTCGCGATGGCGGCCTATCATTCGACATTGCAGCGACTGGAGCACCGCTATCGCGAGCAGGCTCGCTCCCACAAGTGAGTGACCCAACACCCGCGCTTACGGGGTCGGTACACCCTCGACGATGATCACTTCGGCCCGGGCCACATCCTTGCGGTGGTGCTTGGCCTCCTGGTATTGCGGCGAGTGATAACAGGCCAGCGCCTGCTCGTAGGAATCGAACTCGATCACCACGCTACGCTGCGGCGTGGCCCTGCCTTCCATCGCCTCGCTACGCCCGCCCCGGGCCAGCATCCGACCGCCGTACAAGGCAAATGCCGCCGGAGCCCGTTGGGTGTATTGGCTATATTGATCAGCGTCGGTGACATCCACATGAGCAATCCAGTACGCCTTCATAGTGACCTCTCGCGTTAATTTGTATTATGGTATACCACAAGCGGTTTCCATCATGCATCCCATCGAACAAGAGAGCCCTACATGGCCTTTAACAGTATTCAAGAAATCATCGAAGACTACCGCCAGGGCAAGATGGTGTTGCTGGTGGACGACGAAGACCGGGAAAACGAAGGCGACCTGCTGCTGGCCGCCGATTGCTGCAGCGCCCAAGCCATCAGTTTCATGGCCCGGGAAGCCCGCGGGTTGATCTGCCTGACCTTGACCGACGAACATTGCCAGCGCCTGGGACTGGAACAGATGGTGCCGAGCAATGGCAGCGTGTTCAGCACAGCGTTCACCGTGTCCATCGAGGCCGCCACCGGCGTGACCACCGGCATTTCTGCCGCCGACCGGGCGCGCACCGTGGCCGCGGCCGTCGCCGCCGATGCCGGTCCCAGCGATATCGTGCAGCCGGGGCATATCTTTCCGTTGCGCGCCCGGGAAGGTGGCGTCCTGACCCGTGCCGGGCATACCGAAGCCGGTTGCGACCTGGCGCGCCTGGCCGGATTCACACCGGCGTCGGTGATCGTCGAAGTGATGAACGATGATGGCACCATGGCCCGTCGCCCGGACCTGGAAGTGTTCGCCCGCAAACACGGGATCAAGATCGGCACCATCGCCGACCTGATCCACTATCGCCTGAGCACCGAACACACCGTGGTCCGCATCGGTGAACGGGAACTGCCCACCGTGCACGGCACCTTCCGGCTGTTCACCTTTGAGGACCGCATCGAGGGCGGCGTACACATGGCGATGGTCATGGGCAACATTCGCCGGGAAGCGCCGACCCTGGTGCGGGTCCATGTCATTGACCCGCTACGGGACCTGGTGGGCGCCGAATACAACGGCCCGTCCAACTGGACGCTCTGGGCGGCCCTGCAACGGGTCGCCGAAGAAGGTTGCGGTGTAGTGGTCGTGCTGGCCAACCACGAATCCTCCCAGGCACTGCTCGAGCGCGTGCCGCAACTCACCCAGCCACCACGCCAGTTCAGCCGCTCCCAATCGCGCATCTATTCGGAGGTCGGGACCGGGGCGCAGATCCTCCAGGACCTGGGCGTCGGCAAACTGCGCCACCTGGGACCGCCGCTCAAGTATGCCGGTTTGACGGGGTACGACCTGGAGGTGGTGGAGAGCATTCCGTTTACCGGATAAATCCGAAGTAACACCAAAACCCTGTGGGAGCGAGCCTGCTCGCGATAGCGGTTGTTCAGTTACTGCAAAGCCGAATGTCAGGCAGCTATCGCGAGCAGGCTCGCTCCCACAGGGTCGGTGGCTGCCTCGGAAAAAATCAAAAGAAAAATCTGCCTTGGACAGATAGCCGGTACGGCAAAATGCTTGCAGAAAGTTTGGAATACCATAATATGATATTCCATAGACCGAACGTTTCAGCCAAGTGCGCCCGGAAGGGAAAGCACAGCCATCCGGCCCTTGGCCCGGTCCTGCAAAGCCAGATGGACCTACAGCTCCCGATAAGCGGGCACACACAAGCCCGCTCAATAAACACAACAATGAGGGCGTGAAAATGGTGTTGAAGAAAAGCGCAGTTGCCATGCTTTTTGCTGGCTTGCTAGGTATCACCAGCCAGTCGACGATGGCCGCCGAAAGCGTCAACTTCGTCAGCTGGGGTGGCACTACCCAGGATGCACAGAAACAGGCCTGGGCCGACCCGTTCAGCAAGAGCACCGGCATCACCGTGGTCCAGGATGGCCCGACCGACTACGGCAAACTCAAGGCCATGGTCGAGAGCGGCAACGTGCAGTGGGACGTGGTTGACGTCGAGGCTGACTTTGCCTTGCGCGCCGCCGCCGAAGGCCTGCTCGAACCCCTGGACTTCTCGGTCATCCAACGCGACAAGATCGATCCACGCTTCGTTTCCGACCACGGCGTAGGTTCTTTCTACTTCTCCTTCGTCCTCGGCTACAACGAGGGCAAGCTCGGTGCCGGCAAACCGCAGGACTGGTCCGCGCTGTTCGACACCAAGACCTACCCTGGCAAACGCGCCCTGTACAAATGGCCGAGCCCCGGCGTATTGGAACTGGCCCTGCTGGCTGACGGCGTTCCCCAAGACAAGCTCTATCCCCTGGACCTGGATCGCGCCTTCAAGAAACTCGACACCATCAAGAAAGACATCGTCTGGTGGGGCGGCGGTGCCCAGTCCCAGCAACTGCTCGCATCCGGTGAAGCCAGCCTCGGTCAGTTCTGGAACGGCCGGATTTATGCACTGCAACAGGACGGCGCGCCGGTGGGCGTGAGCTGGAAGCAGAACCTGGTCATGGCCGACATCCTGGTCGTGCCGAAGGGCTCGAAGAACAAGGCCGCCGCCATGAAGTTCCTGGCCAACTCCAGCAGTGCCAAGGGCCAGGCCGACTTCTCCAACCTGACCGCTTATGCGCCGGTCAACGTCGATAGCGTCGCGCGCCTGGATTCGGTGCTCGCTCCCAACCTGCCGACCGCCTACGCCAAGGATCAGATCACGCTCGATTTCGCGTACTGGGCCAAGAACGGTCAGGACATCGCGACACGGTGGAACGAATGGCTGGTCAAATGAAAATGTCGGCAACGACAACCCAGCACACCGGGAGCGCCCCTGGCGCTGCCGGCGTGGCAACCGCCAAGGCAGCGACGGGTCCGTCGCTGGCCCAACGCTGGCGCGGGGCCGGTAACCTGGTTCCCGCCCTGCTGTTCCTTGGCCTGTTCTTCCTGGCGCCGCTGATCGGCCTGCTGTTGCGTGGCGTGCTGGAGCCGGTGCCCGGGCTGGGCAATTACGAGCAACTGTTCGCCAACTCGGCCTATACCCGAGTGCTGCTCAACACCTTTTCGGTGGCCGGCCTGGTGACGTTGTTCAGCCTGCTGCTGGGTTTTCCCCTGGCCTGGGCCATCACTCTGGTGCCCCGTGGCTGGGGTCGCTGGATCCTGAACATCGTGCTGCTGTCGATGTGGACCAGCCTGCTGGCCCGCACCTATTCCTGGCTCGTGCTGTTGCAAGCCTCCGGGGTGATCAACAAGGCGCTGATGGCCCTGGGGATCATCGACCAGCCGCTGGAGATGGTGCACAACCTCACCGGCGTGGTGATCGGCATGAGCTACATCATGATCCCGTTCATTGTCCTGCCGTTGCAGGCCACCATGCAGGCCATCGACCCGATGATCCTGCAGGCCGGCTCCATCTGCGGTGCCAGTCCCTGGACCAACTTCTTCCGGGTGTTCCTGCCACTGTGCCGGCCGGGGCTGTTTTCCGGCGGCCTGATGGTGTTCGTGATGTCCCTGGGTTATTACGTCACCCCGGCGCTGCTCGGCGGTGCGCAGAACATGATGCTGCCGGAATTCATCATCCAGCAGGTGCAATCGTTCCTCAACTGGGGCCTGGCGAGCGCCGGTGCCGCGTTGTTGATCGTCATCACGCTGGTGCTGTTCTACTTCTACCTGAAGCTCCAGCCGGAATCCCCGGTTGGCGCCAGTAACGCGAGGTAAATCGTCATGCTCCTGACTCCCAATGCCATGAGCCGGCGCATGCGCTTCGGTCTGTACTTCACGACCGGGTTGATCGGGTTGTTCCTGCTGTTGCCGATCGTATTCATCGTGCTGCTGTCGTTTGGCTCATCCCAGTGGCTGGTCTTCCCGCCACCGGGCTGGACATTCAAATGGTACGGCCAGTTCTTCTCCAACCCCGACTGGATGAGCGCCGCGCTGGCCAGCCTCAAGGTCGCGGTGCTGACCACGATCTGCGCCGTAGCCCTGGGCCTGCCTACCGCGTTTGCCCTGGTGCGTGGTCGGTTTCCGGGACGGGAAATGCTCTATGGCCTGTTCACCCTGCCGATGATCGTGCCGCTGGTGATCATCGCCGTGGCGGTGTATGCGCTGTTCCTCAAGCTGGGCTACACCGGCACGATGTTCGCGTTCGTGGTCAGCCATGTGATTGTCGCGTTGCCGTTCACCATCATCTCGATCATCAACTCGTTGAAGCTGTTCGACCAGTCCATCGAAGACGCCGCCGTGATCTGCGGCGCCTCGCGACTGCAAGCGGTGTTCAAGGTCACCTTCCCGGCCATCCGCCCGGGCATGATCGCCGGCGCCTTGTTCGCGTTCCTAGTGTCGTGGGACGAAGTGGTGCTGAGCGTGATGATGGCCAGCCCGACCCTGCAAACCCTGCCCGTAAAGATGTGGACCACCCTGCGCCAGGACCTGACGCCTGTGATCGCCGTCGCTTCGACGCTGCTGATCGGCCTCTCGGTGTTGGTGATGGTGATCGCCGCCGCCCTGCGCCGGCGCAATGAAATCAGCGCCTGAGCGCCTAGGAGAACACAATGAGTGCCGTCAAAGACCCCGCACAACAGAACAACAAGACCCTGGTCAGCCTGCGCAACCTGAACAAGCACTACGGCGACTTTGCCGCCGTCGACGATATCGCCCTGGAGATCCAGGACGGTGAGTTCCTGACCTTCCTCGGCTCCAGCGGCTCGGGCAAGAGCACCACCCTGTCGATGCTGGCCGGCTTTGAAACCCCCAGCAGCGGCGAGATCCTGGTGGACGGCAAATCCCTGGTCAACGTCCCGCCGCACAAGCGCGACATTGGCATGGTGTTCCAGCGCTACTCGCTGTTCCCGCATTTGTCCGTGCGCGACAACATCGCCTTCCCGCTGGCGATCCGCAAACTGGCGCCGGCCGAGCGCGACCGGCGGGTCGACGCGATGCTCAAGCTGGTGCAATTGGAGCAGTTTGCCCATCGCCGCCCTTCGCAACTCTCCGGCGGCCAGCAGCAACGGGTCGCCATCGCCCGGGCGCTGGTCTATGAACCACGCATCCTGCTGATGGACGAACCCCTTGGTGCCCTGGACAAAAAGCTCCGTGAAGACCTGCAGGATGAACTGCGCCAGTTGCACCGGCGTCTGGGCATCACCATCGTCTACGTGACCCACGACCAGGAAGAAGCCATGCGCCTGTCCCAGCGCATCGCCATTTTCAGCCACGGCAAGATCGTCGGCCTGGGTACCGGTTACGACCTCTACCAGAACCCGCCGAATGCCTTTGTCGCGTCATTCCTGGGCAACTCCAACTTCCTCAAGCTCAAGGCCCAGGGCAATGCGGTGGCGACCTTCGAAGGCCAGTCGCTGTCGATCCGCCTGACCGCCGGCCTGCAAACCGATCAGGACGTGTTGCTGATGGTACGCCCGGAAAAGGCCTTGGCCCTGAGCACCGAGCAGGCCGCCCAAGCGCCATTGGCAGCCGGCTGGAATGAAGTCTCGGCCAAGGTCGTCGAGGTGCTGTTTCTCGGCGAAAGCCAGACTTGCAGCGTGGTGACGTCCGGCGGCACCGCCATGACCGTCAAGGCCCTTTCCGCCGCCGGCATGCCACTCAAGGCTGGCGACCCGGTGCGGGTGCGCTGGGCCGCTGCCGATGCGTGTGTCTACACCCAATGGGCCGAGAGCGACCTGAACAAAGCCGCCGGTGCTCATTGATGAACACGAAGTCATTACCGCCTGCGTACGAGGACTGTTAAATGATTGATGCCAACGTTTACAAACAAGTCATGGGTTCGTTCCCGTCCGGCGTGACGGTCATCACCACCCTTGATGACGACGGGCAGATCGTCGGCCTCACCGCCAGCGCCTTCAGCTCGTTGTCGATGGACCCGGCCCTGGTGCTGTTCTGTCCCAACTACAGCTCCGATTCCTACCCGGTGCTGATCCGCAACAAGCGCTTCGCCATCCATTTGCTCTCCGGCGGGCAACAGAACGAAGCCTATGCCTTCGCCCGCAAAGGCAAGGACAAGGCTCAGGGCATCGAATGGACCCTGAGTGAACTGGGCAACCCCTTGCTGAGCAACGCCACCGCCATCATCGAATGCGAACTGTGGCGCGAATACGAAGGCGGCGACCACGCCATCATGGTCGGCGCTGTGAAGAACCTGATCGTGCCGCAACACACCCGAGGCCCACTGGTTTATTGCCACGGAAAGATGGGCGCCCTGCCCGTCCTCGCCTGAACCGATCGTCAATCATCAAGAGATAGCGCCATGAAATTTTCCCTGTTCGTACACATGGAGCGCTGGGACGAAAGCGTCAGCCATCGCCAGTTGTTCGAAGACCTCACCGAACTGACCCTGATGGCCGAGGCCGGTGGCTTCAGCACTGTCTGGATCGGCGAACACCACGCCATGGAATACACCATTTCGCCAAGCCCGATGCCGCTGCTGGCCTACCTGGCGGCCAAGACCACCACCATTCACCTGGGCGCCGGCACCATCATCGCGCCGTTCTGGCACCCGCTGCGGGCAGCCGGTGAATGTGCATTGCTGGACGTGATCAGCAACGGCCGCATGGAAGTCGGCCTGGCCCGTGGCGCTTACCAAGTGGAATTCGACCGCATGGCCGGCGGCATGCCAGCGGCCTCCGGCGGCCAGGCACTGCGGGAAATGGTTCCGGCGATACGGGCACTGTGGCAAGGCGACTACGCCCATGACGGCGACATCTGGAAATTCCCGACCTCCACCAGCGTGCCCAAGCCGATCCAGAAGCCGAACCCGCCCATGTGGATCGCTGCCCGCGACCCGGACTCGCACAACTTCGCCGTCGCCAACGGCTGTAACGTCATGGTGACGCCGTTGATGAAGGGTGACGAAGAAGTCCTCGACCTGAAGAACAAATTCCAGGCAGCCCTGGACAACAACCCCGATGTACCGCGCCCGCAATTGATGGTGCTGCGTCACACCCATGTGCACTCGGAGGACAACCCCGACGGCTGGAAAGTCGGAGCCAAGGCCATCGCGAAGTTCTACCGCACTTTCGACGCCTGGTTCGGTAACAAGGAAACCCCGGTCAATGGCTTCCTGGCGCCAAGCCCGGAAGAGAAATTCGCCGGCCGCCCGGAATTCGAACTGGATAGCCTGCACAAGACCGCCATGATCGGTACTCCGGAAGAAATCATTCCCCGCATCAAGTACTACCAGGCACTGGGCGTCGACGAGTTCAGCTTCTGGTGCGATAACAGCCTGCCCCATGCGGAGAAGAAGAAATCCCTGGAACTGTTCATCAAGCACGTGGTGCCGGCGTTTCGGTAATTGTGCCGGCTAGTCAGACCGCTATCGCGAGCAGGCTCGCTCCCACATGGGGCGCAGGTGTGCAATTATTCTGTATTCACCCTAACTTCCCTGTGGGAGCGAGCC
>NZ_JBMDKO010000093.1:0-6922 GCF_057809755.1 Pseudomonas sp. FG13
GGGGATCTGCTGCCACAGAGGGTCTGCTGCCACTGGGGATCTGCTGCCACAGAGGGTCTGCTGTGGGAGCAAAGCTTGCTCGCGATGGCGGCCTGCCTGCCACTACAAAGCTATCGTCTGCCACGCTCCATTACCGGGCGACACGCTTTGATTCGGTGCAATAAATCCCCTTCCAACACCCCCGCCCCACGCTTCCCGCAATAAATCCGGCCTTGGAGCCACTTGGCACAACCACTGCATATCCCCTCTCAACAGACATAAAGCAACGCCTCCAACGATGAAGGCGGTGCTTCCCGAGAGAACGGGACCAGGACAAAGGCGTCCTCGCTAGCACACTAGCGGGACGCCTTTTTTTGTTTTCGTGAAAATTGCCGAGCCAGTCCGATCGCCGTGATGAGACGTGACGAAACCGGGTCTGGGCTTGCGGAGAACCCTGATGAAAAAACTCAAACTGGTGATGATCGGCAATGGCATGGCCGGGGTTCGAACCCTTGAAGAACTGCTCAAGCTGAGCAACGAGCTGTACGACATCACGGTGTTCGGCGCCGAGCCTCACACCAACTACAACCGTATCCTGCTCTCCCCCGTGCTCGCCGGCGAGCAAACCTTTGAGGAAATCGTCCTCAACGACCTGAGCTGGTACCAGGACAACCACATCAACCTGCTGCTCAACCGCAAGGTCGTGGAGATCGACCGGGTCAAGCGTCGGGTCATCGCTGAAGACGGCACCGAGGCCGAGTACGATCGCCTGCTGATCGCCACCGGCTCCACGCCGTTCATTCTGCCGATTCCCGGCCACACGCTCGACGGCGTCATCGGCTATCGCGACATCGCCGACACCCAGGCAATGATCGAAGCCGCCAAGACCCACAAGCACGCCGTGGTGATCGGCGGCGGCCTGTTGGGCCTGGAGGCCGCCAACGGCCTGAAACTGCGGGGCATGGACGTGACCGTGGTGCACCTGGGTGAGTGGCTGTTGGAGCGGCAGCTGGACAAGACCAGCGGCCAACTGCTGCAAACCGCCCTGGAAGACCGTGGCCTGAAATTCCGCCTCAACGAGCAGACCCAGGCCCTCCACGACGCCGGCAATGGCCGGGTCGGCTCGGTGCAGTTCAAGAACGGTGACATCATCCCCGCCGACCTGGTGGTGATGGCGGCGGGCATCCGCCCCAACGTCGAATTGGCGGAAAAAGCCGGTATCCCGTGCAGTCGCGGAATCCTGGTCAACGACACGATGCAGACCTATGACCCGCGCATCTACGCCATTGGTGAATGCGCCAACCATCGCGGCACCGCCTACGGCCTGGTGGCCCCGTTGTTCGAACAGGCCAAGGTCTGCGCCAATCACCTCGCGCAACTGGGTTTTGCCACCTATAAAGGCTCGGTGACCTCGACCAAGCTCAAGGTCACCGGCATCGACCTGTTTTCCGCCGGCGACTTCATGGGCGGCGAAGGCACCGAGACCATCACCCTCTCCGACCCCATCGGCGGCGTCTACAAGAAACTGGTGATCAAGGATGACGTGCTGGTCGGCGCCTGCCTGTACGGCGATACGGCAGATGGTGGCTGGTATTTCCGCCAGATCCGCGAGAACGCCGCCATCGGCGAGATCCGCGATCACTTGATGTTTGGTGAGAACGCGTTGGGCGACGTCGGCCACCAGGGCCAGGACAAAGCCATGAGCATGGCCGATTCCGCTGAAGTCTGCGGCTGCAACGGCGTGTGCAAGGGCACCATCGTCAAGGCGATCCAGGAGCATGGCCTGTTCAGCGTCGATGACGTGAAAAAACACACCAAGGCCGCCAGTTCCTGTGGCTCCTGCGCCGGTCTGGTCGAGCAGATACTCATCAACACGGTTGGCGGCGCGGCCGACGTCAAACCGAAAAGCGAAAAAGCCATCTGCGGATGCAGCGACCTCAACCACGGCCAGATCCGCCAGGCGATTCGCGACGAGCACCTGCTGACCATCGCCGGCACCATGAACTACCTGAACTGGCGCACCCCGAACGGCTGCGCCACCTGCCGTCCGGCATTGAACTACTACCTGATTTCCACCTGGCCAGGCGAAGCCCACGACGATCCGCAATCCCGACTGATCAACGAACGTGCCCACGCCAACATCCAGAAGGATGGCACCTACTCGGTCGTCCCACGGATGTGGGGCGGCGTGACCACGCCCGCGGAGCTGCGACGCATCGCCGACGTGGCCGACAAATACAGCGTGCCCATGGTCAAGGTCACCGGTGGCCAGCGCATCGACTTGCTGGGCATCAAGAAGCAGGATCTGCCCGGCGTATGGGCAGACCTCGACATGCCATCCGGCCATGCCTACGGCAAATCCATCCGCACCGTGAAGACCTGCGTGGGCAGTGAGTTCTGTCGTTTTGGCACGCAGAACTCCACCCAACTGGGCATCGAACTGGAACATGACCTGTTCAACATGTGGTCGCCGCACAAGGTGAAGCTGGCCGTCTCCGGTTGCCCTCGCAACTGCTCGGAAGCTGGCATCAAGGACGTGGGCATCATCGGCGTCGATTCCGGCTGGGAGATGTATATCGGCGGCAATGGCGGAATCAAGACAGAGGTCGCCGAGTTCTTCGTCAAACTCAAGACCGCCGAGGAAGTGCGCGAATACAACGGTGCCTTCTTGCAGTTGTACCGCGAAGAAGCCTTCTACCTCGAACGTACCGTGCATTACATGCAGCGGGTCGGCATGGAGCACATCAAGAAAGCCGTGCTCGAAGACCCGGCGCGGCGCAAGGCCCTTCATGAGCGCCTGAAGTTTTCCCTGTCGCTGGAACAGGACCCATGGAAACAGCGCCTGGAACAACCCCAGCTGAAGAAAGAGTTTGAAGTCATCCCCGTGAAGCATCTGGAGGTGCCGGCATGAACTGGCTGGATATCTGCGCGCTGGAAGACATCAATGCCCTGGGCTCGCGCATCATCAACGGCCCGAAGGGCGACATTGCGATTTTTCGTACAAGCGACGATGAAGTGTTCGCACTCGATGACCGCTGCCCGCACAAGGGAGGGCCGTTGTCCCAGGGCTTGATCTATGGCAAGCGCGTGGCCTGCCCGCTGCACAACTGGCAGATCGACCTGGAGACCGGCCAGGCCCAGGCGCCGGACGTGGGCTGTGCCCATCATCATTCGGCACGGGTCGAGAATGGCCGGGTGCTGTTGGCGCTAAGGGACGCAAGCTGATGAACCGCCAGACCACTGCCTCGACCTGCTGTTATTGCGGGGTCGGTTGCGGCGTACTGATCGAACACGACGACGAGCGCATCCTCGGCGTCAGTGGCGATCCCGCCCATCCGGCCAACTTCGGCAAACTGTGCAGCAAGGGCTCGACCCTGCACCTGACCGGTGATCTCGCCGCGCGAGCCCTGTACCCCGAGCTGCGCCTGGGCAAAGGCCTGCCCCGCGCACGCACCGACTGGGACAGCGCTCTGGAGCACGCCGCCAGCGTGTTCGCCGAGACCATCGCTGAGCACGGCCCCGACAGTGTCGCGTTCTACATCTCCGGCCAGTTGCTGACCGAGGATTACTACGCCTTCAACAAACTGGCCCGGGCCCTGGTCGGCACCAACAACATCGACAGCAATTCCCGGCTGTGCATGTCCTCGGCGGTGGTGGGCTATAAGCGCAGCCTCGGCGCCGACGCGCCGCCCTGCAACTATGAAGACCTGGAGCTGAGCGACTGCGTCATGATCGTCGGCAGCAACATGGCCTACGCCCACCCGATCCTGTTTCGCCGCCTCGAAGAAGCCAAGTCCCGCCGGCCGCAGATGAAGATCATTGTCATCGACCCGCGGCGCACCGACACCTGCGATCTGGCGGACCTGCACCTGGCCATCCTGCCGGGGACCGATGTCGCCTTGTTCCATGGGATTTTGCATCTGCTGTTGTGGGAAGACTGGATCGATCGCGATTTCATCAAGGCCCATACCGAAGGCCTGGCGGACCTGAAGAGCCTGGTGCGCGATTACACCCCCGCCATGGTTGCCCAGCTATGCGGCATCAGCGTCGAGCAACTGCATCAGTGTGCCGAAGCCATCGGCACGGCCCCCAGCTTCCTGTCGTTGTGGTGCATGGGCCTGAATCAGTCCACCGCCGGCAGCGCCAAGAACAGTGCCTTGATCAACCTGCACCTCGCCACCGGGCAGATCGGCCGTCCGGGTGCAGGCCCTTTCTCGTTGACCGGCCAGCCCAACGCTATGGGCGGTCGGGAAACCGGCAGTCTGTCGAACCTGTTACCGGGCCACCGCGAAGCCGCCAACCCGGAGCATCGCGCCGAAGTCGCCGAATACTGGGGCGTCGAGCAACTGCCCGCCAATCCCGGCTTGAGCGCCATCGAGTTGTTCGAGCAGGTGCGCAACGGCAAGATCAAGGCCTTGTGGATCGCCTGCACCAACCCGGCTCAATCGATGCCGGACCAGACGGCGATTCGGGAGGCCCTGCAGGCCTGCCCGTTCGTGGTGCTGCAAGAGGCTTTCCGCACCACCGAAACCGCCGGGTTTGCCGACCTGCTGTTGCCAGCGGCCAGTTGGGGCGAAAAGGAAGGTTCGGTGACCAACTCTGAACGGCGAATTTCCCACGTTCGCCGGGCCATCGACGCACCGGGCGAAGCACGACCAGACTGGGCCATTACCGTGGATTTCGCCCAACGCCTGGAGAAACGTCTGCGGCCGGGCCAACCCAGCCTGTTCGCCTTTGACACACCCGCCCAGCTGTTCGACGAATACAAACAATTGACCCGAGGCCGCGACCTCGACCTGTCCGGTATCAGCCATGGGCTGATCGATCAGCTTGGCCCCCAGCAGTGGCCCTTCCCTGAGGGCGCCACGGTCGGGACGGCGCGTCTGTACATGGATGGCATTTTCCCCACCGACAGCGGCCGCGCGCGGTTTGTCGCCGAACCGTATCGCGCCGCCAGGGAACTACGGGACGCGCGCTACCCGTTGACCCTCAACACCGGCCGACTGCGGGACCAGTGGCACGGCATGAGCCGCACCGGCACCGCCGCGCAGTTGTTCGGTCATGTGAACGAAGCCGTACTCAGCCTGCATCCCGACGAACTGCAGCGCCAGCGCCTGCAACCGGGCGATCTGGTCAGCCTCAAGAGTCGTCGTGGCGCGGTGATCGTGGCCGTGGACAGCGACGAAAGCGTGCGGCCCGGCCAGGCGTTCCTGCCAATGCACTGGGGCGATCGGTTCCTCAAGGGTGGAGTCAATACCCTGACCCAACCGGCTTTCGACCCCTTGTCGAAACAACCGGAACTCAAACACAGCGGCGTGCGCCTGGAACCGGTGAGCCTGCCTTGGCAGCTTTTCGCCCTGATCGAAGGTGATGTCCAACAGCATCTGGAGACATTGCGTCCGCTGTGTGAGGTGTTTGCCTACGTCAGCCTGAGCTTGACCGGCCGTGAACGTCCCGCGTTGCTGATTCGCGCCGCCAGCGCCGAAGCACCTGACCCCGCACTGCTGCAAGCAATCGACGAACAACTGGGACTGATCGACGGACCGGTACTGGCTTACGACGATCCCCGCCGCGCTATCGGGAAACGGGTGCGGATCGAAAACGGACGCATCACCGCCATCCGCCTGGCTGGCGAAACCCTCGCCCGTCATTGGCTGCAGAACCTGTGGCAGGAAGGTCGTGCCGATGAGCAACTGCGCCGCTGGCTGCTGGCACCGTTGAGCGCACCACCAGGCAACGTCGGCGCGGCGACCGCTGGCGGTAAAACATTGTGCAACTGCTTGAACGTCAGCCAGCGTGCGATCTGCGCCGGCATTGAACGAGGGTTGGACTTGCAAGGGCTGAAACAGGAACTGGGCTGTGGCACGCAATGCGGTTCCTGCGTACCGGAAATCAAGCGCCTGCTGGTTGCCACCGCACAACCGATGGCCGCTCTCTCGTGAGGAAAACACTATGAACGCAAAAGTCTGGCTGGTGGGTGCGGGTCCTGGCGACCCTGAATTGCTGACCCTCAAGGCCGTACGCGCCCTGCGCGAAGCCGACGTGGTGCTGATCGACGATCTGGTCAATGAGGCAGTGCTGGAACATTGCTGCGGTGCACGCATCATCGCCGTGGGCAAGCGCGGCGGCTGCCGCTCCACGCCCCAGGCCTTCATCCATCGGCTGATGCTGCGCTATGCGCGCCAGGGCAAATGCGTGGTCCGCCTCAAGGGCGGCGACCCGTGCATCTTCGGTCGGGGCGGTGAAGAGGCGCAATGGCTGCGCGAGCATGGCATAGAAGTGGAGCTGGTCAATGGCATCACGGCCGGGCTGGCAGGCGCGACCCAGTGCGACATTCCCTTGACCTTGCGCGGCATCGCCCGGGGCGTGACGCTGGTCACTGCCCACACCCAGGACGGCAGCAGCCTGAACTGGCAAGCCCTGGCACAAAGCGGGACGACTTTGGTGGTGTACATGGGGGTGGCGAAACTGAGCGAGATCCGCGAGCAACTGCTGGCCGGCGGACTGGCAGCGGACACCCCGGTGGCCATGATCGAGAATGCCTCCCTGCCTCATCAGCGAGACTGCCGCAGCGACCTGGCCTCGATGGAGGCCGATGCAGGTGCGTTTCAACTCAAGAGCCCGGCGATCCTGGTTATCGGTGCAGTGGCCGGTGCTGCGGAACTGGCAACATCTCCATCCGAATGGCGCCAGGCCTCAGCCCTGTAACCCCTTTGCTCGCGAAGGCGGCGGTACATTCAATATTGTCGCAAGCCGACCCGCCGCTATCGCGAGCTGGCTCGCTCCCACAGGTCTTGTGTCCGCCACACAGCTATGGCACGGCGCAGCCCCCTTTGTGGGAGCGAGCCTGCTCGCGATGCGGCGGTACATTCGACATTGCCGCAAGCTGACCCGCCGCTATCGCGAGCTGGCTCGCTCCCACAGGTCTTGTGTCCGCCACACA
>NZ_JBMDKO010000094.1:0-6479 GCF_057809755.1 Pseudomonas sp. FG13
ATCGCGGGCAAGCCTTGCTCCCACAGTTGTTTTTGGGCGGGCTCAGGTTTTGTGCCTGTCACCGATTCCCTGTGGGAGCGAGCCTGCTCGCGATGGCGTACTATCCATCGACTTCGATATTGACTGACCCAGCGCCATCGCGAGCCTGCTCGCTCCCACAAAAAAATTGCATCAAGGAGATTCTGTTTGTCCTCTCCCATTCCCGTGACGATCCTCAGCGGCTTCCTCGGTGCAGGCAAGACCACGTTGCTGCGCCATCTGCTCAAGGCCGAGCACGGCTTGAAAATAGCCGTGATCGAGAACGAATTCAGTGACGCAGGCATCGACACGCAACTGCTGGGCGACGAGCCGGTGCAGGTCATGACCCTGGCCAACGGCTGCGTGTGCTGCACCATTCACACTGACCTGACCAAGGCCCTGTATCTGTTGCTCGAACGGCTGGACAGCGGTGATATCACCTTCGATCGCCTGGTGATCGAGTGCACCGGCCTGGCCGATCCCGCCCCGGTGACGCAGACCTTTTTCATCGATGAGGAGCTGCGCGAGCGTTACATTCTCGACGGTATCCTGACCTTGGTGGACGCCGCCCACGCCGATGTCCACCTGGCCCAAGCCATCGCCCAGGCCCAGGTCGGATTTGCCGATCGCCTTCTGGTGAGCAAGACCGACCTGGTGGACGCTGCCCAGGTCGAAGCCCTTGGCGAGCGCTTGACCCGCATCAACCGGCGGGCGCCCATCCGGATCGTGGAACATGGCCAGATCGATCTGGCTGAATTGCTCGACATCCGCGGCTTCAACCTCAATGCGGACCTGGGCGCGGGGTTCAGCTTGCGCCCGGTTGCCAAGGCCACCACGGGCGACCGCATCAGCAGCCTGGTGCTGCGTACCGACAAGCCGCTGGATATCGACAAGCTCAGCGAGTTCATGAACCAGTTGCTGGAAGACCACGGCAAACAGTTGCTGCGCTACAAGGGCGTGCTGAGCATCGCCGGCGAACCCCGTCGATTGGTGTTCCAAGGTGTCCTCAAGTTGTACGGCTTCGATTGGGACACCGAATGGGCCCCCGATGAGGCCCGGGAAAGCGTGATCGTATTCATCGCCGACGAGCTGCCCGAGGAGAAGATCCGCGCGGGATTCGAGGCCGCTTTAATTTGACGTCGCCGTGCCTGTGGCCATCAGCAGCTTTTGCTCAAGATGGTCCAGGTGCTCATCCATCAGGCGTACGGCTTCATCCCTGCTGCCGTTTTCCACGGCATCCACGATCGCCAGATGCTCCTGCCAGGCACAATGCCGGCGGGCCTTGATCTCGTGCCGGGCCAGGGCCAGCGAGGTCAAGGGCACCAGGCTGCCGAGAAACTGCGCCAGCGGTGCGTTGCCGGCCATGGAGGCGAGGTGCAGGTGAAACTCGCCGGAAAGGCGTATCGCCGGGCCGCGCTCGCCGCGTTCCAGGCACTGTTGCTCCTGCGCCACCAGATCACGCAGACGCTGCAAGTCCCTGGGTTGCGGAGCCTTGCAGGCCAGGTGCACCAATGTCTGTTCGGTGAGCCGGCGGGCGTGCAGGATTTGTCGGGTTTGCTCCAGGTCCGGTGCCGCGACTTGCGGCCGATGATTGGGCCGCAGGATTACCACTTGTTGGTGAGACAGGCGCGCCAGTACACGACGAATGATGCTGCGGCTGACGCCGAACACATCCCCGAGGCCTTCCTCGGTGAAGCGGCTGGCGGGAGCAATGCGTTGTTCGAGGATGGCGTCGAAGATCCGCGGATAGATATCGTCCACCGACGGCTTGCCGACAGCGCCGGGCAGCGGCAGGGTGGCAAGCACATTGCGTTGATGCTGATGGGACATGACGTTGTTCATGACGGTCTCCGCGAGGCGTGGCTCAGGTAGCGAGGTTGTCGTCCGGGATATTCAGTTCAATGCCCATGCGCTGGCCTTCCCGGAGGATATGCCGGCGCATTTCTGCACTGGCCTGGGCGCTGTTCTTGCCACGAATGGCGCGTACCACGGCTTCGTTCTCTTCCAGCCGTTCGGCCAGATGCTCGGGCGAATTGCGCAACACATCGGCACTTTGCTTGAGGGCGTTGCTGGTCTGCTGCACCACACTGTGAAAGATCGGGTTGGACGTCAGGGCAAACAGTTCCTCATGGAACGCGATGTAGGCGCTGGCGCAGGCATCGTTGTCATTGGCTTCCAGGGCTTCGCGCATGTCCATGAGGGTCAGGCGCAATTGTCCGACTTCCTTACTGCTGATGGACTGGGCTACCAGGCCAACGATGAAGGGCTCCAGGGTGTAGCGCAGTTGCAGCACGTCTTCCAGGCTCGCACCGGCTACCGCGCTGCCTTCATGGGGATCGCTGGCGTTGGCCTCCAGCACCACCACGCCTTTGCCGGGCATCGAGCGCACAAGCCCGAGGGTTTCCAGCACGATGACCGCCTCGCGCAGGCTTGGTCGGCTGATGCCCAACTGTTCGGCCAACTCCCGCTGGCCCGGCAGCATGTCGCCCGAGCGCCATTGGCCCCGGGCCAGGGCCGCGCGTAGTTTTTCCACCACGGAATTGACGACGGTTGATGAACTGATCACATGGGGCTCCTCAAAGATCAATCAGGCGATGCCGGCCCGCAGGCGGGCATCGCGCGCTTTCAAAATTGCTGCTGATGGGCACTGCCCACCGGCTTTCTCGGTTGGAAGGCATAGCCCTGCTGGCCGGACAGTACCTTGCGCGCACGCGGGACATCGATGTCTTTTTCCCAACGGGCGATTGCCACGGTGGCCACGCAGTTGCCGATCAGGTTGGTCAGGGCGCGACCGATGCCCATGAACCAATCGACCGCCAGCACCAGCACCAGGCCGACCACGGGAATAGCCGGGATCGCTGTCAGCGTGGCGGCGAGGATCACCAATGCCGAGCCGGGAATCCCATGGGCACCCTTGGACGTGATCAGCGACACCAGCAGGATGGTCAGCAGGTCGGTCAGGGCCAGGGGCGTACCGGTGGCGTTGGCGATGAAGACGATGGCCAGGGTCAGGTAGATCGAGAAGCCGTCCAGGTTGAACGAGTAACCGGTCGGGATGACCAGCCCCACGGTGGAACTGCCGATCCCGAGGTGTTCGAGCTTGCGCATGACTTGTGGCAGCACGGCGTCGGAAGAAGCAGTGCCGAGCACGATGAGCAGTTCCTCGCGCAGGTATTTGAGGAACGGCAGCATTGGCAGGCCCGACGACCGCATCACCAGGCCCAGGACCAGAGCGACGAAGGCGACGCAGGTCAGGTAGAACAGGCCGACGAGGCTGCCCAGGTGTTGCAGCGAGTCCAGCCCATACTTGCTGGTAGTGAAGGCAATGGCGCCGAAGACGCCGATGGGGGCCAGGCGCACGATCATGCCCATGATGCGGAAGATCACGTGGCTGAGTTCGTTGATCAACCGGGAGATGCCGGAGGCGGCGTCGCCCACCAGGTTCAGCGCACTGCCGAACAGTACCGAGAACAACAGCACTTGCAGGATGTTGTTATCCGCGAAGGCACCGAGCACCGAGGTCGGGATCAGGTTCATCAGGAACTGGGTGGTGGTCACCAGGTGCTGGCCACGTTGGGCGATGTCACCCACGTCCGCGCTGGAAAACTGCTCCAGGTGGATGTTCGCGCCACTGCCAATGCCGGTGCTGAAGGCCATTACCAGGCCAATCACCAGGGCGATGGTGGTCAGCACTTCAAAATAGATGACTGACTTGAGGCCGATGCGCCCGACCTTCTTGAGATCGCCTGCGCCGGAAATACCACTGACCACCACGCAGAATACGATCAGGCCGATTAGCATCTTGATCAGTTTGATAAAGCCGTCGCCGAGGGGTTTGAGCTGTGCGGAATATTCGGGAAGGGTAAGCCCGCAGACGATGCCGAGCACCAATCCGAGGACAACTTGAAGGAAGATCGAACGCGAGCACCATTTGAGCATGGGAGGGATTCCTGGTTCGGTGTCCTTATTCGCCGGCACGGAGGGCAGGCGTCGGACTTCATTATTGTGGTCTTACCGGTTTGTCCAGTGCAGGCGCAGTCTAGGCGCGGGTTTGGGGTTGAGGCAAGGTGAATTTTCGCATTTAGGCCTTACCGGTCTTACCAGTTAGGCGAAAACCCTTGTGCCTGAGCCTTTTTGTTCCGCAAAAAAACTGAGGCACAGATTTTCGTCAGTCAAACCAGGCCCATGGGAGCAAAGCATGCTCGTGATGGAGGCAAGTCAGTTCAAAGCCGATTGGGCGGGGCCGCCGCTATCGGGAGCATGCTCTGCTCCCACAGTGTGGGTCTCATTGAAGTGGCGTGGTGATCCCGACTCAAATGATGCTGAGGACGAATGTCAACTTTGAATGTGCCTCGGTTTCCGCCAGATAACGATAAGGCGACCCGCGCATTCTTAATCCGCCTATATATTTTTTGTTTTCCGTCATGAGCGACAGGGGAGAGTGTTTGGCTTTTATGCTTTCCAGTGTGATGACTCGGTTTTTCTGGTCGACAAGTTTAAAACTGGTTGGTTTGCCCGAGTCTTTTACGCCTATTGCGTCGAACCAACTTTTGCCAATGAATTTGTTGTGGTGCTCCCCTGTGTTTTTGATGGACAGGGTATAGCCGCCGGCCGTATGACGAAAGTGCAACATCAGCGGCTGGATAACGCCTCCCTCGGCTTTGGCGTGCATGCCCAGCAGGTTTGAGTGGTCGACGGTTTGTGGTCTGCCGCTGAAAAAACCACCGCTGAATGAAGTAAGAGTCGCCAGTGCCGGTTTCCCATGCAGCGTTTCAAGCAAGTGGATATTCATGTCGGGCAGGCTGAGTGTTGCGGAGAAAGATAGTTTACTGTCCATGTAATGATCACATCCTATATGGACGACCTAAGTGGTCGTGAATGATGAGATTCGATGTTATGGGTTTCTCGGCTGTTTGTGTTGAGGGGTGTGTTTCAAGGGTTGAGATGTGAAGAAAAGGAGGTGGACTGGAGTTATTGATTTTGTCAGGCGGGTTTATTTTGGGGGATATAAATAAAAAGCCCACATCCTTCGATGTGGGCTTTTTTGCAACGCCTGGCGTTATATCAAGCGCCGTACACCGGCAGCTTCTTGCAGATCGCCTTGACCTTCTCACGAACGGCGTCGATGACCGCTTCGTTGTTCAGGTCAGCCAGGATGTCGCAGATCCAGCCGGCCAGTTCCTTGCACTCGGCTTCCTTGAAACCACGAGTGGTCACGGCCGGGGTGCCGAAGCGCAGACCGGAGGTGACGAACGGGGAACGTGGGTCGTTTGGCACCGAGTTCTTGTTCACGGTGATGAACGCCTTGCCCAGTGCGGCGTCGGCGTCTTTGCCGGAGATGTCCTGCTTGATCAGCGACAGCAGGAACAGGTGGTTCTCGGTACCGCCGGACACCACGTCGAAGCCGCGCTCGATGAATACGCCGGCCATGGCCTTGGCGTTTTTCACGACCTGCTGCTGGTAAGCCTTGAACTCAGGTTGCAGGGCTTCCTTGAAGCAGATCGCCTTGGCGGCGATGACGTGCTCCAGCGGGCCACCTTGGGCGCCCGGGAATACGGCGGAGTTCAGCTTCTTCTCGATGTCGGCGTTGGCGCGGGCCAGGATCAGACCGCCACGTGGACCGCGCAGGGTCTTGTGGGTAGTGGTGGTGACCACATCGGCGAATGGCACTGGGTTCGGGTAGACGCCAGCGGCGACCAGACCGGCGACGTGGGCCATGTCCACGAACAGGTAGGCACCGACCTTGTCGGCGATGGCGCGGAAACGTGGGAAATCGAGGACCTGGGAGTAGGCGGAGAAACCGGCCACGATCATTTTCGGCTTGTGCTCCAGGGCCAGGCGCTCGACTTCGTCGTAGTCGATCAGGCCATTGCCGTCGATGCCGTACTGGATGGCGTTGTACAGCTTGCCGGAGGACGAAACGCTGGCACCGTGGGTCAAGTGACCGCCGTGGGCCAGGCTCATGCCCAGGATGGTATCGCCAGCCGACAGCAGCGCCAGGTAGACGGCGGCGTTGGCCTGGGAACCGGCGTGGGGCTGGACGTTGGCGTAATCGGCGCCGAACAGTTCCTTGGCGCGGTCGATGGCCAGTTGCTCGACCACGTCGACGTATTCGCAACCACCGTAGTAGCGCTTGCCCGGGTAGCCTTCGGCGTACTTGTTGGTCAGTACCGAGCCTTGAGCTTCCATCACCGCAGGGCTGGTGTAGTTTTCCGAAGCGATCAGCTCAATGTGCTCTTCCTGGCGCTGAGCTTCTTGCTCCATGGCGGCAAAGAGATCGGCGTCGTACTTGGCAATAGTCAAATCACGGCTGAACATGGCGGTCCTCAAGGATCGGGGGCAGAAAAGGGAGGCATTCTACCCCAACCGGTTTTGGAAGGCATATGAAAGGACATCATGTCGCGGACGAATGGGATTCACCCAGAACCGGCGGCCTCATCGCGAGCAGGCTCGCTCCCATA
>NZ_JBMDKO010000095.1:0-5516 GCF_057809755.1 Pseudomonas sp. FG13
GCGCCTCGGTTTCAGGGCTAAACGCATAAATTTCATCGCGGGCAAGCCTTGCTCCTACGGGTTTTGAGCAACGCCAATCCACTGTGGGAGCGAGCCTGCTCGCGATCAAGGCCGCTCCGGGCCCCGAAAACCTAGGGCCGATACGCCCGCATGAACAACCCCACCACCTCCTGCACATGCTCCTCGGCCGCGTCTGCCTCCAGCGGCGCGCCGCAGCCATACAGCAAGCGGAAATTCGCCGCGCCCTTGATCAGGCAGAAGAAATGTTCGGCCGCATGACGGGGTTTCTCGATGCACAGGGCACCGCTCTGGTTGACCTTGGCCAGCAACCGCTCCATGCCTGAGAGCATCCGCTCGGGGCCGGCCTGGTAGAAAATTGCCGAAAGCTTGGGGTCCTGGCTGCCCAGGGCCATGATCAGCCGATGCAGGTTCACCGATTCTTCGCTGCTGACCAACAAGTGAAAGCCGCGGGCGATGTTCAACAGCACGTGTTCGATAGGCACGCCGTCCGGCCACTCGAAGAACAGCGGCGGTACTTGCTCTTCGCACTTGGCAATCACTGCAGCGGAGAACAGCGTTTCCTTGTCATTGAAGTGGCTGTAGACCGTCAGTTTCGACACGCCCGCCTCGGTGGCAACGGTGTCCATGCTGGTATTGGCGTAACCCAACTCTATAAACAGCCGTTTGGCGGCGTCGAGAATGGCCTGGCGCTTGGCCAGGTCCTTCGGACGGCCGGGGCCGCTGGAGGGTAAAAGATTGTTCGACATTCTTCGCTTTAATACTGGACTGGTGAGTTTGCTATTAATACCATACCCGTCAGTATAATTATTCCAAGCACCATTAGCGAAAGGTCTGCCGCCATGTTGCGCCACGCATTGCCCCTCGCCCTGCCAGTCAGCCTGGTTTTTTTATTATCTGCGTGTGGTCATGACGAACCGGTACCGGTCGCCGTGCGCCCCGCCATGGTCGTGAAGCCAGAGCCTTCGGCCCAGGCCACTGACAGCTACCCCGGCGAAGTGCGGGCCCGTTTTGAGCCGGACCTGGCTTTTCGCATTGGCGGTAAAGTGAGCCGACGACTGGTCGAAGAGGGGCAGCGGGTCAAGGCCAACCAACCACTGGCCGAACTTGATCCCCAAGACGTGCGCTTGCAACTGGAAGCCACCCGGGCCCAGGTGGCCGCGGCCGAGGCTAACCTGAACCTGGTGCGGGCCGAGCGTGATCGCTACAAGACGTTGCTGGACCGGCAGATGGTCAGCCGTTCCCAGTACGACAATGCCGAGAATCTCTACCGCTCCGGTGCCGCGCGTCTCAAGCAGATCCAGGCGGAGTTCGACGTCTCCAGCAATCAGGCCAGCTATTCGGTGTTGCGGGCGCCCCAGGATGGCGTGGTCGCCCGGCGTTCGGTGGAAGTCGGGCAGGTGGTGCAAGCCGGGCAAACCGTCTTTACCCTCGCGACCGACGGCGAGCGTGAAGTGCTGATCAGCCTGCCGGAACAGAGTTTTGGCCGGTTCAAGATCGGCCAGCCGGTCTCGGTCGAACTGTGGAGCCAGCCGGGCCAGCGTTTCAGCGGGCATATTCGCGAACTCTCGCCGGCCGCCGATCCCAAGTCCCGTACCTTCGCTGCCCGTGTCGCATTCGCCGAAGGCAGTGTTCCGGCCGAGCTGGGCCAGAGCGCCCGGGTCTTTATCCAGACCGTCGACAAGGTGCCGTTGTCGGTACCGCTGTCAGCCCTGACGGCTGAAAACGGCGCGACCTATGTCTGGGTGGTCAACGCCAACAACACCTTGAAGAAGGTCCCCGTTCGAGTCGGCGCCTTTGGTGAGAAGAGCGTCCCGGTGCTTGAGGGCCTCAGTGCCAACGACTGGGTAGTGGCGGCCGGCGTGCATGTGCTCCTCGATGGCCAGCAGGTACGGCCGGTGGATCGCTCCAACCGCGTGGTTAACCTGGCGGCCAAGGAGTAATCCCCGATGGGCTTCAATCTTTCCGAATGGGCGTTGCGTAACCGCCAGATCGTACTGTTCCTGATGCTGTTGCTGGCCATCGTCGGCGCACTTTCCTACACCAAGCTGGGTCAGAGCGAAGACCCGCCGTTCACCTTCAAGGCCATGGTCATCAGTACCAACTGGCCGGGGGCCACGGCCGAAGAAGTGTCGCGCCAGGTCACCGAACGCATCGAAAAGAAGCTGATGGAAACCGGCGATTACGAAAGGATCGTTTCGTTTTCCCGTCCAGGCGAGTCTCAGGTGACCTTTATGGCCCGGGACTCCATGCATTCGGCGCAGATTCCCGAGCTGTGGTACCAGATCCGCAAGAAGGTCAACGATATCCGCCATACCTTGCCGCAGGGTATCCAGGGGCCGTTCTTCAACGATGAGTTCGGTACCACCTTCGGCAATATCTACGCCCTGACCGGTGACGGTTTCGACTACGGTGTGCTCAAGGACTACGCCGACCGTGTCCAGATCCAGCTGCAACGGGTCAAGGATGTGGGCAAGGTCGAGTTGCTCGGTCTGCAGGACGAGAAAATCTGGATCGAGCTGTCGAACGTCAAGCTGGCCACCCTCGGCCTGCCTTTGTCAGCGGTCCAACAGGCTTTGGAAAAACAGAACGCAGTCTCGACAGCGGGCTTTTTTGAAACCGGTAGCGAGCGTTTGCAGCTACGGGTGTCGGGGAATTTCCAGACAGTAGAAGAGATCCGCAACTTCCCGATCCGCGTCGCCGATCGCACATTCCGCATCGACGATGTGGCGGACGTGCGCCGCGGCTTCAACGAACCGCCGGCGCCACGCATGCGCTTCATGGGTGAAGACGCCATTGGTTTGGCCGTGGCGATGAAGGAGGGGGGCGATATCCTGATCCTGGGCAAGGCGCTGGAAGCCGAGTTTGCCCGGATCCAGAACAACCTGCCGGCCGGCATGCAGCTGCGTAAGGTGTCGGACCAGCCGGCGGCGGTGAAGACCGGCGTCAGTGAGTTCGTCCAGGTGCTGGTAGAGGCCCTGACGATCGTCCTGCTGGTGAGCTTTTTTTCCCTGGGGCTGCGTACCGGGATGGTGGTCGCCCTGGCGATTCCGCTGGTACTGGCGATGACCTTCGCGGCGATGTATTACCTGGGGATCGGCCTGCACAAGATTTCCCTCGGTGCGCTGGTGCTGGCGCTCGGGTTGCTGGTGGATGACGCGATCATTGCGGTGGAGATGATGGCGATCAAGATGGAGCAGGGCTTCGACCGGATCAAGGCGGCCAGCTACGCCTGGACGAGCACGGCGTTCCCGATGCTTACCGGTACGCTGATCACGGCGGCGGGGTTCCTGCCCATCGCCACAGCGCAATCGGGCACTGGCGAATATACCCGTTCGATTTTCCAGGTAGTGACCCTCGCATTGCTGGCCTCTTGGGTGGCCGCTGTGGTGTTCGTGCCCTACCTGGGGGAAAAGCTCCTGCCGGACCTGGCAAAAATTCATGCCGCCAAGCACGGCACCGGTCACGGTCAGCCCGACCCCTACGGCACGCCGTTCTACCAGCGGGTCCGACGGGTGGTGGAGTGGTGCGTGCGTCGGCGCAAAACCGTCATCGCCTTGACCGTGCTGTTGTTTATCGGCTCGGTGATGCTGTTTCGTTTTGTCCCGCAGCAGTTCTTTCCTGCGTCAGGACGGCTGGAGCTGATGGTCGATCTGAAGCTGCAAGAAGGTGCGTCCCTGAGTAACACTGCAGAACAGGTCAAGCGCCTGGAGGCGTTACTCAAGGATCACCCGGGCATCGACAATTACGTGGCCTATGTCGGCACCGGTTCACCGCGTTTCTACCTGCCGCTGGATCAACAACTGCCGGCACCGAGCTTTGCCCAGTTCGTGGTGTTGGCCAAGACCATCGAAGACCGCGAGCCCCTGCGCAGCTGGCTGATCAGTACCCTGAACGAACAGTTTCCGACGATGCGCTCCCGGGTCACGCGCCTGGAAAACGGCCCGCCAGTGGGGTATCCGGTACAGTTCCGGGTGACCGGCGAGCACATTGAAAAAGTCCGAGCCCTGGCGCGCAAAGTCGCGACGAAAGTTCGCGAAAACCCCTACGTGACGAACGTGCACCTGGATTGGGAGGAGCCGAGCAAGGTCGTGTACCTGAATGTCGACCAGGAGCGCGCCCGGGCCCTGGGCGTGAGCACCGCCGACCTGTCGAAGTTCCTGCAGAGTTCCCTCATCGGGTCCAGCGTCAGCCAATACCGGGAGGACAACGAACTGATCGAGATCCTGTTGCGTGGCACGGTGCATGAGCGCACCGAGCTGACGCTGTTGCCGAGCCTGGCGGTGCCTACCGACAATGGCCAGAGTGTTGCCTTGTCGCAGATCGCGACGCTGGAGTACGGCTTCGAAGAGGGCGTGATCTGGCATCGCAACCGCCTGCCTAGCGTGACGGTACGGGCCGATATCTATGGCAAGGAACAACCGGCGTCCCTGGTGCAGCAGATCTTTCCGACCCTGGACCCGATTCGCGCGGAGTTGCCGGACGGTTATCTGCTGGAGGTCGGTGGCACGGTCGAGGATTCGACCCGAGGGCAGAAGTCGGTGAATGCCGGGGTACCGTTGTTCATTGTGGTGGTGCTGACGTTGCTGATGCTGCAATTGCGCAGTTTCTCACGCACGGCCATGGTGTTTCTGACGGCGCCCCTGGGGCTGATCGGCGTCACGCTGTTCCTGCTGGTGTTCCGCCAACCGTTCGGTTTCGTCGCCATGCTGGGCACCATCGCCCTGTCGGGGATGATCATGCGCAACTCGGTGATCCTGGTGGACCAGATCGAACAGGACATCGAGGCGGGGCTGACGCCGTGGCAGGCGACCATCGAAGCGACGGTGCGACGCTTCCGTCCGATCGTGCTCACTGCCCTGGCGGCGGTGCTGGCAATGATCCCTCTGTCGCGCAGCCTGTTCTTCGGCCCGATGGCGGTGGCGATCATGGGCGGGCTGATCGTGGCGACGGCGTTGACGTTGCTGTTCCTGCCGGCGTTGTATGCGGCTTGGTTCAGGGTCAAGAAAACCTGACTGAGAGGCTGTGAACGCCAAATCTTTTTGTGGGAGCAGGCTTGCTCGCGAAAGCGCTGGATGAGCGTGCATCGATGTTGTCTGTGCCGCCGTCATCGCGGGCAAGCCCAGCTCCCACAGGGTCCGAGGTGATCGCAGATTTGCCGTCCACCGCAAAGTCATGTGGGAGCGAGCCTGCTCGCGAAAGCGCTGGATCAGCGTGCATCGATGTTGTCTGTGCCGCCGTCATCGCGGGCAAGCCCGGCTCCCACAGGGTCGGAGGGTGATCGCAGATTTGCCGTCCACCACAAAGCAATGTGGGAGCGAGCCTGCTCGCGAAAGCGCTGGATCAGCGTGCATCGATGTTGTCTGTGCCGCCGTCATCGCGGGCAAGCCCGGCTCCCACAGGGTCGGAGGGTGATCGCAGATTTGCCGTCCACCACAAAGCAATGTGGGAGCGAGCCTGCTCGCGAAAGCGCTGGATCAGCGTGCATCGATGTTGTC
>NZ_JBMDKO010000096.1:0-4711 GCF_057809755.1 Pseudomonas sp. FG13
AACCGGTGATGGACTACGAGGCGTTCTTCCGCGAACGCCAGGAGGCCCGTTACGGGGGCAAGGGTGGGCCGAAGTGCTGTTGACCCGACGGCCCTGAGGTCATCCCCCTGTGGGAGCGAGCCTGTGGGAGCAAGGCTTGCCCGCGAAGGCGTCGGGTCAGTGATGAAGATGTCAACTGATCCACCGCTATCGCGGGCAAGCCTTGCTCCCACAGTTGTTTTTGGGCGGGCTCAGGGTGTGTATTCGCCACCGATTCCCTGTGGGAGCGGGCTTGCTCGCGATGGCGTCGGGTCAGTGATGAAGGTGTCGACTGATCCACCGCTATCGCGACCAAGGTCTGTTGCTGGCTCACGCTCACTCCGCCAGCAACACCGCCGCGTCGAACCCCACCCGCAGATTGCCCCAATGGCGGCCGCCGAAGAAGAACGGTACGTCGATCTCGGTCATGATTTCCCCGGTGTCGCGCAGGTAGGTCTGGAGCAGGAAGCGCTGGACGTTGCCCGCTGCGCGCAGGCCGATCGGGTCGTTGAAGATCCGTTTGTTGCGACACACCGGCAGGTCGACGGCGCGGTCGCCGGTGGGTGGCTTCGAGACCCAGCTGTTGTTCACCGGACAGTAGCCCTTGGCGTCGACGATAAACGAGACCTTGCCGCCCGGTGTGCTGCGGGTGAGGGCATCGCAGGCTTCCTGGCAGACCTGGGCAAAGCGTTCGGTGTAGCCGGTCATGTACTGCTTGGGGTCGGTGCCGGGGACCAGCTGATAATTCTGGTCGAACAGGTTGAGGCCCTCGCGTTGCAGCGCCTCCAGGCGCACCTGGAGCGTGTCGCGGCACTCGCTGGCGCGGGTGATGGCGGCATCCAGCTTGCCGTGGCCGAGCACGAACCGGCCCAGCAACGCTTGCACCCGTTCAGCAACACCGGAGAGGTCACGAGTGGCGGTCGCCGAATGTTGCATGCGCTGGTCGATCGACTGGCTGTCGGCGTGGATCTGGGTGACCCGTTCGTTGATGCCGGTGTTGGCATCGGCGAACTGCTGGATATGATCGGCGATGTCGGCCAGCTTGCCGTTGGTGGATTCGAAATCAACGATCATGCTCTCGAAATGGCCGGAGGCACGTTCAACGACTTTTTGGGTTTCCCGGGCGCTGTGGCTGATCTGGGTGGTCTGTTCGTGGGTGGAACCGACTTCTTCGAGCATGGCGTCGATGTTGCGTGAGATGTCGTCCGTGGCCCGGCTGACGTTCTGCGCCAGGGTTCGCACTTCATCAGCCACCACGGCGAAACCCCGGCCGCTCTCGCCGGCACGGGCAGCTTCGATGGCGGCGTTGAGGGCCAGCAGGTTGGTCTGGGCAGAGATCTGCTGGATCAGCCCGACGATGGACTTGATGCTCGAAGAACGTTGGTTCAAGGCCCCCACCAGGGTGGCGAATTCATTGAGGCTGCCGGCGATTTCGCCGATGTTGCCGGTCACTTCCAGCAGCTCGGCATAGGAATCGCGGGCCATGCTCAGGTTCTGCGCGGTGGTGCTGGAGATGCCCTGGGTCTGGCGCGAGACTTCTTCGATACGGTCCACGGCGGAGTTGCTCTGCTCCATCACTTCCTTGGCGAAGCGTGCCTGGTGGGTGGCGCTGTCGCTGGAGTCGCTGATGTTCTTGAGCGAGCGCGCCGACTCCACGGCGATGTGCACGGTGAGCGCCTGGACGTTGCTGATGATTTCACGCTGCTTGGCCAGGAAACGGTTGCAGGTGCTGGCCAGTACGCGGATTTCGTCATGGGTCACCAACGGCAGGTCCCTGGACAGGTCGCCTTCGCCGTTGGCGATCTCCTCCAGCGCCCGGGTCATGGCGGTGACGGGGCGTACGATGAGATGGCGAAAGTACCAGACCATGAAGCTGATCATGCCCAGCGTCAGGAGCGCACCGAACAGCAGGGCCTGGGTCAGGCTGTCGAGCCGGCCCTCGATCTGCCCCAGCAGGGCGGCGTCGAGCTGCGCGTTGCGCAACTGCGCGACGATGTCGGTACGGGCGCTAAGGGCCACCCAGTACAACAACCCGCTGACGATGACCAGCAGGAAAAGGCTTGAGAGTTTCTTGGTGAGCGTATCGAAAAATTGCATTTCGATGGACTCGTACAAAGCCTTCAACGTCTGCATGCCATAGCTCCTGGGCAAAAAAACCTCTCAATGGAATACATTCGACCGCGAGGGCCAAAGCTTTAGCGAGTTAGGGCGTTTTGATATCGCTTTGGCCACCTCGTGTGTTTGATGTGCGGAGGATTTGTGGGAGCGAGCCTGCTCGCGATGAAGGTCTCCCATCCAGGCAGGCGGTGACTGATACACCGCTATCGCGAGCAGGCTCGCTCCCACAGGGGGCGGGCGTGGTTATGAGGTCCATAGAAAGTATTTACTGGGAATCATTCTCAAAGTATATTCGCTCGCATTAACGTTCCCTGTGAGTGCCGCGTCTTGAATCGTTCCACCCCTCCCGCGAATCGCAACGTCTTCATCAAGTGTGTATTGCCGACTTTGTCCTGCTGTTTCATCGCAAGCCCGCTGTGGGCCCAGGACGTACTCGAACTGCCCACCACGGACATCCAGGGCAGCCGCATCACTCAAGATGAGGGCTACACGGCGTCGCAGGCCAGCACGGCGAGCAAAAGCGACGTACCGATCAAGGAAGAGGCACAATCGATCAATGTGGTGACCCAGCAAACGCTGGACGATTATCAGGTGCGCTCGCTGGACGACGCGATGAAGTTCGTCAGCGGCGTCAGCCAGGGCAATACCTTGGGCGGTTCGCGAGACTCGCTGATCAAGCGTGGTTTCGGCACCAACGACGATGGCTCGATCCTGCGCGACGGCGTGCGTTCGAACCTGGGGCACAACTTCAGCGCCACCACCGAGCGGGTCGAAGTGCTCAAGGGCCCGGCCTCGATGCTGTACGGCGCGCTGGAGCCTGGCGGTCTGATCAACGTCATCAGCAAAAAGCCCGAATACACCCAAAGCACCACGTTAAGCGGCTCGGCCTATAGCGAAGGCGGCGGCACCATGGCGGTGGACACCACCGGGCCGCTGGGCGATACCAGGCTGGCGTATCGGCTGATTGCCGAGCGTGGTCATGAAGATTACTGGCGCAACTACGGCGTGAATGAAAGTACGCTGGTTGCGCCGTCCCTGGCCTGGACCGGTGAGCGGGCTTCGTTGAACCTGAGCTATGAGTACAACGAATATTCCAACCCGTTCGACCGTGGGACGGTGTTCACCGATGGGCATCCGGCGGATATCGATTATGACAAGCGCCTCGACGAGCGCTGGGCCAAGAGCGTGGGGATTCGCGAGACGGCGACGGCACGTTTCGAGTATGAGCTGAGCGAGGCGTGGAAGACTCGCGTGACTTATGGCTGGAACAATGATCGGTACAGTCTTTCGATTGCGCAGCCCAATACGTTGACAGGCAATACGTTGCGTCGGGCAGCCAACGGTGCCCATTACGATGATGAAACCCGTTATGCGAGTTGGGATTTCATCGGCAAACAAGAGCTGCTTGGTCAGCGTCACGATCTGTTGATCGGTGCTGATAACCAGGTATCCGATCAGTATCGCGGGAAGACCTACCGCAACGCGGTACGCGGTGGTTTCGATATCACTTCACCGGTCTATGGCAACTTGCCCGAGCCTAGCCTGGTCAGTGCCGCCCAAAGCGATTTGCGCAACGAATTGACTTCCAGCTCCCTGTACTTGAAGGACAACTGGCACCTCGATGACCGTTGGATCCTGGTCTTTGGGGGGCGCTACCAACATTACGACCAGTACGGCGATCAAGGACTGGGCAACAGTTACAGAGTGAATCGCGATGACAACGGCGATGCCTTCGTGCCGTTCCTTGGCCTTGTCTACAAAGCCACCGACACGTTGTCGCTGTACGGTAACTACAGCCGCTCGTTCAAGCCGAATGACACCGTTGACGATGCCGGTAATACCTTCGATCCGGAGGAGGGGCGCAGCTACGAAGTGGGGGCCAAGTATGATCCGCTGCCGGGCTTGAACATCAACCTCGCGCTGTTCGATATCTTGAAGAAAAACGTCGTGACGTCCTCCACGGTCGGCGGCGTGACCCTGGCGGAAGCGGCTGGCAAAGTCGGCTCCCAAGGGCTGGAACTGGACATTACCGGGCGCCTGTCCGAACGCTGGGACCTGATCGGCACCTACGCCTACACCCACACGGAAATCCTCGACGACCCGGACGACGAAGGCCATCGCCTGGGGGACGCCCCGAAGCACACCGCCAGCCTGTACCTGACCCACCACTTGAACGTCCCGGCCGAATTCGGCGCCTGGCACGCCGGTGGCGGCGCTCGCTACGTCGGCGAGCGCGCGGCCAACAATGCCAACGATTTCTGGTTGAGCAGCTACACCGTCGCCGATGCCTTCCTGCGCTGGGAGTCGCCGGTATTCGGGTACAAGACGTCGCTGCAACTGAACGTGGACAACCTGTTCGACAAGCAGTACTACCCGTCCTCCACCGGCAGCCAATTGCAGGTTGCCGTCGGGGAACCGCGTACCGCACGCCTGAGTGCCAGCGTGACCTTCTGATCCTTGAAACAGAAAATGCCCGGACCTTCAAGTCCGGGCATTTTCATGGAGCATCTTTTCCTTCAGGCCGCCTTCGCGAGCAGGCTCGCTCCCACAGGGCATCAGGACCGGCTTCCCGGCT
>NZ_JBMDKO010000097.1:0-4654 GCF_057809755.1 Pseudomonas sp. FG13
CTGTGGGAGCGAGCCTGCTCGCGATAGCGGTGGTCCACTCAGCAACGATGGTGGCGGGAAGATCGCTTTCGCGAGCAAGCCCGCTCCCACAGTGGAGCGGTGCGGAACGCCGATTTTGTGACCGCCGCAGAACACCTGTGGGAGCGAGCCTGCTCGCGATAGCGGTGGTCCATTCAGCAACGATGGTGGCGGGAAGATCGCTTTCGCGAGCAAGCCCGCTCCCACAGTGGAGCGGTGCGGAACGCCGATTTTGTGACCGCCGCAGAACACCTGTGGGAGCGAGCCTGCTCGCGATAGCGGTGGTCCACTCAGCAACGATGGTGGCAGGGGGATCGCTTTCGCGAGCAAGCCCGCTCCCACAGGGAATAAATGAGCTGTTCATACCTGGCGTCCCGGTTCGCGGGTGATTTGCTGGCCGGCTTCGAGCAGGGTGGCGCAGGCGCGGACGCGGCGGCCGTCGCCGAGGCGGACCCAGCAGTCCTGGCAGGCGCCCATCAGGCAGAATCCCGCCCGGGGTTCGGCGCTGAAATCGCTGCCGCGCAGGTGTTCGCCGCAGGTCAGCACGGCGGTCAGCAGCGTATCGCCCAACAGACCGGTAGCCGGCTGGCCATCGAGGGTAAAGTCCAGGGCCGGGCGGTCGCCTTCGGCCAGTCGTTTCAGCAGCGCCATGGTGCCCTCATTGTTTGCCCACCAGAACCCGATCCAGGCCATAGACCCGGTCGAGCAGAATCATGGTCAGTGCGGTGAGCGCAATGACTAGTGCCGACACCGCCGCCATCATCGGGTCGATGGATTCGGTGGCGTACACATACATGCGCACCGGCAGGGTTTGCGTCGCCGGTGACGTGACAAAGATCGACAGCGTGACTTCATCGAAACTGTTGATGAACGCCAGCAACCAGCCCCCGGCCACCCCCGGCAGGATCATCGGCAAGGTGATCTGCCGGAACAGCGTGAAGCGCCCGGCACCCAGGGATTGCGCGGCCTGTTCGGCACTGCGATCCAGGCCGATGGCCGACGCCAGCACCAGGCGCAATACATAGGGCGTGATGACCAGCACGTGGGCGAAGATCAGCCAGGTGAAATTGCCATTGACCCCCATCAGCGCAAACAACCGCAGCAGCGCCACACCCAGCACCAGGTGCGGGATGATGATCGGCGACAGGAACAGGCCGTTGAAAAAATCCCGGCCGGGAAATTCGAGGCGGGTGATTGCCAGCGCTGCCGGTACCGCGATCAACGTCGCCAGCGAGGCCGCACAGAACGCCAGGGCCAGGCTGTTGTAGAACGCATCGACGAAATCCGCGCGCTCGAACACGGCGCGGAACCAGCGCAGGGAGAATTCCGTGGTCGGCAGGCTCAGAGTGTTTTCCGGGGTGAAGGCGACGAGACAGACCACCACCAGCGGCGCCAGCATGAACACCACGACCAAGGCGTGAAACAACAGGGCGAAAGGACCGTTCCTGGACATGATGAGTTACCCCAATGACTTCTTGTAGCGGCCTTCGATCATGCGGTTCCACGACAGCATGATCAGCAGGTTGAGCAGCAACAGTGCAACGGCGATGGCCGCGCCCATGGGCCAGTTGAGTTCCGACAGGTACTGGTCGTAGATCAGCGTGGCGACCATCTTCAAGCGGCGTCCGCCGAGCAGGCCGGGAATGGCGAAGGAGCTGGCGGCCAGGCCGAACACAATCAGGGTGCCGGACAGCACGCCGGGCATGATCTGCGGCAGCACCACCTTGCGGATCACCGTGAATTGGCTGGCCCCCAGGGACAACGCAGCCTGTTCCGCGGCCGGGTCGAGTTTCTGCAGTGAGGTCCAGACCGGAATGATCATGAACGGCAGCATCACGTGGACCAGGGCAATGACCACGGCGAATGGCGTATAGAGCAACTTCATCGGCGCGCCACCGAACGCTTGCAACGTCTGGTTGACCAACCCGTCGGCGCCCAACAGCAGGCTCCAGCCGAAGGCCCGGACCACCACCGAGATCAGCAACGGAGTGAGGATCAGGATCAGGAAAATCGAGCGCCATGGCGCGCTCATGCGGCTGAGCACATACGCTTCGGGCACGCCGATCAGCACGCACAACAGCGTGGTCAGGGCACTGATCCAGAAGGTGCGCCAAAAGATCTCGTAGAAGTACGAATCGCCCAGCAGGCTGATGTAGTGATCGAGGGTGTACGCGTGGCTGTCGATGCCCGACCCGTAGTCGAAAACGTTGAACGACAGCACCAGCGTCAGCCCCAGGGGAGTCACCAGTAACCCCAGGTACAGGGTCAGGGCCGGTGTGGACATCAGATAGCCTTGCCGGCCTCGGCGCATTGCGTCCAGCAGCTTCATGCCGGCACCTCATCGTCACTCAGCACCCGCAGCAGCGCCGGATCCCAGTCCAGGCCCACTGCCGTGCCTTCGCTCATCGGCGCAGCGCCGTCATTTCGGCGCACCACGCAAAGCTCACCCAGGCTGGTCGAGACCCCATACAACCATTGGCTGCCGAGGAAGAAACGGCTGGCGATCGTGCCTTGCAGGCGGCCCGCGCCAGCGGCGCACAGGTCGATCTTTTCCGGGCGCAGGCTCAGGGTCAGTTCGCCCTGGCCTGGCTGACAGGCTTGAACGACGCCAGCGCTGTCACGTTCGCCGGGCAGCAGGTTGGCCTTGCCAACGAAGCCGGAGATGAAGGTGGTGCGCGGGTGTTCGTAAAGGGTGTAGGGCGTATCGATCTGGGTGATGCGCCCGGCTTGCATCACCACGACGCGGTCACTGATGGACAGCGCTTCGGACTGGTCGTGAGTGACCATCAATGTGGTGATGCCGACTTCCCGCTGGATGCGACGGATTTCGAATTGCATCTCTTCGCGCAGGTTGGCGTCGAGGTTGGACAGCGGTTCGTCGAGCAACAGCACTGGCGGTTCGATCACCAGTGCCCGGGCCAGCGCCACGCGCTGACGCTGGCCCCCCGAGAGTTCCCGAGGGTAGCGCTCGGCATGCCGGTCCAGGCGCACCAGCTTCAGCACCCGGTCCACCCGTTGTTGGAGTTCGCTGCCCGGCACCTTGCGCATGCGCAGGCCGAAGGCGACGTTGTCCCGGACGGTCATGTGGGGGAACAGCGCATAACTCTGAAACACAACGCCCAGGCCCCGGCTGGCGGGTTTGGCGTGGGTGATGTCGCGGCCGTCCAGCAGGATGCGTCCGCTACTGACGTCGACGAAGCCTGCGATCATTTGCAAGGTGGTGGTCTTGCCGCAACCGGAAGGGCCGAGCAGCGAGACGAATTCGCCTTTTTCTACCGCGAGGTCGGTGGCAACCACGGCGTCGATGTCGCCGTAGCGTTTACTCAAGTTTTCAAGTTGCACGAAAGCCATGACTGCGCTCCACCTGAGATTGTTATGCGTCGCCGTGAGGCGTGCTTTTTTGTAAGGGCAGATACGAAGGGGTGATGCAGGACACTCGGTGCGTTGGCGCTCGACCTGGATCGGCTGCCGTTGTTGTTCGAATCGCCCCTGTATGGACGCAGAGTAGGACGAAGAATAGGATGGGCTCAATGGCCTATTTCACTGAGGCGATGACTATTTTCAGTTTCATTCGATCAGTGAATTGATGAGTAAAAAAGTGAATGAATAATTCCACTGATCGGAATATTGAAAAAAGCGAAGTCGGGGTTGGCGCCGTCTCCAGGTTGTTCGCCGTGTTGCGCAGCCTGGGTGACACTGCCGAAGGCGGGGAGCGGGTAACGCAACTGGCCCAGCGCATCGGCCTGTCCCAGCCGACCACCCATCGCTTGCTGCGCAGCCTGATGGACGAGGGCATGGTCGAGCAGGATGGGCGCAGCAAACGCTACCGCCTGAGCCTGGATTTTTTTGCCCTGGCCGCCCGTGCCGGGAACACCGGCAACCTGCGTGAACTGGCGCGACCAGCCATGCTGCGGCTGTCGGCGTCCCTGGGGGATTCGTTGTTCCTGCTGGCGCGCAGCGGTTTCGATGCGATCTGTCTGGACCGCAGTGAAGGGCCATTCCCGATCCGCACCTTTACCGGTGATATCGGCGGTCGGGTGGCGTTGGGCGTGGGCCAGGGCAGCCTGGCGATTCTGGCGTTCCTGCCGGAGGAGGAGCGCGACACGGTGATTCACTACAACCTGCCGCGGCTCAAGGATTTTCATCTGTACGACGAAGTCTTCCTGCGCTCGGAAGTGGAGAACGTGCGCAGCCTGGGCTACGCCGGACGCAACACCGGCGTGTTGCAGGGGATGGCGGGGGTGGCGGTGCCGATCCTGGATCGCGGCGGCCGTGCCGTGGCGGCCTTGAGTGTGGCGACCATCAGCGACCGCCTGGGACCGGATCGTCTGCCGACGGTGGTGGAAATGCTCAAGCGCGAGGCGGCGTTGATCGGCCCTCGGATCAACCCATTCGACCCGCTGCTGCGCCGGCCTTCGCAGGTGTTTGGGCAGGGGTGAAGTCCGGAGTCCTTTGTGGGAGCGAGCCTGCTCGCGATAGCGGTGGATCAGTCTGCCCCCCTGTTGAATGCGCCGCCGCCATCGCGGGCAAGCCCGGCTCTCACAGGTACGGCGTCGGACCCTGATGCTGCGGCCATCTGCAGCTCCAGTGTGGGAGCGAGCCTGCTCGCGATAGCGGTGGATCAGTCTGCCCCCCT
>NZ_JBMDKO010000098.1:0-3676 GCF_057809755.1 Pseudomonas sp. FG13
GGGGATTTATCCCCTCGCCACAACGTAGCGCCAGGCGTCATTTTCCATCTTTATTTCAGGAGCCGGCATGAGTCCAGCAGCCTCGCAACTGTTCCGCCAGCAGGCCTACATCGACGGCCAATGGCTGGAAGCACCCGATGGCGCCTGCCAGGAGATCTTCAACCCGGCCACTGGCGAGTTGATCGGCCAGGTGCCAAACCTGGGCGCCGAACAGGCCCGCCAGGCCATCGCCGCCGCCAACAAGGCCTGGCCGGCCTGGCGCGGGCTGATCGCCAAGGAGCGCAGCCAGATCCTCAAGCGTTGGCACGGGCTGATGCTTGAAAACGCCGATGCACTGGCAGAAATCCTCACCCTCGAACAAGGCAAGCCATTGACCGAAGCCAAGGGCGAAATCCTCTACGCCGCCAGCTTCATCGAATGGTTCGCCGAAGAAGCGAAACGTATCTACGGCGACACCATCCCCAGCCACAAAGGCGATGCCCGGATCGTGGTGAGCAAGGAGCCCATCGGTGTCGTCGCGGCCATCACCCCGTGGAACTTCCCGGCGGCGATGATCACTCGCAAGGCCGGCCCCGCCCTGGCCGCAGGCTGTCCCTGCATCGTCAAGCCCGCACCGGAAACGCCCTTCTCGGCCTTGGCCATGGCGGCCCTGGCGGAACAGGCCGGGATTCCAGCGGGGATCTTCAACGTGGTGACCGGCGACGCTGTGGCCATCGGCGGTGAACTGACAGGCAGCCCGTTGGTACGCAAGCTGTCGTTCACCGGCTCCACGGCCATTGGCAAATTGCTGATGGCCCAGTGCGCGCCAACCTTGAAGAAGGTATCGCTGGAACTGGGCGGCAACGCCCCCTTCATCGTCTTCGACGATGCCGACCTGGAGCGCGCGGTGGAGGGTGCGCTGATCGCCAAGTTCCGCAATGCCGGACAGACCTGCGTCTGTGTCAATCGCTTCCTGGTGCAGGACGGCATTCATGATGCGTTTGTCACACGTCTGTCCGAGCGCGTGGTGCAATTGAAGGTCGGCAGCGGTTTCGAGGCCGGCGTCAGCCAGGGCCCGCTGATCAATGAGCGGGCCGTCGCCAAGGTCGAGGACCACGTGCAGGACGCCCTCGCCCACGGTGCCCGGTTGATCTGTGGCGGCGAGCGCCATGCCTTGGGGCACGGGTTCTTCCAGCCGACAGTACTGGTCGGCGTCACGACGCAGATGAAAGTCGCCCGGGAAGAAACGTTCGGTCCACTGGCGGCGGTCTTTCGCTTCGACGACGAGGCCCAGGCCGTGCAGATGGCCAACGACACCGATTCCGGGCTCGCCGCCTATTGCTACACCCGCGACCTGGGCCGGGCCTGGCGCATGAGCGAGGCGTTGGAATACGGCATGGTCGGCATCAATGAAGGGCTGATTTCAACCGAGGTGGCGCCGTTCGGCGGCGTCAAGACGTCGGGCCTGGGACGCGAAGGCTCCAAGTATGGCATCGAGGACTACCTTGAACTCAAATACACCCTGATGGGCGGGCTCTGAGCCCCACGGGAGACAATCGAAATGAGCAACGAGAAATATGAAAAAGGCCTACAGATCCGCACCCAGGTGCTGGGCGAAGCCTATGTGAAACGCTCCATCGAAAACGCCGACGACTTCACCCGGCCATTGCAGGAGATGGTCACCGAATACTGTTGGGGTCACGTCTGGGGCCGTGAGGGTTTGTCGCTCAAGGAACGCAGCATGATAAACTTGGCCATGATTTCAGCCCTCAATCGACCTCACGAACTCAAGCTGCATGTACGCGGTGCCTTGCGCAACGGCCTGAGTCGTGAACAAATACGCGAAATCCTGCTTCAGGTCGGTATTTATTGCGGCGTACCCGCGGCCGTCGACAGTTTCCGGCTCGCCCGCGAAGCCTTCGCTGAAGCCGATGCCGAGGCCTCCAGTTAACCTTGGCTGTTTTCGCAAAGAGCACGTCATGGTGATCGACGTGCTCTTTTTGCATGGACAGCCACCTAAAGAGCAACGCCCATGAAACGCCTGCCACTCGACGACAGCTTCAAGGTCAATCGAAACCCCGTCACCCTGCGCGAGATCGTGCTGGATAAGCTGCGTAGCGCCATCATGAACTTCCAGCTCCTGCCGGGAGATCGTCTGGTCGAGCGCGATCTGTGCGATCGCCTGGGCGTGAGCCGCACGTCAGTGCGCGAAGCCTTGCGTCACCTGGAGTCCGAAGGCCTGGTGGAGTTCGCCGATGCCAAGGGCCCACGGGTAGCGATCATCACCCTGAGCGATGCCGGTGACATCTATGAGCTGCGTTGCGTGCTCGAAGGGCTGATCGTCCAGTTGTTCACCCTGCGCGCCAGCGCCAAGGACATCAAGGCCCTCGAAAAGGCCCTGAAGGAAAACCGCGAGGCCCTCAAGGACGGCGAGCTGCAACAGGTGCTGGATTCGGTGCAGGGTTTCTACGACGTGCTGCTCGAAGGCTCCGGCAACCATGTGGCCGCGACCCAACTGCGCCAGTTGCAGGCGCGCATCAGCTACCTGCGGGCCACTTCGGTGTCCCAGGAAAACCGCCGCGGCGCCAGCAACCAGGAAATGGAACGCATCGTCGAGGCCATCAAGAGTGGCGATCCGCTGGCCGCCCACCAGGCTTCGGTGGACCACGTACGAGCCGCGGCCAAGGTTGCGCTGGAGTACCTCAAGCGCAAGCAGGAAGAGACCGGCGCCATTCCAGAAATCACGGCCCCCATCGCCCTGAAAGAACCCCGTATAGGACACTGACATGTTCAGCCCGAGCTTTTGTCCAAAGTGTGGCGGCAGCGACCTGAGTCAACGCCTGCCGGCGGGCGATACCCATGAGCGGCTGATGTGTGGCGGCTGCGGCTACATCCATTACGTCAACCCGAAGATCATTGCCGGCTGCATCATCGAGCAGGACGGTAAATACCTGTTGTGCCAGCGCGCCATCCCCCCACGTCCAGGCACCTGGACCCTGCCGGCCGGATTCATGGAAGGCAACGAAACCACCGAGCAGGCGGCGCTGCGGGAAGTCTGGGAAGAAACCGGCGTACGCGCGGAGATCGTCTCGCCCTACTCGATCTTCAGCGTGCCGAAGATCAGCGAGGTGTACATCATCTTCCGTGCCATCGCGCTGGAGAACACCGGCCAGTTCGGCCCGGAAACCCTCGCCTGCCAGTTCTTCGCCCCGGAGGACATTCCCTGGGACAGCATCTACTACCCGGCCATCCGCCAGATCCTCGAACGTTACATCGAGGAGCGCCAGGCCGGGGTCTATGGCATCTACATCGGCAACGACGACAGCGGCAAGATCCACTTCATCCGCTGACCCCTTTGTGAGAGCGGGCTTGCCCGCGAAGACGACAGGCCTGCCTGCATCCGCGTTGAATGTGTCACCGCTATCGCGAGCAGGCTCGCTCCCACAGGATTCAATGCCGTACACAAACCCTGCGCACACCAAAAATCCATTGTGGGAGCGGGCTTGCTCGCGAAGACGCCAGGCCTGCCTGCATCCGCGTTGAATGTGCCACCGCTATCGCGAGCAGGCTCGCTCCCACAGGGTTCGATGCCGTACACAGACCCTGCACACACCACAAATCCACTGTGAGAGCGGGCTTGCCCGCGAAGACGCCAGGCCTGCCTGCATCCGCGTTGAATGTGCCACCGCTATCGCGA
>NZ_JBMDKO010000099.1:0-3039 GCF_057809755.1 Pseudomonas sp. FG13
CCACCGCTTTCGCGAGCAAGCCCGCTCCCACAAGAGATTGGGGCCGACCGCAGCCGTCTGAGCGTCCACTGAAGACCCAGTGTGGGAGCCGGGCTTGCCCGCGAAGAGGCCTGTCCAGGCACTGCCGAATCAGCGGATTCTCGCTCACCCTGCGTCCAGGATAGGCGGATTTCCGCTCACCCCATGAGCCAAACCCCTCTGGATCGGCCTTCCGCCATATGGCACAGCTCCTGCTATAGCCCTGTCAGGCTGCGTTCCTACGCGCTCCACAAAAACAATTAAACGAAGGATCCTTCAATGGATAACTCCAACACCCTGCCCCTCGGGTCGGCGGCCGTGCCCGCTCGTGAAAGAACCACCGCCAGCCGGATCAAATCGATCTTCAGCGGTTCGGTCGGCAACATGGTCGAGTGGTATGACTGGTACGTCTACGCCGCTTTCTCGTTGTACTTCGCCAAAGTCTTCTTCCCCAAGGGCGACACCACCGCCCAGTTGCTCAACACCGCCGCGATTTTCGCCGTGGGCTTCCTGATGCGTCCGATCGGCGGATGGTTGATGGGCCTCTATGCCGACCGCGCCGGTCGCAAGCGGGCGCTGATGGCCTCGGTCTACTTGATGTGCTTCGGCTCGCTGATCATCGCCCTGAGCCCCAGTTATGAAACCATCGGCGTCGGCGCCCCGATCCTGCTGGTCTTCGCCCGCTTGCTCCAGGGCCTGTCGGTGGGCGGCGAGTACGGCACGTCGGCGACCTACCTGAGCGAAATGGCGACCAAGGAACGTCGCGGCTTCTTCTCCAGCTTCCAGTACGTGACCCTGATCTCCGGCCAGCTCATCGCCCTCGGCGTGCTGATCGTGTTGCAGCAGTTCCTCACCAGCGACCAGCTGTACGCCTGGGGCTGGCGCATTCCGTTCGCCATCGGCGCCTTGTGTGCGATCGTGGCGCTGTACCTGCGTCGCGGCATGGAAGAAACCGAGTCGTTCACCAAGAAGGAGAAGGCCAAGGAAAGCGCCATGCGCACCTTGCTGCGTCACCCGAAGGAACTGATGACCGTGGTTGGCCTGACCATGGGCGGCACCCTGGCGTTCTATACCTACACCACCTACATGCAGAAATACCTGGTGAACACCGTCGGCATGAGCATTTCCGACTCCACCACGATTTCCGCCGCCACGCTGTTCCTGTTCATGTGCCTGCAACCGGTGATCGGTGGGCTGTCGGACAAGATCGGACGTCGGCCGATCCTGATTGCCTTCGGCATCCTGGGAACGCTGTGCACCGTGCCGATCCTCACCACCCTGCACACCATCCAGACCTGGTGGGGCGCGTTTTTCCTGATCATGGCTGCGCTGATCATCGTCAGCGGCTACACCTCGATCAACGCCGTGGTGAAAGCCGAGTTGTTTCCCACCGAAATCCGCGCCTTGGGTGTCGGCCTGCCGTATGCGCTGACCGTGTCGATCTTCGGCGGCACGGCTGAATACATCGCACTGTGGTTCAAGAGCATTGGCATGGAGACGGGCTACTACTGGTACGTGACGGCGTGCATCGCGGTCTCGTTGCTGGTGTACATCACCATGAAAGACACCCGCAAACACTCGCGGATCGTGACGGACTGATGTTTCAGCAGTCATTACAACAGTGACTGTAAGGGCCTCATCGCGAGCAGGCTCGCTCCCACATTTGATCGGCTGTGAGCAGAATTTTTTGCTCACTGAAGATCCTCTGTGGGAGCGAGCCTGCTCGCGATAGGGACAACTCGGTATCAACCCAACTCGGCAGCGCCCTGCTTGCCATAACGATTCTGCGCATACGCCGCCCCGGCGATCATTACCACCAGAATCCCCGCCAGCACCGCCGACGAACCGATGGTGCCGAAGTCCAGGCCGCCCTTTTCATGGGACTTGGTCATCAGGTCACCCAGGGTCGCTCCCAGGGGACGCGTCAGCACGAATGCAATCCAGAACAACACCACTGTCGAGATCCTGGTGAAGTACTTGAGCAGCACGACCAGGGCAATGGTCGATCCGATCAGCAACGCACCGCCACCAAACCCCAGGCCCGAATCATCCGCCAGGTAGTCGCCAAGGGCGGTGCCCAGGGTGTTGGAAAACAGGATCGCCATCCAATAGAACATCTCGCCACGGAAAGTCTGCACCTTGGTGACGTTGAGCGAATCGCCGCTCAGGCGCCAGGCCGCGAAGATCGCCAGCAGAATCGCAATCAGGATCATCGACCCGGTGGCGTAACCCAGTTCGAGGGTGCGATCCATGAAGTCGGACATGGTGGTGCCCGCGGTGCTGGTGGACAGAATCACGATCCAGTACAGCAGCGGCTTGTAGGTCTTGGCCATCAACTGCGTCACCAGCGTCAGGACGAACACGCTGATCAGGATCAGCGAGCTGAGGGCATAGCCGACATTGAGGGTCATCGACAGCAGGTCCCCTGCGGTTTCGCCCAGGGTCGTCGCGCAGATTTTCATGACCCAGAAGGCCAGGGTGATTTGAGGCAGTTTATTCATCGCAGGGAAAGCTCCAGTGTGAGGCGACCGGCCTTGATTACAGGCCCGGGGAAGACTGGCGTTGCGGCGGTGAAAAACAGGTCGGGAATACCTGAAAAATCTGTCACATCCCGTCCGACACGGAATTAATCGCCGATTAATGTTGGCCGGGCATCCTCATCTCACTTGAATCGATACGTTCACGCCCTGCTGCCAAGGTTTGTAAAGCCGTGGAATGCACAGGCCTTAGTATCGATTTAATCGATTATTTTTAGCATTATTTTGCGCTTTTTAATCAAATTTGCATGCGTAGAATTAAACCCATGCAAGACACCTCCTCTCAACGATTTTGGAGCTACGACGATGAAAACCAAACTGATCCTTGCCTTGACCCTGTCCGTACTGGCTGCCAACACCTTCGCCGCCGACGGTTTCGACCGTACCGGTTCAGCTATTGCCGCTGATGGTTACGATCGCACCGGCGCTGCCACCGTTGCTGCAGATGGCTTCGACCGTACCAACGGCGCCACTGTCGCTGAAG